>CAMHPQ010000040.1 GCA_946187035.1 uncultured Clostridia bacterium | reverse complement strand
TCAGACGGGGGTGGAGAACGCAAGGGCGCAGCGGGAAATTGTTCGACTTTAAAAGTGTGTTCATATTTTTGTAAATGCCTTGAAAATCCGTGAAAAAACAGGGTTGACAAGCGGGTATTTTTCTGTATAATAAAAGCACAATTTCACAACCCTTATCAAGAGTGGCGGAGGGACCGGCCCTGTGAAGCCCGGCAACCTGCGAATGCAAGGTGCCAAATCCGGCGGTGTGTAATCGAAAGATGAGGTTTTGTTTTGACCGCTCCGCCTGTCCGGCGGAGTCATTTTTTTGTGTTTATAATTTAGAAAGGAATGATAGAGTATGGCACATCATCTGTTTACATCCGAATCCGTAACCGAGGGACATCCCGATAAAATCTGCGACCAGATCTCCGACGCCGTTCTGGACGCCATTCTGGAGCAGGATCCCAACGGGCGCGTGGCTTGCGAGGTGACTGTCACCACCGGCATCGTGAACGTCATGGGCGAGATCACCACCAGCTGCTATGTGGACATCCCCAAGATCGTCCGCCGCACCGTCCGGGAGATCGGCTATGACCGGGCCAAGCTGGGCTTCGACTGCGACACCTGCGCCGTCGTCACCAGCATCGACGAGCAGAGCGGCGACATCGCCCTGGGCGTGGACAAGTCTCTGGAGGCCAAGGAGTCCGACACCGACGCCCTGGACAACGGCGCCGGCGACCAGGGCATGATGTTCGGCTTCGCCTGCAAGGAGACCCCGGAGCTCATGCCCCTGCCCATCAGCCTGGCCCACAAGCTGGCCAAGCGGCTGACCCAGGTGCGCAAGGATCAGGTCATCGACAACCTGCGCCCCGACGGCAAGACCCAGGTCACTGTGGAGTACGACGAGCAGAACCAGCCCGTCCGCGTCCACACCGTGGTCATCTCCACCCAGCACGGCCCCGAGGTCAACATGGGCCAGCTGCGGCAGGAGCTCATCGATCAGGTCATCCGTCCCACCATCCCGGCCCAGCTGCTGGACGAGAACACCCGCATTCTGGTGAACCCCACCGGACGCTTCGTGGTGGGCGGTCCCCAGGCAGACAGCGGTCTCACCGGCAGAAAGATCATCGTGGACACCTACGGCGGCAGCGCACCCCACGGCGGCGGCGCCTTCTCCGGCAAGGATCCCACCAAGGTGGACCGCAGCGCAGCCTATGCCGCCAGATACGTGGCCAAGAACATCGTGGCCGCCGATCTGGCTGACCGCTGCCTGGTGCAGCTGGCCTACGCCATCGGCGTGGCGGAGCCTGTGAGCGTTCTGGTGGACACCCAGGGTACCGGCAAGGTTCCCGACGAGAAGCTGGAGAAGGCCGTGCAGCAGGTGTTCGATCTGCGCCCCACCGCCATCATCCGGGATCTGGATCTGGCCAAGCCCATCTATCGGCATCTGGCCGCCTACGGTCACATGGGCCGTGAGGATCTCGGCGTCAAGTGGGAGCAGACCGACCGCGTGGACGCCCTGCTGGAAGCCGTGAAATAATCCATCCTATTGCAAACAGCTCTCCGAAAACCGGAGGGCTGTTTTTTTGTTAGATGATAAATTGGAGTTTAACGGGCTGTTGAATTCTGCAATGCACTAAAATAGAATGTCATTGCGAACCAGTGACCGACGTCATCTGGTGTGGCAATCCGCATCCCCCAGCGGCGGAGTAGGATCCTGCAGAATGTTGAGATAAAACGGATTCGCCTAGCATCTCGGAAAATTATGGTCTGTACCGCAAGAGAACGGATTGCCACACCAGTGTGCGCACTGGTTCGCAATGACACTATCTTAATCTGTTCGATAAACTAGAATTTTCGCTTCTCCCTCTCCCGCATATTTTTTTGAAAAAATTTGAAAATACTATTGACATCCGCAAAAAGATTGTGTAAAATATAATTGTAAACAATCAAATAGAAAAACGGACATTGTTACAGGAGGTCACAAACATGAGCATTTACGATTATTCCGTCAAGAATCCCGCCGGTGAGGACGTCGCGCTGTCCAGCTTCCAGGGCAAGGTGCTGCTGGTTGTGAACACCGCCACCGGCTGCGGCTTTACGCCCCAGTACAAGGAGCTGGAGGAGATGTATGAGGCCTATCACGAGCAGGGCTTCGAGATTCTGGACATCCCCTGCAACCAGTTCATGAACCAGACCCCCGGCACCGACGAGGAGATCCACGAGTTCTGCACCCTGAAGTACAACACCCAGTTCCCCCAGATGAAGAAATCCGACGTCAACGGGGAAAACGAGCTGCCCCTCTACACCTATCTGAAGAGCCAGAAGGGCTTTGAGGGCTTCGGCAAGGGCGCCAAGGCCGCTGCCTTCGGCGTGATGATGAAGAAGTTCGACAAGGACTATAAGAACAACCCCGCCATCAAGTGGAACTTCACCAAGTTCCTGGTGGACAGAGCCGGCAACGTGGTGCAGCGTTTCGAGCCCACCCACAGCATGGACGACGTGGACGCAGCCGTCAAGGCGCTGCTGTAAATCCCTCAATCACCCTTCGGGCGCCCCCCTGTCCGAAGGGTAAACAATGCTACAATCAGGAGGTCACATCATGTCTGAACGTTATGATATTGCCATCATCGGCACCGGCCCTGCGGGTCTCTCCGCCGCAGTGACGGCGAAGATCCGCAACAAGACCGTCCTGCTGCTGGGCAGCAAGGATCTGAGCCCCAAGGTGGTCAAGGCCCACGCCATTCAGAACTATCTGGGTCTGCCCAACATCCCCGGGGCAGAGCTGGGCGCAGCCTTCCAGAAGAGTCTGGACAGCGTCGGCGTGGAGGTGACCGAGGACAAGATCACCGCCGCCTACAACATGGGCGACTACTATGCCCTCCAGGGCGCTGACGCGTTCTACGAGGCCTCCACCCTGATCCTGGCCACCGGCATGATCCCCGGCAAGCTGCTGCCCGGGGAGGAGGCGCTGCTGGGCCGCGGCGTCAGCTACTGCGCCACCTGCGACGCGGCGCTGTACCGCGGCAAGGATGTGGCCGTCATCGGCTACAGCAGCAAGGAGGAGCACGAGGCCGCATTCCTCAGCGAGATCGCCGGGAGCGTGGCCTACTTCCCCATGTACAAGGAGATCGAGAACCTGCCGGAATCCGTCAAGGTCATCTGGGATCGCCCCAGGGAGATTACCGAGGCCGACGGCAAGCGTCAGGTGGTCACTGCCGAGGGCCAGTTCGCCTTCGACGGCGTGTTCATCCTCCGGGACAGCATCTCCCCCGGCCAGCTGGTTCCCGGACTGGAGCTGGACGGCAACCACGTGAAGGTGGACCGCACCATGGCCACCAACCTGCCCGGCTGCTTCGCCTGCGGAGACGTGGTGGGGCTGCCCTACCAGTATATCAAGTCCGCCGGCGAGGGCAATGTGGCCGCCCTCAGCGCCGTGCAGTATCTGGACATGAAGAAGCAGCGCCCGTAACGCGCTGCAGGGAGAAAGAAAAATGACGGAAGAATTCAACCCCCTGGCACTGGAGAATCAGCTCTGCTTTCCGCTCTACGCCTGCGCGCGGAAGGTGGTGGGCATGTACACGCCCTATTTCAAGCCTCTGGGGATCACCTATACCCAGTATATCGTCTTCATGGTGCTCTGGCAGCAGGACGGCATCAGCGTCCACGCGCTGGGCGAAAAGCTCTATCTGGACAGCGGCACTCTCACGCCCCTTTTGAAGAAGATGGAGGCCGCCGGCTACGTCCGCCGAGAGCGCAGCAAGGACGATGAGCGCGTGACCATCATCTATCTCACCGACGAGGGCCGCGCCATGCGGGAGAAATGCGAGCAGATCCCGCTGCAGATGGGCCGGTGCTTCCCCATGGACATCGAGGAGGCCATGCAGCTGCGTACCCTGCTCCACAAGCTTTTGGAATCTGATTCCTGCAGCATCCACCGGGAGGAAGCGAAATGAACAGAGAAAAAACCATCGTCCGTACCAGCATCATCGGCATTCTGGCCAATGTGTTCCTCGCGGCCTTCAAGGCTGTGATCGGCGCCGTCACCGGCTCCATCGCCGTGACCCTGGACGCGGTAAACAACCTGAGCGACGCCCTCTCCAGCGTCATCACCATTCTCGGCACCAAGCTGGCCGGCAAGAAGCCCGACAAAAAGCACCCCTACGGCTACGGCCGGATCGAATACCTCACCGCTGCCATCATCAGCGTCATCGTCCTCTACGCCGGCGTCACCTCGCTGATCGAGTCGGTGAAGAAAATCATCCACCCCGAGACCCCCAATTACACCGCCGTTGCCCTGGTGATCATCGCCGTGGCCGTGGTGGTGAAGCTGGTGCTGGGCCGCTACGTCAAGAGCGTGGGCGAAAAGGTGAAGTCCGACTCCCTCATCGCCTCCGGCGAGGACGCCAGACTGGACAGCGTCATCTCCGCCTCCACCCTGCTGGCCGCCGGCATCTATCTGATCTTCCACGTGTCGCTGGAGGCCTGGCTGGGCGTGATCATCTCCATCGTGATCATCAAGTCCGGCTGCGAGATGCTCATGGGCACCCTGTCCCAGATTCTCGGGGAGCGGGCGGACAGCGAGCTCTCCATCGGCATCAAAAAGACCCTCTGCAAGCATCCCGAGGTTCACGGCGCCTACGATCTGGTGCTGAACAGCTACGGCCCGGACACCACCATCGGCTCCGTGCACATCGAGGTGGACGACACCATGACCGCCGCAGAGCTGGACGTGCTGGAGCGGGATCTGATGCAGGAGGTCATCGAGGAGCACGGCGTGGTGCTCACCGGCATCAGCGTCTATTCCCGCAACACCACCGACGACGCCGTGATCCAGCTCAGAGAGCAGATTCGCCGCACCGTCATGTCCCACGACCATGTGCTGCAGATGCACGCGTTCTATCTGGACCCGGAGGAGAAGACCATCCGCTTCGACCTGGTGATGGACTTCGACGCCCCGGACCCCAAGGCACTGCACCAGCAGATCGTGGAGGAGGTCAAGGCCCTCAGCCCCGACTACACCCCCGTCATCGCCCTGGACGCGGATCTAAGCGATTGAGAAAAGAATAGAGTTTGTAGGGCGGGGACCTGTGCCCCGCCGCCAAAAAATGACGTTGGATCAACGGCGGGGCACAGGTCCCCGCCCTACGGTGTTCTTTTTTAATGCACCGATAACTCCCAATTTATGATTCACCAAATCAGCGCTGCAGCGTTTTCTGCAGCGCTTTTTTATGCTTCCTCCCCGCGGTATTTGCGTCTCGTTGCCATGCCGCCGCGGAGGTGACGCTCGGCCTTGTTCCGATCCAGCAGGGAGCGCACCTCGGCGTAGAGCCCGGGACTGCACTGCTCCAGCCGGTGGGTCAGCTCCTTGTGCACCGTGGATTTTGACACGCCGAAGGCCTCCGCCGTGCTGCGCACCGTGGCGCCGTGCTCCAGCATATAGACCGCCAGATCCCTCGCGCGGTTTTCCAGTTCCTGCATCGGCAACCCCTCCATTGGTGCAACTCTATGCAGGGGCGGCAGCGGCTATGCACTGCAAAAGGATCGCAATTTGTGAAATATGTATTAAATATCCGTTAAATAATCAAATATATTCTACAAGCCCAATTCATAAAATCTTATAGATTAGCGATAGGAAACGTGGTATAATTCCTTACGTTTCAATCGGTTTCGACTTTTTGTGCATTTTTTTGAGGTGCCTGAATTTGATTACATTCGCAAAAAACAAAAAACGGATCATTACCGGTCTGGTGCTGGCGCTGGTCGCCGTGATCGCCCTGGTCGTGGTGCGGACGCCCAACTGGGTGGTGCCGCTGACGGCGCTGGGCTTCATCGGCTTCGGGCTGCTGGAGCTGGAGCCGAAGGAATCCCTGCGTGCCATGTTCATCGTGCTGATCCCCATTCTCGGCGCGATTCTGCTCATGTGGCTGGTGCAGGGCGCCATGGACTCCAGAGTGCTGCCGCTGACCTTTGGGGAATTTCTCCTGGGCGTGGGCATCGGACTCGGCATGATCCTCTTCTGGACGCTGATCACCGGACGCACCGCCTGGGGCGCCGCCATCGGCATGGCCTGCCTGCTGGCGCTGGTGACGGCGGACTACTTCGTCTACACCTTCCGCGGCACCGAGCTGCTGCCCACGGACGTGCTGGCCTGGCGCACCGCAATGAGCGTGGCCGGGGAATATGACTACATCCCCAGCGCCAACGTGGTGCAGGTCTGGGTGTTCTGGCTGCTGTTTGTGTTCGCCTTGAGCACCTTCAAAATCGGGAAGCTGAACCGCAAGACCCTGACCATCTCCGGCGGCGCCATTCTCGTGGCCCTGGGCATCGGACTGGGTCTTGGCATGACCGGCATGACCTCCCAGCAGTGGCGGCTTCACGGCACGGACTACAACGGCTTCCTGCTGAACTTCGCCATCGAGCTCAGAGACAGCTTCGTGCGCAAGCCCGCGGGCTATGATGTGGAAACTCTGGAAGAGAAGGCCGCCTCCTACGACAGCGACATCCCCCAGGCCACCACCCAGGATCCCAACATCATCGTCATCATGGACGAGAGCTTTGCCGACTTCCGGAAGCTGGGCCCCAACTTCCGCACCAACGTGGACGTGATGCCCTTCATCGACAGCCTGCAGGAGGACACCATCCGGGGCTTCGCCCTCAGCAGCGTCTACGGCGGCGGCACGGCCAACTCCGAATATGAATTCCTCACCGGCAACACCCTGGGCTTCCTGCCCCAGGGCTGCGTGGCCTACCAGCAGTATCTGCCGGAGAACCCCTACTCCATGGTCTCCGCCCTGCGGGATCGGGGCTACGACACTGTGGCCATGCATCCCTATTTCTCCAGGGGCTGGATGCGCAACACCGTCTGGCCGTCCATGGGCTTCAACCAGACCTACTTCCTGGAGAACTTCCCCCAGAAAGATCTGATCCGCGAGTTTGTCAGCGACCAGGAGATGTTTGAAAAGATCGTCCAGCGCTATGACAACAGGGACAAGGACAAGCCGCTGTTCCTCTTCGGCGTGACCATGCAGAACCACGGAGGCTACCGCTACAGCGGCCCGGACTTCATCAGCAGCGTGCGGCTCCAGGGCTTTATGCAATGGTATGATCGGGCGGAGCAGTACCTGACTCTGGCCCATGAGACCGACAGCGCGGTGGAGTACCTGATTCAGCATTTCCGGAAGGTGGAGGAGCCGGTGGTCATCGCCTTCTTTGGCGACCATCTGCCCAGCCTGGACACGGAGTTCTTCGAGGAGATCCACGGCGGCCCCTTCGAGACCCTCTCCGAGCAGATGCTCCAGTATGAGATCCCCTTCTTCGTCTGGGCCAACTACGACATCGAAGAGCAGAACGTGCCCATCAGCAGCATCAACTACCTCTCCAACTACGTCTATGAGGCGGCGGGACTGGAGCCCCCGGTCTACAGCCAGATGCTCGCGGACATTGCGGATGCTGTGCCTGCGCTGAACTCCAAGTGCTTCTACGATCCCCAAACCCGCACCTTCCTGCCCCTCTCCGACGCGGAGGGCGAGGCCGCCGAGGCGCTGCAGCTCTACAATTCTCTCCAGTACAACAACACCTTCGACGACAAAAACCGCATCTCCATCTTTCAGCGGGAGGACTGAGTCTTGAAAAACACCACCCTCTGCTATATCCAGCGGGGCGATCAGTATTTGATGCTCCACCGGGTGAAGAAGGAAAACGACCTGAACCACGACAAGTGGGTGGGGGTCGGCGGCAAGTTTGAGCCCGACGAAAGCCCGGACGACTGCCTGAAGCGGGAGGTGCTGGAGGAGACCGGCCTCACCCTCACCAGCTACCGGTGCCGGGGCGTGGTCACCTTCCTCTCCGATCAGTGGGAGGGGGAATATATGTACCTCTACACCGCCGACGGATTTGCTGGCGAGATCATCGACTGCGATGAAGGCACCCTGGAGTGGGTGGACATCGACCGGGTGCCGGAGCTGCCCCTCTGGGCGGGGGATAAGATCTTCTTCCGTCTGCTGAGAGAGGACGCCCCCTGGTTTTCTCTGAAGCTCCGCTATGCGGGAGATACCCTGACCGAAGCGGTACTCAACGGCGAACCCATTTCCACAAATGTATAAACAATCAACGCGCCTGCAGAAACGTACTCTGCAGGCGCGTTGATTTTCAAGTGAAGAAATTTGACCGTCCGTGTGGAGTCGAAAGGTTTTTTCAAATTCTAGTTTATCGCTCTGTTGGATTCTGCGGAAAAGTAAAATAGAATGTCATTGCGAACCAGTGACCGATGTCACTGGTGTGGCAATCCGCATCCCCCGGCGGCGGAGTAAATTCCGGAAGAGCGTTGGATAAGAACGTATTCGCCCAACAACTCAGAAGTAATCAGTCTGTACTGCAAGAGAACGGATTGCCACACCAGTGTGAGCACTGGTTCGCAATGACACGCTTTGAGTCTGGCAGATAAACTCCCAATTTGCCGCTGGCGGCTTCCCGCTTATCTCTCTTCCATGGGGATATAGGGCTTGCGGATCTTGCCGGCGCGGTAGGCGGGACGCATGATCCTCACGCCGGTGGCGATCTCCTCCATCCGGTGGGCGCACCAGCCGGCAATGCGGGCGCTGGCAAACAGCGGGGTGAACATGTCCGCCGGGATGCCCAGCATGTCGTAGATCAGGCCGGAATACATGTCCACATTGGCGCACATGGCGATGGGATTTCGCCGTCTGGCCTGGATCTTCTCGATGCCCATGCGCTCGATGCGGTCCATGAGGATCAGCTCATTGGCGCGGCCCTTGGTCTCCGCCATGGAGGAGGCGTAGCTCTTGATGAGCACGGCGCGGGGGTCGGACATGGTGTAGACCGCGTGGCCCAGGCCGTAGATCTTCCCGGAGCCGTCTCCCGCCGAACCGTCCAGGGTGCGATCCAGATAGTCGCTCAGGGCCGCGTCGGAGGGCGTGTCGCCGATCTCCTCACGGAGCAGGCGGAACATCTCCATGACCTTGGCGTTGGCGCCGCCGTGGAGGGGGCCCTTCAGAGAGCCGATGGCCCCGGCGATGGCGCTGTAGCTGTCGGTGCCGGAGGAGCTGATGGCGCGGCAGACGAAGGTGGAGTTGTTGCTGGAGTGCTCGGCATGGAGGATCATCATCAGATCCAGCAGCTGGGCTTCCTCCTTGGTGTAGGTCTTGTCCTTCCGGAGCATCCGCAGATAATTTTCCGCGATGGAGATCCCCGGCTTGGGGTTGTGCATGTACAGGCTCTTGTGGTCGTAGTAGTGCCGCTTGGCCCGGTAGGCGTTGGCGGCGATCAGCGGGAAGCGGGCAATGAGCTCGATGGACTGGCGGGTGAGGTTTTCCATGCTGGTGTCGTCGGGGTTGCTGTCATAGGAATACAGATCCATGACGCACCGGGCCAGCTGGTTCATGACGTTCTCGCTGGGGTTGCGGAGGATGTTGTCCTCGTTGAAGCGCTCCGGCAGAAACCGGGCCTCGTCCAGCAGCAGATCGAACTTCAAAAGCTGCTCCTCCGTGGGCAGATGGCCGATCAGCAGCAGATAGGCCACCTCCTCGTAGCCGAAGGTACCGGCCTTCTGGTGGGCCTCAATGATGTCCTCCACGCTGATGCCGCGGTAGTAGAGCTTGCCGGGCATGGCCACGCGGACGCCGTCCTCCATATAGTAGCCCTGGACGCTGCCGATGTTGCTGACGCCGACCAGCACGCCGGTGCCGTCCGCGTTGCGGAGGCCGTGCTTGATGTTGGGGTCGTTCTTGCAGTTGTCCGGAATCACATACTGCGCCGCCAGCTCCGCATAGAGGGCGTGGATGTCCTGAACGTGCAGTTCCTGAAAATCAGTCATGGGAGAAACTCCTTATTATCGGATTTTTGCAATTTTTAAAATCAAATCTTTCAGATATTTCAAATTATAGCGAATCAATGGTGCAAAATCAAGGTCATTTTGCATAATCTTTCTTTATTTTTTGCAAATGATGTGACCATTTCTCCTAATAACAGGCAAACGGGTCTATCCCGAAGCCGGGAGGCATAGGCTGTTAGCAGCTTGAACGCCCCAAAGGAGGATGCGTATGGAATGGAATCTGCAGACCCGGGAGACCGCCTGCTTCGCCGTCGCCGCCAGCCACACATCGGAGGAGCGGTTCTCCGCCGACTGCGTGGTGCCGGACACGCTGCCGGACGCGGAACGGCTGCTGCTGGCCCCGGGAGAGCTCTCGCTCTGGCGGCTGGATCTGGACGACGGCAGCGCGGAGCTGGAGGGGGAAATCCGCTGCGATCTGCTGTATCAGGCGGAGGGCGGCGGGCTGCTGCGCTTCCCGGCGACGGTGCCGGTGCTGCTGCGGATGCGGGACGCTGCCCTGTCCCCTGCCCTGCGGCCCGTGGTGGAGCTGCATTTGACGGAGCTGACGCCCCAGCTGATGAACTCCAGAAAGGTGCGTCTCACCGGCAGCGTCCGCGCCGCGCTGACGGCCTATGGGCCGGAGACTTTGATGCTGACGGAGTCCGCAGAAGCTGAGGAGGTGCTCCAGCAGCGGACACGAGTGTGCTTCGAGCCGGTGACGGCGGTAGAGGAGCAGGTGTTCTCCGCCGTGGGCACCTCCGCCCTGCGAAACGGGCCGGAATCCCTTTTGGCCAGCCGCAGCGAAGTTCTGGTGGACGAGGTACAGTGCGTGGATCGCAGGGTGATTCTGCAGGGCCGGGTGCGGACAGCGCTGCTGTATCTGACGCCGGGGCCGGTCTCCGAGGTTGTGGAGACCCCCTTCTCCCAGCTGCTGGACACCGGCGGGGACCAGGCGCTGGTCTCCGCCCGGGCGCAGGTGCATCTGACGTCGGTGAAGCTGCATCTGCTGCCGGAGGAACAGGCCGTGGAGGTGGAGGCCCATTTGGTGGCCCAGGTCTGTGGCCGCAGCCGGGTGGAGGCAGAACTTCTCACCGACGCCTACAGCAACCGCACCCTGCTGGAGCAGGAGACCGAGACGCTGACCCTGCCGCTGCCGGCGGAAACAGAGCAGCAGCGGGTGTTCGCCGAGGCGGAATTGGCCTGCGATCCCGGGCACACCACCATGGCCGCCTTCGCCGTTCTCCGGGGGCCCGGATGCGCGGAGGCGATTTTGCTCCGTCAGGACGGGGAGGGTTCCTGCTCCGCCCTCCGGCAGACGCTGCGTTATGAACTGCCGGAGGACTGCGCGGTGCGCTCCGCCGCAGCAGGTGAGCTCTCCGTCACCCCGACGGCAGAGGGGCTGCGGCTCAGGCTCCCCATCACGCTGGAGCTGGAGCGGCGGGAGACGCTGGCAGTCACGCAGATCGCCGCCCTCGCTGGGGAGGAACCCAACGACGCCGCCGGCGCCATGCCGTCCCTGACGCTGATTCGGGTTGGGGAAAGCCCGGATCTCTGGCAGATCGCCAAGACCCACGCCTCCACCGTGGAGGCCATCCGCGCCGCCAACCCCGAGGATGGACAGAGAACCTATCTCGCCGTGCCGAAGGTGATTTGACAGTTTTCAAATTATAGTTTATAGGGATGTTGGATGTTGCATCGCACTTAAATAGAATGTCATTGCGAACCAGTGACCGACGTCATCTGGTGTGGCAATCCGCATCCCCCAGCGGCGGAGTGGAGTCTCGCAGAACGTTGAGATCAAACGGATTCGCCTAACTCTTTGCAAAGAATTAGTCAGTACCGCAAGAGAACGGATTGCCACACCGTCGTGCGCGACGGTTCGCAATGACATTCTTTAAGTCTAATGCAAAGAACGCCCCGACAAACTCCAATTATCCGCTGAAATGTAAATCTAATTGAAACTCCACACTCCACACTAATCGACAAACTCCAATTTCACACAAAAAAATCGTCATTGGGACTCCAATGACGATTTTTGATGGGAATTTGATGCCTTTGGGTGCTATTCTGCGTCCGTGTGGAAGTGGGTGAACACCCGCTCCTCGTGCTCCGGCAGAGGGACGCCGGCGGCTTTTCCGGCCTCGATGCTCTGCATGAGCCAGACCATGTTTCTGGCCATCTGTCGGAGGATCTGGGTACCCTCCTTGTCCCTTCTCACATCCTCGGCGGTGAAGCCGTGGACCATGGGCCAGTAGTGGCTGGTGACAACGGGCATCTCGGCGTAGCTGGGATATTTCATCAGCTGGTCCAGAGCGGCGGTGGTGCCGGCTCTTCTGGCGGAGACGAAGCAGGCGGCGGGCTTGTTGGCCAGCTCTGCCCCGTTGGTGTAGAGAAGCCGATCCATGAAGCTGGTCATGCTGCCGCTCAAAGAGGCATAGTGCACCGGAGAGGCAAAGACGAAGCCGTCCGCCTCCTTGGATTTCTCGATGGCCACATTCACCAGGTCGTCGAAGACGCAGCGGCCGGTCTTTTTGCAGGACTGGCATCCGATGCATCCGTGGATGGCCTGGGTGCCGATGCAGAGGGTCTCCACCTGGAACCCGGCGGCCCGGAACACGCCCTCCATCTCCTCCAGACCGGCGGCGGTGCAGCCGTTTTTGTGGGGGCTTCCGTTGATCATCAGAATCTTCATTTGGTTCCTCCCGATCAGATGTGCTTGTGGCCGGTGTACATGGTCATGAGAAAGCAGAACATGGTGCACATGGCCCAGTACTTGTGATGCTTCATTTTTCTGCTCCTTTCTGTTACATATGTTAGGAAGATTATACCATAGCGCGAAAAAATGCGCAACGAAGGAAACGTTTTTTCTTGTCTTGCGTCTTGATATTTGAAATCCCACACAGAGCGAAAGGAGAAAACCCATGAAAAAATGGATCGGAATGCTGCTGATTCTTACGATGCTCTTCGCCCTCTGCGCCTGCGGAAGCGGGCAGGACGCCAGCGGCAGCGCGGAGAATGACGGGCTGATCGTGGACTACGGCACCTCGGAGCTCTACACCCCCTCGGAGCTGGAGGACGCGGCGAACGTGGTCATCCAGCAATTCAACGACTGGGGCTGGGGCACCCTGCTGCGCCTCAAGTATGACGGCGACGACGCCAACAGTCAGGAGAACATCGACTGGCTCAACCAGCACGAGGCAGCCGACCCGGCGCATCCCTTTACCCAGTGCGCGAAGTTCGTCAGCGACTTCCACACCAACCCCGGCGCAGATCAGGGCGGGTTCACCACCGACGCCGACTACACCGACTGGCAGTGGTTCCTGGGCCGCAGCGAGGGCGGCGACTGGGT
Organism: uncultured Clostridia bacterium; assembly: GCA_946187035.1. Taxonomy (GTDB): domain Bacteria; phylum Bacillota; class Clostridia; order Oscillospirales; family Oscillospiraceae; genus CAG-103. The sequence continues at coordinate 3,176 of CAMHPQ010000040.1, read as the reverse complement.
GCTGGTCGACATGGGCTACTAAATACAAAACCGCTGAGAGATCGGCGGTTTTTCTTTTGTTGCCCGGGGCAATCGGCTGTGCTATAATCAGATCAGAAACCGTCTTTGGAGGTGCGTCCATGGGTGAGCAGCCGATTGTGGCCAACGTGGCCCAGACCTTTTATGACCAGATGGCCGACCAGTATGACAAGTTCTATCAGGACTGGGATGGGGCCGGCCGGGAGGAGGCCGCCTTTCTGCAAAAGCTCTTTCAGGAATACGGCTTTGATTTCTCCGCAAAGATCCTGGACTGCGCCTGCGGCATCGGCACCCAGGCCATCGGTCTCGCCCGACTGGGCTATTCCGTGACCGGCTCCGACATCAGCCGGGGAGAGCTTCAGGAGGCGGAAAAGCGGGCAGCGGAGCGCGGGGTCTCCCTGGACTTCCGGCAGGCGGATTTCCGAGACCTGCAAGGGGTGTTTTCGGACAAATTCGACGTGATCATCTGCATGGACAACGCCCTGCCCCACATGCTCACCAGAGAAGATTTGGAGCTGGCCGTTCAGAGCATCACCGGGCAGCTTCGGATGGGCGGGCTCTTCGTGGCCAGCATCCGGGATTATGATCGAATGCTGCAGGACAGGCCCAAGTTCTCCGCCCCCTACGTCCACAAGACCGAAAATGGCCAGCGGGTGCTGTTCCAGACCTGGGACTGGCAGGGGGACAACTATCAATTCATCCAGTACATCATCGACGATGCGGGCGAAGCGAAGGTCAGCAAATTCCAGTGCGAATACCGCGCCGCCAGACGGGATGAGCTCACCGCCCTGCTGGAAGCTTGCGGCTGCGCGGTACAGTGGAGGCTGCCGGAGGAGACCGGGTTTTATCAGCCCATTGTGGCTGCGAAAAAGACCTGCTGAAGGAGGAACCTATGGATCACCGGATTGCCTACTGCGGCGTGGACTGCTTCGCCTGCCCGGACTATCAAACCGGCGTCTGCCCCGCCTGCAAACGGACCCCATGGACGGAGGACGACATCTGCATGCCGGTGAAGTGCTGCAGAGAGAAGGGGATCGAATTCTGCGGCCAATGCGGCGGCTTCCCTTGTGGGGATATGCGGGAATTCTATGCGGAATCCGAGGGCCACGCCGCGGCCTATCAGAGAATGCTCGCCATGCGATCAGACAACGGGTAATGAAATACAAAAAAACAAAGGACAGGTCTCAGCCTGTCCTTTTTCTTATGTCCGGAGACCGTCGGCTCCTTTTGACAAAACGCAGTCCGCATTTGCAATAGAATGAGGCTCACACTCTGGTGGTCTGCTTCCTCTGGAGGGTGAGGGCGTCTGCGATCATGGCGATGCATTCAGAGTTCGTCGGCTTGCCCTTGGCGTTGGAGACCGTATAGCCGAAGTACTTCTGCAAGACCTCGATGTCGCCTCGATCCCAGGCCACCTCGATGGCATGGCGGATGGCCCGCTCCACCCGGCTGGGGGTGGTGTTGAACTTCTTCGCCACAGCGGGATAGAGGGCCTTGGTGACGGCGTTGATGATCTCCATGTCGTTGATGGTGAGGATGATGGCCTCCCGCAGATACTGGTAGCCCTTGATGTGGGCCGGGACGCCGATCTCGTGGATGATCTCCGTGACCAGGGCCTCCAGACTGGGCTCCTGGGGCGTCTCCTGGGCCGGGAAGGGCGGGAAGGGCACCGGTTTGGACTGGGCCGCCTGCCGGATGCGGTTTAAGAGCAGCTCCGGAGAGCAGGGCTTCGGCAGGAAGAAGGCCGCCCCCAGCTCCGAGGCCTCCGTGAGCACCTGCTGGGTGTAGAACCCGGAGACCACCACCGTCCGCGTCCGGGCGCCGGAGCTCTGCAGCCGCTGGAGCACCGCGAGGCCGTCCATCTTCGGCAGGATCACGTCCGTCACCAGCACGTCCGGGTCCAGCTCCCGCACCAGCTGGAGGGCCTGTTCCCCGTTTTCCGCCGCGCCGACGGTCTCCAGATCCGGTTCCGCGTCGATCAGATCTGCCAGCAGCATCCGAAAATCCTCATTTGTGTCCGCCAGAAGCACCTTGATTTTGGTTGTCATAATTTTTCCTCCGCAGAAAGTATCGTTTGCGGCGCGCCGCCTGTCTTTTTTCGCAGATTCACCGCTGTTTCAAGAATAATTTAGCATACAGACCGTGGGAAATCAACGCGAACAGGCTCGAAACGGTCTGACTTTTTGTTTACATAATTCGACGCAGAAACCGAAGTTTCCGGGTTTTTCTGTCAAATTTGGCATAAACCTGGCGTTTCTGACAGGATCACGCATAATTTTATGTAAACTTACTTTCGACAAAATTCGACAAAGCAGCCGGAAAGAATCGCCGGAGGGGTGGTTTCCTCCGGCGAAGGATGTCGAAACTCAGCAGTAGACCTCTCCGCTGAGAAACTGCCTGCCCTTTCTCGACTGGCCGCCCAGCTCGGTGACTCTGGCCTTGCCGTAACCCCGGAGGCTGAGCACGTCGCCGGGCTCCACGGGGGCGTCGGGCCGCAGGCACTCGGAATAATTCAGACTGGCGTCCCCGGCGCGGATGTGGTCGGCGGCTGCCGTTCTGGAGAGGCGGAAGAGCCCAGCCAGCACCGCGTCGAATCGCGCCGACTGGACCGTGAAGCTCACCGGGCGCACTTTTCGCTCCGGAATTGGGATCTCAGAGAGGTGCACGGAGGCGGTTTTTACCCCGCAGCGGCCCACCTTCTCCAGCGTCAGGATCTCCCGCTCCACGGTGTGCAGGCAGAGCACAAAGGCCACGCTGTCCTGGATCAGGATGTCGCCCAGCCATTCCCGCCGGACACCCAGGCCCATGAGGGAGCCCAGATAGTCCCGGTGGCCGGGGGCGCCGAAGTGGGCGGTGATCCTCACGCAGCGGATGGTCTCAGAGGGGTCGAAGTCCGCCGGATCCATCCAATCCGGCAGGAAGAAGGCCGCCGCCCGCTCCGCTCCCTCCACGCCGCCGTGGAACCGCACCGCACAGTCCGCAGCCGGCCGCCACTGCTTCAGGGCGTACTGCTCCGCAGGGGTGAGAAAGACAGAATGGGTCACGCCGCAGGATTTTTCGCACCGCCGCGCCAAGTCCTCCGCCCGGCGGATGAGTTCTTCGTTCATAGGATTCTCCAAGTCAAATTCCAGTTTATTGCTCTTTTCGTGTAGGGCGGG
>CAMHPQ010000039.1 GCA_946187035.1 uncultured Clostridia bacterium | reverse complement strand
CATAAGTGACACCCCAAATCTCTGATTTGGATGGTGGAACTTATGCGTTAGCTGTGACATCGGTCACTGGTTCGCAATGACACGCATTGAGTCTGGCAGATAGACTTCAACTTACCCCACTCACAGCAGGATCATGGCGCCCATGACGATCAGGAGCTCCTTTTCGCCGCTCTCCCGGTAGAGCAGATACAGGATTGCCAGAAGCAGCAGATCATCCCGCTCCAGACGGCGAAGATCGAAGCGGTGCAGGAGCCGGTTCAGCTCCGGTTCCGGGCGGGGCCTCGGCGGCGGAGGCGGAACCGGTTTTGGCGGTGGTGGTGCTGGAGGAAGATCGGGCCGATCCGGCAGCCGCTCCATTCTTCCGGTGTTGCCGTAGTATCGGTTCATGGCTCCCCCTCCTGCTCCTGCAATGCCAGCTCCGCCACCGACGCCAGCTTTGCGATCCGGAGGGCCCGGCTGAGCTTTTCCCGCTTGCCGGGTTTTAAGAATGGCTCCATGGCGGCCAGCAGCTTTTGGGTGTTGCTGGGCGGGCCGTTGAGCTGCTGCATCAGTCCGCCCAGCTCCGGCATGGATGTCTCCCCGCCGCCCAGCAGCCCCGAGGCCATCTGGGTCAGCTCATCCATCTGCTTTGGGTCATTGAGAATGGCGCTCAGGGTCTCCTGGAGATCATCCATGGCCCATCGCGTCCTTCACCTGTTGGGCCAGCCTTCGGCCCGCCTCCGTATTCAACAGCTGCTGCAGCGCGGCCTTCATTTTTTCCGGGTCCCCGTCCTTCGGCAGCTGGGACGCCAGCTTCGCCGCGTCGGCGGAGTTCGCCAGCTTCTGCACCGCATCCAGCTTCCCCTGCTTTTTCAGCGTCTCCTGCAGCTTCGATAAATCCTCCATTGTATCAACCTCCCTTGACAATCCAGCCGGAAAGCGTTTATAACTATATCATCACCACAGCGAACGCTGTGCAGCACAAAGCAGTACTTTGTGCCGGGCTATTTGCATTGAAAATGCAAATAGCAGATGATGACGTTACAACGGTGTATTCAAATTGCGTGTTTTTCACGCAATTTGGCGGACATTTGCCCGCCTGCCTCCGCTTTGCGGAGGTGAATACTTAGTTATAGTCATATATATTCCGAATCACCCATGGAGGTGCTTAATATTATGAAGATTCTGGTTTTTTCCGACACCCACGGCCGCACCGGTGGCATGCTGCGAGCCATCGCCGCCCATGATCCCGATACCGTGCTCCATCTGGGCGACTGCGCCGAGGATATGAAGCGGGTGGAAAAGGACTACCCCATGCTGCCGATTTTAAAGGTCTGCGGCAACTGTGACGACTATCCCCACGAGCAGGAGACCCGGGAGGTCCGTCTCGGCGGGATGAAGCTCTACATGGCCCACGGCCACCGGCACCGGGTCAAGTGGGAGCTGGAGCCGCTGCTGCTGGCGGGGCAATGCGCCGGGGCTCAGATGGTGCTCTTCGGCCACACCCACCGGGCGGTCTGGGAGACCTTCAGCGGCATGTATGTCTTGAATCCCGGCACCGCAGGCATCGGCCCCAACAAGACCTTTGCTCTTTTGGAGATCGAAAACGGCGACGTGAAGCGCTGCGAGATCTTACCGATCCCGGAAAAGGAGCCCAAACAATCATAAATCATGGTCATCCTGAGTGAGCGCAGCGAATCGAAGGATCTCACGAGATGATTCGGCTCCGCTCAACATGACAATTTGGTTACTGCATTTGCTTGATCATCTCCCCACGCAAGCGGGAGATGATCTTTTTTTCCAATCGGCTGATATAGCTCTGGGAGATACCCAGGCGGTCTGCCACCTGCTTCTGGGTGGCCTCCTGTCCGGTGCCGATGCCGAAGCGGAGGCAGATGATCTCCTGTTCTCTGGGCGTCAGGGTGGAGATCGCCCTTCGTAGCATGGCGCGATCTGCGTCGATCTCCATGGAGCGGCTGACCTCGTCCGGGTCGGTGCCCAGGATGTCAGACAAAAGCAGTTCGTTGCCGTCCCAGTCGGTGTTCAAGGGTTCGTCGAAGCTGACCTCTGCCCGCTCCCTGCCGATTTTCCGAAGGTGCATGAGGATCTCGTTTTCCACGCACCGGGAGGCGTAGGTGGCCAGCTTGATCTTTTTGGTTCGGTCGAAGGTGCAGATGCCTTTGATGAGGCCGATGGTGCCGATGCTGATGAGATCCTCGATGTTGACCCCGGTGTTTTCAAATCGCCTCGCCAAAAACACCACCAGCCGCAAATTGTGCTCGATCAGCAGGGTTCTGGCAGACTCATCCCCCTGATCCATGGCCTCCAGCGCCGCCTGTTCCTCCTCTTTGGTGAGCGGCGGCGGCATGATATCACTGCCGCCGATGTAGTGCAGCTCCGGCGGCGGAAACAGACGGAAAAACAGCGCATGGATTTGGTAAAACAGATGCAAGAACATTCCTCCTTTTCAAGATTCCCCCGGCAGCAGGCCCTGATAGCTGCCGTCATCGGAGAGCCGGTGGCTGGCGATGCCGATGAGCAGATCCTCCGGATGCCCCTCGGCAGTGACGGTATCCGGCCGGAAGCAGAGCATCAGCGCTGTGTCTGTCCCCACCGTGCGGCACGGCAGCAGCTTCCACCCCTTGGCGTCTGAGAGCTGGAGCAGCGCGGACGCCGGATCCTCCGGGAGATTCGTCGGCAGCAGCGTTTGAATGATTTCCCGCTCTGCCACCAGCACCGCCCTGCCGCTGGCGGGGTCATGGAGGTCGTTGCCGGTGTCCCGGAGGGCATGGAGCGCGACGGTTTTGCTGCAGTATGTGATCTCCACGTGCTGAATCCTGCGGGCAGCTTTCAATGCCTTTCTCTGGAACAGACGCATCACCACGAAATAGCAGACCCCGAAGCTCAGGGCCAGCGTTCTGAGAGAGACCGAGACAAACACACCGCCCAGAGGCTCCGCCTCCGCCAACATGGAGGCCGCCAGCACCGCGCCGCCGAACAGCGCCGACACCGAAAAGAACACCGCCGCGCAGCGCCAGAATCGCGGCTCGCTGCCATAGGCGATCAGCGCCATGAGGACGCCCAGCACCAGCTTCATGAAGGTGCTGCCCAGCCACTGCAGCCCCGGCAGCACCATACAAACGGCGTAGACGGCTCCCAGAACAGCCCCCAACAAGTATCTGCCACGACGCAGCACCACCCCGGAGACTCTGCCGGAGAGCAGCAGCAGGCAGTAGTCGATGACCAGGTCCAGCAGGAACAGACGGTCCACATAGATGACTTCCATGGCGTCATTGTACCACCCCGGGGGCAGAAAACCTGTCAGAACCGGCGCGCGCTTTTGATTGACATAACAGCAAAACTACACTATAATAGAGCCGTTAACGGAATATGGAAAGGAACAAAACCATGGACTTTATCAAAACACCGGTCAAGGGCATGCGCGACGCGCTGCCGGCGGACGTTCTGCTCAGAGAGCACGTCATGGGCATGATCCGCGAGACCTATCGCAAATACGGCTTCACCGAGATCGAGACCCCCGCCATCGAGCACATCGAGAACCTGACCAACAAGCAGGGCGGCGAGAATGAGAAGCTGATCTTCAAGATCCTCAAGCGGGGCCGGGATCTGGAAAAGGAGCTGGAGAAAAACGGCACGGAGCTCTCGGACATCGGTCTGCGCTACGACCTGACCGTTCCGCTGGCGCGATATTACGCCGCCAACGCCTCCCTGCTGCCCGCCCCCTTCAAGGCCCTGCAGATCGGCAGCGTCTGGAGAGCGGACAAGCCCCAGAAGGGCCGCTTCCGCCAGTTCACCCAGTGCGACATCGACATTCTGGGCGACGGTTCCAACATGGCGGAGATTGAGCTCATCGCCGCCACCTCCGAGATGCTGACCAAGATCTTCGCGGAAGTGGGCATCAAAGATTTCACCGTCCACGTCAGCGACCGCCGGATCCTCAGAGGCATGGCGAAATACGCCGGCTTCCAGGAAGAGGACTACGGCAACGTGTTCATCATTCTGGACAAGCTGGACAAGATCGGCATCGACGGCGTCACCGACGAGCTGAAAAAGGCCGGCTATGACGAGGCCGCCGTGGAAAAGTACGTGGCCATCTTCGCGGAGGATTTCGCCGGCAAGAGCCCCAAGGAATTCTGTGGCTTCCTCAATGAAGAGCAGATGGAGCCCGGCGCTCTCGACTCCTTGGAGACCATCCTCGCCTGCGCCAGAGCCATGGTCGGAGAGAATGTGCACATCGTCTTTGACCCCACGCTGGTCCGCGGCATGGGCTACTACACCGGCACCATCTTCGAGTGCACCATCGATGACTACAACTTCTCCATCGCCGGCGGCGGACGCTACGACAAGATGATCGGACGCTACAGCGGCACCGACGTGCCCGCCTGCGGCTTCTCCATCGGCTTTGAGCGGATCATCACGATCCTGAAGGATCATCTCTCCGAGGACGCCATGAACGCAGCTGAGCGGGTGGCCATTCTGGCGGAGAAGAATCTCCAGCCGGAGCAGTTGGTGAATCTGTTCCGGAGAGCCCAGGAGCTCCGCGCCGAGGGAAAGACCGTCACCGTCCAGCCCATGAAGAAGAATATCCGCCGCCAGATCGAGCTTCTGGAGGCAGAGGGATATGGGGAGATCGAAAAGGTCTACCGCAATTCGTAACACATCCGACTGGAAAGGAGCAATGGTATGACAGATTTGAAAACGACAGGCGCGGCGCTGAAGCTGGATTCCGGCATGTTCACTGCCAGCAACCTGATCTCCGCCGCCATCGCGCTGGTGGTCTGCATCCTGGTGATCTGGATCGTCATGTCGATCCTCAGAAAAGTCATCAACAATTCCAAGATCGCCGGCAGTCTCGGCAACTTCGTATTGAAGCTTGCGAAGATCGCCATGGAGTTCGCCGCCATCCTGATTGTGGCCGGAAGCCTGGGCTTCGATGTGACTGCCCTGCTGGCGGTGTTCAGTCTGCTCGGCCTGGCAATTTCCCTGAGCGTGCAGAATCTGCTGTCCAATCTGGTCAGCGGCGTGGTGCTGCTGCTCACCAAGCCCATGGTGGACGGCGACTATATCCAGAGCGGCGACGCCGAGGGCGTTGTGAAGGATGTGGGACTGTTCTACACCGAGCTCCAGACCCTGGACAACAAGACCATCTCCGTGCCCAACAGCGAGCTGTCCGCGGCGAAGATCGTGAACTTCACCAACGAGCCCAACCGCCGTGTGGATCTCACCTTCACCGCCGGCTATGACTGCGATGTGGAGACCGTGAAGGAAGCCCTGGCGGAAGCGGTTGCAACGGTTCCCCAGGTGCTGGAAGATCCCGAGGTGTTCATCCATGTCAGCAGCTTCGGCTCCAGCAGCATCGAGTACACCGTCCGCGCCTGGTGCAAGCATGAGGACTACTGGGACGTCTATTTTGCCATCATCGAGGCCGTCCCCGGCGCCTTCAAGTCTCACGGCGTGAAGATGACCTACGATCACTTGAACGTGCACGTGGTGGAGAAATAAACATTGAATCTGAAAAAGCGACTGCCGTCTCGTACAGCAGCCGCTTTTTTTCTTTGAAATTCCACGAATAACGGAACTTTTGTCAAAGAATTCACGTCCTTTCTCTTACCATCCCTTAAATTTTCAATTTTTCGCAAAATACTATTGAAAATTATGTTAATTGGTGGTATATTATTTGTTACAATTTGTTTCCGAAAGGAGCCAATCTCATGAAAACGAGAACTCATACGCTGCGCCGGGTGCTCTCTCTGGTGCTGGTCGTGGTCATGGCCTTCGGTATGATGGCCGTGGGCGCCAGCGCTGCCACAGAGCAGACCGTGAAGCATTACAACCACTACGTCTGCATCGGTGACAGCATCGCAGCGGGCTACGGCCCCTACAACGACGATCTGCTGGGCTGGGAGACCGTGCCCGAGGCCTATCACAGCATCATCGCGAACGCCACCGGCGCCTCCTTCCAGTCTCTGGCCCACGTGGGTATGCGCACCGAGGCAGTCCGCGCACTGATTGAGGACGGCTTCCAGGGTGACGCGTACGCATACTCCTTTAACGGCATCAGCACCTACATGCAGTGGCTGGACAGCCGCAAGAGCCCAAGCGACCCCTGCCCGGACTGGCTCCCCATTGAGATCTATGATGAGCTGAAGGACTATTACGGCCCCGGCTCCTTCTTTGACTTCTACCGCGGCAACATCCAGGCTGCCGATCTGATCACCGTGGGTCTGGGTCTGAACGACCTGTTCCTGTACGCCACCAAAAGGACCGGCTGGGATCTGCAGGCGCTGCTGACCGTCAACACGCTGGTTTCCGCGCTGCAGGAGGCCCTGGGCACCAATGACATCGGCAAGATGGCCACAGGCGTTTTCAACGTCGCCACCGAGGCGGGTCTGGTTCCCTTCGCCGTGGCGGATTTCCTGAAGTACATGCGTCAGGGCTACCAGGATTTCTATGAAAACTGGCTGCCCATGATGGCCGATCTCCACAAGCTGAGCCCCAACGCCACCATCGTGGCCGTAAACCTCTACAACCCCTTCGGCAAGGTGAAGCTCACCGAAGAGAGTGAGAAGGAGATCGGCAAGAACGCCGAGGTTCTCATTGCCCGCGCCAACCAGTACATTGAGGAGAACGCCGAAGCAGGCGGCTACCTGTTTGCGGACGTGCGCGACACCGAGATCTGCGATACCCAGCCGATCTCCAGCGGCAACTTCATCCACAACATTCTGGTGGACTGCCACCCCACCGAGGCGGGACACCAGTACATCGCGGATCAGATTTTTGCGGTGCTGCCTGAGCGCGGTGCCGACGATCCCACCCCGGTGCCCTCCATCACCCCCAAGCCCTCCAGTGATCTGCCCTTCGTGGATGTGGCCTCCGGCAGCTGGTATCACGACGATGTGAAGTACGTCTATCAGAGAGGCATCATGCAGGGCATGAGCGACACGGTCTTCGCGCCGGACAGCGGCACCACCCGCGGTCAGTTCGCAACCGTGCTCTATCGTCTGGCAGGCTCCCCCAGTGTGGTCGGAAAGACCAACCCCTTCCGGGATCTGACCCAGGACTGGTATAAGGACGCCATCACCTGGGCCTACAATCTGGGCATCGTCACCGGCACCTCCGCCACCACCTTCGAGCCCGAAGCGCCTGTGACCCGCGAGCAGATGACCACCATGCTGTGGCGCGGACGCGGCTCCCCGGACGTCTCCGGTTCCCTGGCCCAGTTCAGCGATGCCAGCTCCATCAGCAGCTATGCTCTGAAGGGCGTCCTCTGGTCTGTGCAGAACGGCATCATCAACGGCATGGAAAACGGCACCTTCCAGCCCCAGGCCAACGCCACCCGCGCTCAGCTGGCTGCGATTCTGCACCGCTTCCATGCGAAGTTCGCCTAACCTGAATACCATGAAACCTCCGGTTGAAATCAGCCGGAGGTTTTGTGCTATTTGACGGGGCAAAAAACGACTGGAATCTTTAGGCTTTTATTTCAGAATGTGAAATGAGCAGAAAAATCCTTCGTCAAAGTGCTGTAAAACGGATTGTACACCTGTGCGGAATGCTGTACCAAGGGGAGAAAACGCCGCCGGAGCGTTGCAGTCGGCTTGATTTGGTGGTATGATACACCCAGACGGATCACACCGGAGCATAGGCTTCGGGTCTTCCGCCGGACGCGGGAAACCGTGTACCGCGCGATAAATGAAAAAAAAGGAGTACCATCATCATGAAAAAGGAAAGCGCTGTCAAGACCGTTGCCAAGAAGACCGTCGAGAAGGCTGCCGCTGCCGAGAAGGCCGCTGAGAAGGCTGTTGAGAAGGCCGCTCCCGCTGTGAAGAGTGCCGCCAAGACCACCGCCAAGAAGGCCGCCACCGCCACCAAGACCGCTGCTGCCAAGACCACCAAGGCTGCTGCCGCAAAGACCGCTGCTGCCAAGAAGCCCGCCGCCAAGAAGGCCACCGTCACCGCCGTGCTGCAGTACGCAGGCAAGGAAGTCAGCTATGACGAGCTGGTCGCCAAGGCCCGCGGTGCCTGGAACGGCGAGGCCATCCAGGAGCTGGCCCTCTACGTCAAGCCCGAAGAGGAGAAGGTCTACATGGTCGTCAACGGCCAGGAAGCCGGTTCCTTCGATCTGTAATCTCAATCGAATAACAATTGAAGAGCTGCGCTGCGAAAGAGATTTTTGTCGCAAGTGCAACTTGCGGAAAGAAAAATCCCTTTCTGCGCGTAAAGTATTTTGCTCCCCGAAACAAGTTCCGGGGGCAAAATGATCGAATTCTATTTCGCGGCATCCGAGCCGCGAAACTCTGCGAGGCTATCTAACGAATCAATCCCCGCTGCGAATGCAGCGGGGATTGGTTTTTTATGATTTCTTTTTCAGGGGCTCGATGGTGCCGTCGGGATTCTGGATCCGGAGGCTCTCCAGAGTCTCGATGGTGCCGCGGCGCCATTCGGCCAGATACTCTTCCCTAAGAGCCTGACGTTCGGTCTTTTCTTCCTCGGTGAGCTCCCGCTGTCTGGAGATGCGGGTCAGCTCGCTGATTCGATCCATTTTTTCTTTCTTCATAGCATATTCCTCTCTGTAGGCCGGTCACCTGTGGGCCGCCACATACCGGGACACATTCCACGGCGGGGCACAGGTCCCCGCCCTACTTTTAATTTTTAAGTGAGTGCAGGGGTGCGGGGATCCTGCCGCCTCTGGCGATGAAGTCCGCCGCGCTGCAGCGGTTCACCGGGATCACCGGCGCGGTGCCCAGCAGTCCGCCGAAATCCACCCGGTCCCCCACGGTCTTCCCCGGTGCGGGGATGATGCGGACAGCGGTGGTCTTGTTGTTGATCATGCCGATGGCCGCCTCGTCCGCGATGATGGCGGAGATGGTCTCGGCGGTGGTGTCACCGGGAACGGCAATCATATCCAGGCCCACGGAGCAGACGCAGGTCATGGCTTCCAGCTTCTCGATGGTGAGCTTCCCTGCCTCGGCTGCGGCGATCATGCCCGCGTCCTCGCTGACCGGGATGAAGGCGCCGGAGAGGCCACCCACATGGCTGCTGGCCATGACGCCGCCCTTTTTCACCGCGTCGTTCAAGAGCGCCAGCGCCGCCGTGGTGCCGGGTGCGCCCACGGATTCCAGCCCCATTTCCTCCAGGATCGCGGCCACGCTGTCCCCCACCGCCGGGGTCGGCGCCAGAGACAGATCCACGATGCCGAAGGGGACGCCCAGCCGCTGGGAGGCCTCGCTTGCCACCAGCTGGCCCATTCTGGTGATGCGGAAGGCGGTCTTTTTCACCGTCTCGGCCACCACATCGAAGCACTGGCCTCTGACGGCTTTCAATGCGTGCTCCACCACGCCGGGGCCGGAGACGCCCACGTGGATCTCGCATTCCGGCTCCCCCACTCCGTGGAAGGCGCCGGCCATGAAGGGATTGTCCTCGACAGCGTTGCAGAAGACCACCAGCTTGGCGCAGGCAAACCCGCCCCGGTCGGCGGTGAGCTCTGCGGCCCGCTTGATGGTGCGGCCCATCTCCGCCACGGCGGTCATGTCGATGCCGGCTCTGGTGGAGCCCACGTTCACGCTGGAGCAGACCAGCTCCGTCTCCGCCAGCGCCTCGGGGATGGAGCGAATCAGGATCCGATCCGCCTCAGTCATGCCCTTCTGCACCAGAGCGGAGAAGCCGCCGAGGAAGTTCACGCCGATCTCGCGGGCGGCGCGGTCCAGGGCTTTGGCGAACATGGTGTAATCCTTCGCGTCGCTGGCAGCCGCCACCAGGGCGATGGGCGTCACGCTGACCCGCTTGTTCACGATGGGGATGCCGAACTCGGACTCGATGTCCTCCCCCGTGCGGACGAGGTTGCCCGCCATGCGGCAGATTTTATCATAGATCTTGGTGCAGCTTCTCTCGGCGCTGGCGTCCGCGCAGTCCAGCAGGGAGATGCCCATGGTGACGGTGCGGATATCCAGATGCTGCTGGTCGATCATCTCAATGGTCTGTAAGATTTCGCTTCTCTGAATCATGGCGCAACCTCAGATTCTGTGCATGACGTTGAAGACTTCTTCCCGCTGGGCGCGGATCTGGAGATCCCTGGCCTCCCCCGCTTCCTTGAGGGACTCCGCCAGTCGGGCAAAGGGCACGTCGCAGCCGGAGGCATCCACCAGCATGATCATGTTGAAGTAGCCCTGCAGGACGGTCTGGCTGATGTCCAGAACGTTCACGCCGTGCTGGGCCAGCAGCTCCGAGACGCCGGCGATAATACCGACGCGGTCTTTTCCGAGGACGGTGACAATGGCTCTCATAGAAATCCTCCTTTAAGCGTCCATGCTTCCGAGCTCGTCCAGGGGACGCTCGAAGGCGGGGATGAAGTGCTCCAAAAAGTAATCGACCTCCGGCAGCTGCATTTTCTCCAGCGCAGCCCGGGTCTGGGCTTCCGCAGCCCGGAACTCGTCGTTGCCGGCCCGGCGCTCGTTCATGCATTTGACGTAGGCGCTGAGCTTATCGGCGGCTTTCACCAGCTTGTACTGCTCGCTCTCCGGATCCTCGGTCAATGCCTCCACATAAGCCGGGCGCAGCTCCTCCGGCAGCATGGCAAGAAGCTTCGACACCGCCAGATGCTCCACCTCGTGGTAGGCGGTGGTGATCTGCTTGCTGTGGTATTTGATGGGGGTGGGCAGGTCGCCGGTGAAGATCTCGCTGGCGTCGTGGTAGAGGGCCGCAGTGGCCAGGGCGTTGACGTCGCACTCCTTTTTGAAGACGTCTCTCCGGATCACGCCCAAGGCGTGGGCGAAGACCGCCACCTCATGGCTGTGCTCCTGCACATTCTCCGGGATTGCGCTGCGCATGAGGCCCCAGCGGCCAATGTATTTCATTCTGGAGATCAGGGCAAAGAAATCGAAGTCCTTCAACCGAACCACTTCTTTCCTATTAGATAAAAAAGCGCAAATATTATAGCATTCCCGCTCCCCTGCTGTCAATTGCTATACCCATCCGAAAATAGCATGGGGAGAGTCTGAGAGGGGATGGGCTTCCCCTCTCAGGGATTTGAGCGCAGCGGATCTCTTTCGCGCCCCTGGCGCGAACACCAAAAAAAAGCATCAAAAAACAAAAACAGAAGCCCCCGGGCTTCTGTTTTTGAAAGGAAGAATCCCACCAGCGGTCAACCGGACGTCGCTTGCGGCGACTGGTGACCACATGGTGGGATTCTGACGTGGTGCCGCCAGCCGGACTTGAACCGGCACGGGATCGCTCCCAGTGGATTTTAAGTCCACGGTGTCTGCCATTCCACCATGGCGGCATGGGCGGGTAACATTATACCCGCATCGAACGAAGCTGTCAACCGTCCAGCGCCCTGCGGTAGAGGACATTTTTCGCAAATCCCGTCTCTGCGGCGATCTGCTTGCAGGCATCTTTTAAGGAGAGCCCTTCCTCCTGCAGGGCGGCCACCAATCTGAGGGCTTCGGCCTCCGTCATGGTCTGCTGCTCCGGCTCCGCGCCCTTGAGAATGAGCACGAATTCACCTTTGGGCTGTATCTCTTTAAAATGCTCCAATGCGCCGGAGAGTGTAGTGCGGAGGGTCTCCTCGTGGAGCTTGGTGAGCTCTCTGCAGAGGGCGATCTCCCGGTCCGGCCCCAGGGTCTTGATCAGATCCTCCAGGGTGCGCAGGAGCTTGTGGGGCGCCTCATAGAGGATCATGGTGCGGCGCTCGGATTTCAGCTGCTCCAGATGCTCCGTGCGGCTTTTTCCGGACACTGCGAGGAAGCCCTCGAAGCAGAACCGCTGGGTAGGCAGCGCCGACAATGCCAACGCCGTCACCGCCGCGCAGCAGCCGGGGATGGCCTGCACGGTGACGTCGTGCCGGGCACAGAGACGCACCAGATCCTCCCCGGGATCGGAGATGGCCGGCATGCCCGCGTCCGTCACCAGGGCGCAGGTCTCCCCCGCCAGCAGCCTGGAGAGGATCTTTTCCCCGCTCTGCCGCTTGTTGTGCTCATAGTAGCTCACCAGCGGCTTTTTGATCTCAAAATGGTTCAGCAGCTTAGCCGTGACCCGGGTGTCCTCGGCGGCGATGAAGTCCGCGTTCTGCAGGGTCTCCAGCGCACGTACAGACAGGTCGCCCAGATTCCCGATGGGCGTGGCGACCAGATATAAAATTCCGCTCATAGTGTTACTCCAAGTGATAGATTCTCCGGCTCTCGGCGGAGTCGGTGCCGTCGGGATTGAACAGGGTCAAAGCGGGCTCGATGGTAAGGCCCGGCTTGCCGCCCCGTCTCGCTTCCAGCAGGATCAGGCTGGGGGCCGATTCCAGTCTCGGCGTGACCATGCGAAGACGTTTTGGCTCCAGACCGACTTTCGTCAAGGCACAGCAGAGCTCCGACAGTCGCTCCGGACGGTGGACGATGGCGAAGCTGCCTCCCCAGCGGGTGAGATAAGCTGCCGCTTTGCAGACGTCCTCCAGGGTGCAGCTGCGCTCGTCTCTAGCCGCTGCCCTTCCGGCTTCAGGGGCCGTGCAGCCGCTGCCGGAGGGGAAATAGGGCGGATTCGAGACCACCAGATCAAAGCTTCCCGCCTCGGCCAGATCCCTCCGCTCCCGCAGATCGCCGGTGATGATCTGGGCCCGGTCAGAGAGATTGTTCAGTTTCAGATTCTCCCGGCACTGCGCCGCCGCAGCGGGCTGGATCTCAATGCCGAAGGCCTCCGCCGCCTGGAACTTCTGCAGCAGCAGGACCGTGAGGACTCCCCCGCCGCAGCCCAGATCCGCAACGGTTCGGATCTTGCCGCTGCCCTTTGCAAAATCCGCCAGCAGCACCGAATCGGTACCCAGCGGAAAGGCGCCGCCGGAGGCCAGAAACCGGGTTCCCGGCCAGAGTTCGTCGATTTCAGGATGGTTCATTCAGCGCACGATCCCTTTGATAAACGGAGTTTTCTCCGGCGGGTCTTTTTCGATATGATAGCAGCCCCGCAGGAGCATGACCGCCTCTCTCCCGCTGGCCTCGTCCGCCGCGTGAATGGTGGCGAGACTCTCTCCAAGGTTAACATAATCTCCAACCTTCTTGTGGAGCACCAGCCCCACCCGCAGGTCGATTTCACTCTCTTTGGTGGCTCTCCCGCCGCCCAGATGCATGGACACCACACCCACATCGGCGGCATCGATTCGGTTTACATAACCCTCCACCTTGGAGGTTGCCTCCACCTGCACGGGGGCTGTCGGAAGCAAGTCCGGCTGCTCCACGGCGGAGGCGTCGCCGCCCTGGGATTCGATGAGAGTTTTCAGCTTGTTCAGCGCAGCTCCGCTTTGGATGGATTCTTTCATCATGGCTCTGGCAGAAGCATCGTCCGCCGCGATGCCGCCGGCGGTGAGCATGGCGCTGCCCAGGGTGTAGCAGAGCTCCATCAGCTCTCCCGGCTCCGCGCCATTGAGAGCGTCGATGGCCTCCCGCACCTCCAGGGCATTGCCCACGGCATAGCCCAGAGGCTCGTCCATATCGGTGATGACGGCCACGGTGTTTCTTCCGGCGCCTTTGCCGATCTCCACCATTTCGGTGGCCAGGGCTTTGGCCTGCTCCGGGGTACGCATGAAGGAGCCCGCGCCGCATTTCACATCCAGCACGATCACGTCCGCGCCGGCAGCCAGCTTCTTGGACATGATGGAGCTGGCAATCAGCGGGATGCTGGGTACCGTGCCGGTGACGTCCCGGAGGGCATAGAGCTTCTTGTCCGCCGGATCCAGATTGGCGCTCTGGCCGGAAATGACCATGCCCACGGTCTCCACGTTGTGGAAAAACTGCTCCATGGTGAGGGCGGTGTCGAAGCCCGGGAAGCTCTCCAGCTTGTCGATGGTGCCGCCAGTGTGGCCCAGGCCGCGACCGGACATTTTCGCCATCTTTACCCCGCAGGCCGCCATCATGGGCACCAGCACCAGAGAGGTCTTGTCCCCCACGCCGCCGGTGGAGTGCTTGTCCGCCTTGACGCCGCTGACACCGCTGAGGTCAATGGTGTCGCCGCTGTGGAGCATGGCCAGGGTCAGGTCCAGCGTCTCCCGCCGATCCATCCCCTGAAAGTAGATGGCCATGGCCATGGCGGACATCTGGTAATCGGGCACGCTGCCGTCGGTGAACCCGCGGATCATCCACTGGATCTCCTCGGTGGTCAGGGCATAGCCGTCCCGCTTTTTTACGATCAGATCATTCATTTGCATGGAAGTCACCTCACGTTTCTGTCTTGATTGAATTTTACCACGTTCCCAGGCAAAAGACAAGATACCGCCGCCCGCCGATGGTTTTCAGAAGCTCCGGTTTGACGCCCGGGGCTGCCACACGCTCGGCGGGGATCGCCACGTATCGCTTCCCGCTCTGTACCAGACGCAGGGTGCCGTCGGGGCTGCGGCGCCAGACATCCTGCCGCAGCGGTTCCGACTGCCGCGCCCCCTCCTCCGCAGCGTATAAGATCGGCTCCGGCAGACGGCTGCGCTCCAATCTGCTGAGTCTCCTTCTGAGAAACAGCTGCCCGTCCCCATTGGGGAGCATCAGTCCCAGATAGGCGCTCCCCTGTTCGCCGAAGACTGAAAGCCGCAGCCGCTCCGCCACCCGCTGGCATTTGGCGATGAAAATGGAGTACAATCCCGCCTGTTCGGTTTTCAGCGTGCCGATGACGCGGTTTTGATGGAGGATCGGATATTCCGACAATGCAATCACCTGCCCCATTCGGATGGGACAGCTTATGCAGAGGAATCTATGAAATATGAGCTTAGAAAAGGGCTGACGGGATTTACCCAGATTACTCATGGGGAGAGTTTGAGAGGGGATGGGCTTCCCCTCTCAACAAATTGAGCGAAGCGGATTTCTCCGCAGCAAAGCTGTGGATACCAAAAATACCCGCCCACATCAGTGGGCGGGTATTTTTGGTACGGCTGACGGGATTCGAACCCACGACCTCCAGAGTCGGAGTCTGGCACTCTATCCAGCTGAGCTACAGCCGCATATGCCGGTCTCAAACCAGCAGAAGATATTATAACAAATTCTGTTTCAAATGTAAAGGGGAAATTTCGCAACGCTCACTGGACGGCGCGATATTCCTCCAAAACACAGCTCCAGAACACCTTTCCCTCTCTGGAGAGGCTGCGGCCCTTTCTTCTGAGCATGGCAAACTCCCACGTGGGCCCCTCGTCTCCCAGATGGAAGAATCCGAGGTTCGGCAGAATGTCCTGGGCGTTCTTCTCCTCAAAAATATAGTCCGGGATATAGGCAAAGCCGCTGTCCGGCCCGGCGGCCAGACTGTTCAGGATGCCGTAGAGGTTTGACATGGTGATCCGGCGCACCGGGTCTGCCCCGTGGAGCTGCAGGTGGCTCTGCTCCAGCTTATAGAGCACATACTCCGGCGACATCTGATAGAAGATCTGGTTGTGCAGCACCTCCGGCTCCACCTGCGCGGGACGCTCCAAAGAGGTCTCCGCCCCGGCGAGAATGGGGCTCTCCTTGTGGCAGACCAAATAGACCTGCTCCATGCCCAAGGGCTGCTCCACGCACTGCTCGTCCTCTTCCCCGCAGGAATAGCCGAAGCCGATCTCCAGCTCCCCCTTGGCAATGCGGTCCCGGACGGTCTGGGCCGTGCCCTCCCAGATGGACAGCTCGATGCCCGGATTGTCCCGGATGAACCGCGGCAGCACCGCTCTCGTGAGGGTCATGCCCTTCTGCAGCGGGACACCCACCTTCAGGACGGACTGCTGGTGCGGACGGTACATCTCCAAATCCCGCAGAAGCTTCTGCTCCCGCTCGTACTGGTCCTGCAGATAGTCGTAATAGACCTTCCCCGCCTCGGTGATACGCATGGGCGAAAAATGCCGATCCATCAGAATCACGCCCAGGTCCTGTTCCAGCTTGTTCAGATACTGGGTCAGCGACGGCTGGGAGACCATGAGCTGCTCGGCGGCGCGGGTCAGGTTCTTCTGCTCGGCAATGGTTAGATAGTAGTATCTTCTTCCTGTGTTCATATTATAATCCTCAATCATCAGGTTGGTTCCTATTTCTATCTTATTATAACCTCACGTGTGAGGATTGTCAATTTCTAATCAAGTTGGTTTTCTGGATGGTAATGTCAAAAACCGAACATTCCAGAAATAATTGTTCAGTTATTCCCAATATTTGAATTATAATTTTCTAATTATAGTCAGGATAAAACTGGTATTTTACAATCTCTGTAATCCATGCTACATTGACAGCAGAAAGACAGCACAATTCCATTCAACGTCTTTTTGTTTTCCTTTTCTCTCTTTTTTCTCTCAGAAAAGCGGCAGTCCTGCTCGGGCTGCCGTTTTTCTGTATTCTTTGGTTTTCAGCCTCTGGAGAGGATCACCTGGTCGGTGTTCTCCAGGGTGTTCAGATTGATGACATTGACGCAGTCGGTGCCGACCACATAGAACCAGTCGCCGATGTAGACGCCGCGGTTCTGCCAATCCCACTCGCTG
>CAMHPQ010000038.1 GCA_946187035.1 uncultured Clostridia bacterium | reverse complement strand
AGCGTCATGCAGCACTTCAAGGACATCGACCACGACCCCGAGAACCGCAACGTGGTCTATGAAAACGCCCAGGCCCGCGAGCGCACCCAGATCCTCATGGACATTGCCAACGGCTTCGCCGACGGCGGCATCCACGTGGGCACCGAGGATATGTCCGAGTTTGCCGACGGCTGGTGCACCTACAACGGCGACCACATCTCCATGTACGACGTGAACGCCGGCAGCACCAAGACCATGGTGCAGATGGTCGTCCGCTACGTGGCCGAGACCACCGAGGACAAGGTGCTGGCCGACGCGCTGTTTGACGTGCTGGACACCCCGGTTTCCCCGGAGCTGCTGCCTCCCACCCGCAACGGTGAGATCGCCCAGAAGAGCGAGGAGTCCGTGGGCCCCTACGACCTCCAGGACTTCTTCCTGTACTATCTGGTGGAGAACGGCTTCACCCCCGGCAAGGTGCTGCGTCTGGCCGACATCGCCTACGGCGACGAGTTTGACCATGACACCCTGAAAAAGTGGCTGCGCAGCTACTGCCGCCGCCTGTTCAGCCAGCAGTTCAAGCGCTCCTGCCTCCAGGACGGCCCCACGCTGGTGGGCTTCAGCCTCAGCCCCCGCACCGGCTTCCTCATGCCCAGCGACGGCTCCAACGCCCTCTACCTCCAGATGGTGGACGAGCTGGAGTAAATTTCAACCATATACCAACACGCGCTGCAGTTTTTCCGCAGCGCGTGGTTTTTTCATAAATTGGAGTTTAACGGTGCGTTGGATTCTGCGCTGATTTCAATTGTTGCCGTAGGGGAGGGGCTTGCCCCTCCCGCAGATTCAGCGCATTTGTAAAAACGGGAGGGGCAAGCCCCTCCCCTACAGATTCTCTTTAACGCCCCAATAGACCAGAATTTGAACCAATAATCCCATACAAAAGGAGCGCCGGGGTCCGGCGCTCCAGATTGGGTTTTATGCGGTTTTGGATCAGGCGGCGGGGAGTTCTCCGTTGAACCACCAGCCGGGGATGATCTCATACACGTTCAGGAGCACTTTCGCGCACTCGGAGCGCTTCATCTGATCCTGGGGACGGAAGGTGGGCAGATTGCCGCCCTCCGCGGCGTCGCCGTTCATGACGCCCATGGCGTTCATCATGAACACCGGCTGCAGGGCGTAGGGGGAGATGGAGGCGCCGTCGGCAAAGATGCTCGCCAGGGCGGCCTTCAGCTCGGTCAGCTCCGCGCCCTCGGGAACGCTTCCGGACTCACCCAGCAGGAAGCGGCAGAGCATGGTTGCCATCTGCTCGCGGGTGATGGGGGCATTGGGAGAGAAGGTGGTGGCGGTGGTGCCGTTGGTGACGCCCGCGTTGGCTGCCCAGATGACGGCGTTCTTGTACCAATCCTGGGTCAGGTCGGTGAAGTCGCACTTCAGATCCTTCACATCGGGCGAATCCGCTAGACGATAGAGGACCGTGGCGACCATGGCGCGGGTCATGGTGGCGCCGGGCTCAAACAGGTTGTCACCGGTGCCCTTCATGAGATCCACAGCGGCGACGAAGTCCACGGCAGCGTCATACCAGGCGTCCGCGGCCACATCCTTAAAGGTGTTGTCCTTGACCTTCAGCGCCTTGATGGCGGCCTCCAGCTCCTTGAAGGCGGCCTCGGCGTCCTTGAGATTCTCAGCCGCGGCAACCTTGTGGGCAGCGTCGTCCACAGCCTTGGCGGTATCCAGGACATAGGCAGACTTGGGCAGCAGACCCTCCAGCAGATTGTGCGCCTTGAGCTTCAGCGCTGCCAGATCCAGCTCCGCCTTGGAGCCGATGAGGATGCGGCCCATGGGTTCGGCATAGGCTTCGCCCACGACGCCGTTCAGCACCTCGTCAATGTAAGCCATAACGGCCTCATCCATGGGGATGCTGGTGTCGAACTGCTTGGAGGCGTTCTTGAAGACATAGTAGGTGTCGCCGCCGGCAGCGCAGAAGTTGTTGGTGACGACGGCATAGGTGGCGGTGGGGTCAAACTCGTTGCCGTTCACTTCAAGGATCTCGACACGCTGGATGCTCTTGGGCCCGAAATAGGTGGAATCGGGGTACTGCTCGCCCTGATCATACTCCACATCGGTGGCAATGGAGTAAACCAGGCCGGAAACCTGCGGGAAGCCGCCGATTGCAGTGGGCGTGCAGTAGGTGGAAGCCTCCAGCGCCTCCAGCAGCTCCGCGCCGGTGACGTAGACCACAGCGACAGTGTTGCCGAAGGGCAGAACGGTGTTGATGTCCTTCATGGTGATGTCGCCCTTGGCGATGGGGGCACGGATGCCGCCGCCATTGGTGATGCAGACCACATTCTCCTCAGGCACGTCCAGCTCGTCAGCATCCTTCAGGACGCTCCAGAGCATGGCGTCGGTGATCAGGTCACCCAGGTTGGTCTCCTCGGTGCGGTTGCCGGGAGCCTTGTCGCCGTTGAGGTCAACTGCGCTCTCGGCGAATTTGGCGCCATACTTGGCGTTCACGTCGTCCACGATGGCCTGCGCGGCGGCCAGCACTTCCGGATCATCCTGGATGTCGGCGGCGGGAACCAGCTCGCACTTCTCAATGGCCTTGGAGGCATTGTCGATCACGACCACGCCCACATAGGCAAACTTGGTGCCGGTGGACTGGATGCTCAGATCCTTGCAGGGATTTTCCACATAGACGGGCGTCTCCGCGCCGGTGTCCTTATCCACATTGACGCCGGTCTGGATCTTCTCCACGCCGGGGGTCATGACGGTGTGGGCGTGACCGTCCAGCATGATGTCGATGCCTTTGGTGTTGTTCCAGACGTCGCTGGAGCGGTTGGGCTCGCTCTCGGCGTCAATGCCCAGATGGCTCAGGCAGACGATCAGGTCTGCGCCGTCGGCCTTCAGCGCATCGATCTCAGCCTGGGCGCAGGCATAGAGATCCTTCTCCTGGGGCAGGCTGACGCCCTGGATCAGGCCGGGGTGAACCTTCGTGAGGGTCTCAGGGGTCTCAAGACCGAAGAAGCCGATCTTCACGCCGCCCTTCTCCACGATGGCGTGGCCGGTGAAGGCAGCCTTGCCGTCCTTGGTGATGTCAGCGCAGAGCACCTGGAACTTGGCGTCCTTCAGAATGCTGACCAGGTTGTCATAGCCAAAGTCGAACTCATGGTTGCCCAGGGTGGTGAGATCATAGCCCGCGGCATTCATCATGGCAACGGCGTTGGCGCCCTTGCTGGTGCTGACCTCAGGAGAACCCTGGCAGAAATCACCGCAGTCCACCAGAAGGACGTCGGCGCCCTTGGCGGCGTAGTCTGCCTTCAATTGCGCGGCTTTGGCGTAGCCAAGGAGTGCGCCGTGCACGTCGTTGGTGTGCAGGATCACGGTCTTGCCCGCCATTTCGGCGGCTTCACCCTCGGCTGCGAAAGCCGTGAAGGTCAGGCTGAAGACCATGCACAGCACCAGCAGCAGCGAGAGCAGTTTTCTCGACTGTTTCATAATGTACCTCCATCTTTAAATGATTGTGGGACAGAGTGCCTGCCTCCCGTTTATTATAGCACAGATTATTTGCCGCGGGAGCGGTAATGTTCTGGAGGTCGTGTAGAAATTTCCCACTTGATTTTGTGAAATTGGCTAGTTGCGGCATCGGAGGCCTTGGGTTATACTGATTCTGTCGAACACTGACAGGAGGTACGAACCATGAGTTACGCGGATCAGGTTTTCATCCAAAACTGCAAAGATATTCTCACAAACGGCGTCTGGGACACGGACCGCGCGGTGCGCCCCCGCTGGGAGGACGACGGCGCGCCGGCCCACACCGTGAAAAAATTCGGCATCGTGAACCGCTACAATCTGGCCGAGGAATTCCCGCTGCTGACCCTGCGGCGCACCTACTGGAAGACCGCCGTGGACGAGCTTTTGTGGATCTGGCAGCAGAAGTCCAACAACATCCATGACCTGCGCGGCCACATCTGGGACCAGTGGGCGGACGAAAACGGCTCCATCGGCAAGGCCTACGGCTACCAGCTGGGGGTGAAACACCAGTATCCCGAGGGCGAATTCGACCAGGTGGACCGGGTGCTCTACGATCTGAAGCACAACCCCGCCTCCCGCCGGATCATGACCAACATCTACAACTTCCAGGATCTCCACGAGATGGCCCTCTATCCCTGCGCCTACTCCATGACCTTCAACGTCTCCGGCAACACCCTGAACGCCATTTTGAACCAGCGCAGCCAGGACATGCTGGCCGCCAACAACTGGAACGTGGTGCAGTACAGCGTGCTGGTGCACATGATGGCCCAGGTCTCCGGCCTCAAGGTGGGCGAGCTGGTGCACGTCATCGCCGACGCCCACATCTATGACCGCCACGTGCCGGTGATCGAGCAGATCATTCAGAACGAGCCCAAGGCCGCCCCGAAGTTTATCATCGATGAGAGCGTGGATGATTTCTACAAGTTCACCAGAGACAGCTTCCAGGTCGAAGGCTACGAGTTCAGCGAGTTCACCGGGAAAATCCCCATCGCGGTCTGAGTCGCTGCGCTCCCCAAATGAAATCCGTGAACGAATTTCATTTGGAAGGGATGCACTGCAAAAGGAATTTTTGGCGCAAGTACGACTTGCGAAAGAAAAATTCCTTTTTCCGTGAGCGGTATTTTGCACCCCGAAACAAGTTCCGGGGGCAAAATGATCGAATTCTATTCGCGCCTTTCGAGGCGCGAACTCTGCGAGGCAAAGGATGATGATTACATGGACGCAATCGTAGCCGTATATTCCGACTGGGGCATCGGGGCCAAGGGCACCCAGCCGCTGGTGATCCCCGCAGACCGGAAACGCTTCCGCACCCTCACCGACGGGGCCGCCGTCATCGTGGGACGAAAGACTCTGGAGGATTTCCCCGGAGGCAAGCCCCTGAAAAACCGCCGCAATCTGGTGATCACCCGGCAGGACATCACCATCGAGGGGGCCGAGGTCTTCCACTCCACCGAGGAGGCCGTGGCCGCTGCCGCCGAATCGGAGCGATGCCTGGTCATCGGCGGGGACAGCGTGTTCCGGCAGTTTTTCCCCCACATGAAGCGCGTTTTCGTGACCAAAATCTACGCCGTGCCCCACTCCGACGTGTTTTTTCCGGATTTGGACGCGGATCCCGACTGGCAGTGCACCGAGGCAGAGCCCATCCAGGAGCACGAAGGGGTGCAGTATCAGTTCTGCACCTACGAACGGATTTAAAAAGCAAAACCGCACTCCCTGGGAGTGCGGTTTTTTTATTTGGTTTTGATTTTCATGGGCTCCGGCACCTGGTCCTTGAGGACCCGGCGGATGAAGCTCCGGTAGCATGCCTCGTAGCGTCCGGGGTCCAGCAGATAGCACAGGGCGTGGCCGGCCCGGGGGAACAGGTGCAGCTCCGTCTGGTCGCGGTTGGCGTCGTGGATCTGCTCGCTCATGTAGTGGGGCACCGCGTAGTCGGATTCCCCGTGGAGCAGCAGGATCGGCAGCCGGGTGCGCTTCACGCACTCCACGGCGCTGGGGCCATAGAGGGAGAACCCGCCGTAAATCCTGGCGGCGGCCTCCACAAACAGGGTGGCCGATCTGGGCATCAGATGCAGCTGCTGGGCCCGGTAGAACACGATGTCCTTGGGGCTGGTGTAAGGGCAGTCCGCGATGGCGCCCTTGACGCAGTCCGGAAACGCGAATTCCGAGGCCATCATCACCGAGGTGGCGCCCATGGAGACGCCCACCAGCAACACCGGCGTCTCCCGTCCGAACCGATACTGGACATATTCCGTCCAGTCCAGACAGTCGAAGCGCTCCTTGACGCCCATGGTGATGGTGTTGCTCTCGCTGCTGCAGTGGGCCCGATGCTCCACCAGCAGGAGGTTGAAGCCCAGCTTTCTGAGAATGCGGATGGGGCCGTACAGATCCCGGTTGGGGGTGCCGCGGTAGCCATGGAAGCAGATGCAGACGGGCGTCCCGGGCTTCTGCTCCATGTAGCGTCCGCGGAGCACAAAGTCGTCTCTGGAGAGGATCTCCACCGTCTCGTAGGGGATGTCGCGCACCTCGTCGATCATCTCCAGAATCTGCGTGCGCCGGGCGGGCATCTGGGAGGTTCGGGCCAGCCGCCGGTCGTCGTTCTGATTCTTGTTGGGCGAATAGAAGAACACCAGATAGAGCGCGAAGGTGAAGGCAAAGAACACCGGCGTCAAAAACAGAATCAGCCAGAGCAGAAACATTTGCCGCACCTCCCATCTCAAAATCTTAAAAAATCCGGGCAAATCTTAAAATCTTTCCCAATTGTACCCGAAATCCGCCGCAGAATCAAGGGTTTTAAACAGATAAAATAGAAATAATAACAAAATTCTTTCAATTTTCTGATTTTTCATAAAAAGAGCGCGCCATACCTGTACAGCGCGCTCTGTATTGTTTACTTTTCGGCAGAGAGTTCCTTTGCCGCCCGGTTCCAGTCGGTGATGGTCTCATGGGCCAGCGCCTGCAGAGCCTCCCAGCTGTCGGCGCCGTTGTCGTCATAGACGCCCACGGTATAGAACCCGGCTCTGGCGGCGGTCTCCACGGCGAAGATCGAATCCTCATAGGAGGCGATCTCCTCCGGCTTCGCCCCGAACCGCTCCGCCGCGGCGAGAAACACGTCCGGACGGTCCTTTCCCGCCCCCACGGTGTCGCAGGAGAGCAGGAACTCGAAGCAGTCCGCCACGCCCAGACGGTTCAGGCAGGCCTCCACCAGACGCTCCACCGTGGCCGAGGCCACGCACATGCGGACGCCTCGCTGCTGCAGCGCCCGGAGGTATTCTGCCGCGCCGGGCTTGAGCTGGATGTCGTGGAGGTAGTGCTCCCGCATGATGCCGTTGAGCTCTTCGGCGATCTGCTGCGGCGAGCCCGAGAGCCCCAGCTCCCGGTGGAACATCTCCGTGGACTCCGCCATGGTCATGGGCTTGATCCGCTCCAGCAGCTCTGCGGAGACCTCCTTGACCCCGGCCCGCATCAGGTATTCCCGGCCCAGCCGCTGCCAGTAGGGCATGGAGTCGATCAGCGTGCCGTCCATGTCAAAAATCGCAAATTTCCGGGTCATTGGTATTTCCCGACCTTCTCATCGATGGTCATGACGCCTTCGGGGGCGTAGTTGATCTTCACATAGCCCAGCATCCCCGGGGCGCCGGCCTCCACGCAGACCTTGGGGCAGCCCTTGACAATCTCCATCAGCACGTCGTAATCCCCCTCGATGACGGTCTCGAAGGGCGTCACCGTCATGGGCAAATGGAAGGATTGGATATACGCGATCACCGCGTCCACCACGCGGCAGGTCTCGGCGTTGCCCTCCACCTTCGGCAGAACCTGAATGGCTACACTGGCGTTCATGGTTTGTTCCTCCTTTGTGAATAATCGATCTGGCTGCATTATAGCAGATTCCCGTTCCATGGAAAAGCCCGCAGAGGCATAAAATCCCAAAAAATCCGCGGCTCCAATCCACACAGATTCTGTTGGTTGACAACTGTCTATTTTGGGATATAATAATGTGCAATCGAAAAATTTGATTCGGAGGTTTTATTATGAGCGACGAATTCAACGAAGTACAGAACGAAGTCCCGGAGGACTGCACCCACGACTGCAGCACCTGCGGCTCCGACTGCGCCAGCCGCAACGCCCCGGAGAGCTTCCTCCAGAGCTTGCGTCCCGGCGCCAGAGTGGACAAGGTCATCGCCGTGGTCTCCGGCAAGGGCGGCGTGGGCAAGAGCCTTGTGACCAGTCTGCTGGCCTGCGAGATGCAGCGCCGCGGACATCAGGCCGCCATTCTGGACGCGGACATCACCGGCCCCTCCATCCCCCAGGCCTTCGGCATCCACGGCGGCGCCATGGGCGGCGAGGACTTCCTCTATGCCAACCGCAGCCGCACCGGCATCGAGATGATGAGCATCAATCTGCTGCTGCCCAACGAGACCGACCCCGTGGTCTGGCGCGGCCCGGTCATCGCCGGCACCGTGACCCAGTTCTGGACGGACGTGCTGTGGGAGGACGTGGAGTACATGTTCGTGGACATGCCTCCCGGAACCGGCGACGTGCCGCTGACCGTGTTCCAGTCCCTGCCCGTGGACGGCATCGTGGTGGTCACCTCTCCCCAGGAGCTGGTGAGCATGATCGTCAGCAAGGCCGTGAACATGGCCAATATGATGAACATCCCGGTCCTGGGCATCGTGGAGAACATGAGCTACTACGAGTGCCCCGACTGCGGCAAGAAGCACGCCATCTTCGGTGACAGCCACATTGAGAAGATCGCCCTGGAGAACAACATCCAGACCGTGGCACGGCTCCCCATCGACCCCGTGATCGCTGAGAGCGTAGACCACGGACGGATCGAGACCGTGGCGGCCCCCTGGCTCACCGAGCTGGCCGACAAGATCGAGAACAAGGAATAAACGAACAGATGCGCTGCAGGTTGAACCCTGCAGCGCATTTTTTATTGGAGAATGAAATTGGAGTTTATGGAGCTGTTGGATAGAGCGAAGCCTTCCCCCTCAGGGGGAAGGGGGACCGTGCAAGCGGTGGATGAGGGAGTTCAATGATGGCGAAGCCACCTTATTGAAATATGCAGTGTTATCAAGGCTTCTCACAAAAAGGATGCCGCGTTGCGGCAATTGAACCACCTCATCAGTCTCGCTTCGCTCGACAGCTTCAGCTAACGCATGGCTTGCGCACACCCTGAGAGGGGAAGCCTTTCAACGCGGAATCCAACTCCCCGATAAACTGTAATTGGAAAGCACCGCAGCGGGCGCATTCGACCCGCCCTACGGCGTTCTATTCCATCATCCTGCGAACATCATCTCCGCCATGGTTGCGATGGCGCTGACGAATTTTTGGAGCACCTCGTCGCCGGATTCGGTCTTTCCGTGCTCCACCCAGGTGGTCAGGATGCCCACCATGCCGGAGGTGGTGATGGACACGAAATAATCATACTGGCTGTCGTCCTCCTTCAGCGCCTGCATCAGGGGATGGTCCTTCGCCGTGCGGCGCAGGCTGGAATAGAGGATGTCGGTCCGGTGGATCTGCACCAGTGTCTCCATCACCGCGCTGTTTGCAAACCAATAGCGGAACACCGCCTCCGGCACGTTGCCGCCTTTGGCAAAGGCCGCCCGGAACCCCTGGTCGCACAGCAGTTCCAGCACGTCCTCCAGCTTGTCAAAGCTCCGGTAGAAGGTGCTGCGGCTGACGCCGGAGCGGCGCTGGACGTCCGTAATGGTGATGGTGTCGAAGGACTGCTCCTCCATCAGCGCCAGAACCGCCTCGGTGATCAGTTTTGCGGAGGTTTCGGTGCGTTTATCGGCCTTGATGTGATACATTTTTTGCTCCTTTGTAGCATTTGTTTCGATACACTTGTATTGTATCATTCTCTGTGCTAGAATGCAAGCATCAAAGAAAAAAGGAGCGATCCCTATGCATGAAAACGTAATTTTCTTCTGGTCGGGCACCGGCAACTGTCTGGACATGGCCAAGAACATCGCCAAGGCCATGGGCGGCGCGGATCTGGTCTCCCTGCGGAAAAAGCCCGAGGTGACGGACGTCCGCGGCGCCAAGCGCGTGGGCTTCGTGTTCCCATGTCACGGCGGCGGCGCCCCTGTGGACTTCCTGGAGAACGCAAAGCTGCTGCAGGTGAGCCCGGAGAGCTATGTCTTCGGCATCAGCCAGAGCGCCAGCTATCCCGGCATCGGTCTCAATGACCTGAATCGCATCATCCCGCTGGACTACTGGAAGGCCGTGACCCACCAATGCACCTGCATCTGGCTGTTCCCCCATTACATGCAGGTTCCGCCCATCGGCGCGAAGCTGGCCCAGAAGCGCTCCGAGAAGCTCTCCAAGAAGATCGCCGCCGACGTCCTCGCCGGAAAGAAGGCCGAGAAGGCAGAGCCCTCCCGCTTCTTCCTGAACGCTGCCGAAAACGCGGGCTGGCCCACGATCCTGAAGCTGAAGGCCAAGGGCTTCAAGGTCAGCGACAAGTGCATCGGCTGCGGCCAGTGCGCCAAGATCTGCCCCCGAGAGAACATCGAGATCCGCGGCGGCAAGGCCCACATCGGCACCAACTGCATCAACTGCCTGGGCTGCCTGCAGTACTGCCCCACCCAGGCCATCTCCCTGGGCAAGGTCACGGATCGCCGTGAGCACTACTACAACAAGAACGTCAGCATCAAAGAGCTCACCTCCTCCAAGCTGGAGGTTCGCTGAATCCGATTATCCAGCCAAAAGGCCGTCTCGTTTTGAGACGGCCTTTTCATTTTTAAAGTCAATAGGTGGAGGCTCTGGAGCTGGCGAGCTTCCAGACTCCATTTTCCTTCCGGAGAGTGAAGTCCCCCTGCAAGCGCCAGGTGTGCCTTCCGCCGCCGTAGACCGCGGCCAGCACCCGGCTTTTTCCGATCATGACCGCCTGGTCGCCGTCGATCCGGACGTCGATGCTGTCATGGTCTGCGGAATAGTAGTTGAAGGTGCCGTCCATGAGGCCCCGGAGAAACACCTCCGCAGATTGCCGCACGCAGGTCATGTGCAGGAGGTAGTAGTCCTCCGTCAGCATGGCCCGCAGCCCCTCCGCGTCCTTACGGATCATGCACTGCCAGTATTCCCGGTACAGCGCCTCGATTTGCTCCCGATCCTTCACGGCTCTCTCTGCTCCTCCGGGTCCAGATAGCGGATCACCTTGGCGGGCACGCCGCCCACCACGGCGTAGTCCGGCACGTCCTTCGTCACCACCGCGCCGGCGGCCACCACAGAGAACGCCCCGATGGTGACGCCCGGGCAGATGGTGACGTTCATGCCGATCCAGGCGTTGCGCTTCACCAGCACCTTGCCGTAGGTGTAGCGGGTGTGGCGCTCATTCATATCGTGGTTGATGGTGGCGATCCGCAGGCCCGGCGCAGCCATGGAGCCGTCCTCAAACTCGATGCCGCCGGAGGCCGAGAGGATGGCGGAGTGGTTGATGAAGACGCCCTTGCCGAACTTGACCCGGTTGCCGAAGTCGCAGATGAACGGCGTCAGGATCCGCACGTCGTCCAGCTTCCTGCCGAAGAGCTCCTCCAGATAGGTCACGTAGCTGGGATCGTCCGGCAGGACGGCGTTGGCCTTGGCGCAGAGCACCCGGGCGCGCATCATCTCCTCCACGGCCTCCCGGAAGTAGGGCTCCCGGGTGTCGGTGGGGCCGCCCTGATCCATCAGCTCATACACATAGCCCTTTTCGTAGTCCATGGTTCGCTCCTCACATCAGGCCGTTGGAAGCCAGCCAGCGCTTGAGGCTGCTCTCAGATTTTGCGGCCTCCGCACCGTGGATGGCGATGCCCTTGCCCACAGCTGCGCCCTTGCAGGACTGGCGGAGGGTCTTTTCGCTGCCGCCGAGGCCGCTGCCCTCGTGGGTCATGACGGCGTAGACGGTCTTGCCGGTGAAGTCCAGACGCTCCAGCTGGGTCAGCATCATCATGGGGAAGGTACCCCACCAGCAGGGGCCGCAGACGAACACGTTGTCATAGCCGCTGATGTCGTCGAGATAGCGTTTCAGCGCCGGTCTCGCCTTGGCGCGCAGCTCGTCCTGGGCCACCTCGGTGGTCTGCATGTAGTCCACAGGGTAGTCCTCCACCGGCTCGATCTGGAACAGGTCGCCGCCCGCGTTCTTCTCAATGAGCTCCGCCACGATCTCGGTGTTGCCCTTTTTCAGCTCCAGGATGCTGCCGTTGACGTAGTTCTGGCCCTTGCGGGAATAGTAGATGATCAGGTTCTTTGCCATGGTACTTTCCTCCTGTTTTTTGATTTCTCAAATCATTATAAGAAGAAAAACCCCCGGAATCAATTCAAATTCCGGGGGTTCATGGATAAGTTTAACTTATTTGAAGGTCTCTGTCAGCAGCCGCTGGAACTCCAGGACCGCCGGGGCGGCGTTCTCCTTTCTCCGAAAGGCGCAGAGCCTGCGGAGGATGGGCTTTCCCTGCCGCGTCAGCGGTACCCGCCGGATGGCCGGGCCGGGATAGGCCGCCGCGCCCACCAGATCCACCGGCATCACCGCCCGGTTCGCCACCACCAGCACCCGGGCAGCCTGCAGACTCTCGGCGAAGAGGATCTCGCCCCGGAAGCCCAGGATGTCCCGATAGTAGTCCCGCTCGTTGTCCGCCTGGGCCTCGGAGGCGATGAGGACGCAGGGGGTGTTCTGCAGGTCGCTGATCTCCAGGGTGTCCAGATGGGACAGGGGGCTGAAGGTGGCCAGCTCCACGCAGCAGCGGCTCTCCGCCAGCACCAGATTTTCATAGGCGTCGTCAAATGCCCGGCGCTGATCGTTGAGCACCAGATCCATGGTGCCGGTCAGCAGGCCCTGATAGAGATCCTCGTGGTTGCCGGCTGTCACCTGCACCTCCACCTCCGGGCAGCGCTGGGAGAAGGCCGCGATGGCGTTTTGAAACTCCCCGCCGTCGTAGCTCACCAGACAGCCCAGCCGCAGGGTCTCCCTCTCCGCCCGGTGGATGCGCCGGGTCTCCTGCCGCAGCCGCTCCAGCTCCGCCATGATGAAGAGGCTCCGCCGGTAGAAGTGCTCCCCCGCCGGGGTCAGGGTGAAGCTCCGGCCATGGCGGGACAGAAGCTGTGCCCCCAGCTCCGCCTCCAGAGCCTGAATCTGCTGGGAGATGGCCGACTGGGAGACGTTGCAGAGCTCCGCCGCTTTGGTGAAGCTGTTTAGCTCCACAACGGAGCGAAAATATTCCATCTGTCTGAGCAGCATCCTGCGTCCCTCCCGTTTTCTGGCATATTCTGATTATAAACCGGCGGGCGAAGATGCGCAAGGGCGTCGGCGCCAGGAAAATGCCGGAGATCCGAAGATCCCCGGCAAAGGTTGATTACAGAATGGGAATTTTGATCTTGAGATCGGTGAGGGGCCAGCTGGAGCAGGCGTGGAACCAGCCCATCTGCTTGTCCATCTCTCTTCTGCCGTCGCCGATGGGCGAGACGAAGATCTCACCGCTTAAAAGCTGGCTCCGGCAGAAGCCGCACTCGCCGTTGCGGCAGTGGGTATCCACCGGGATGGCAGCCCGCTCCAGCGCCACCGCCACCGGCTCGGAGCCCTTGGCCTCGATCACGTCCTCGTGGATGACGCGCACCACGGTGATCTTGAAGGTCTTCTGCTCCGTCCCCTTGGGATAGCCGGGGAGACTGGAGACGTCGGCGGGGTTGTTCACCACGTCGTGGCGGAAGCGGTACTTGGGCACCCCCAGTTCCTCCAGGGCCTTGGAAACAAACTGATACATGGCCAGGGGGCCGCAGAAGAGGTAGGTGCTGTCGGCCTCGGAGTATTTCTCGATGATCTCCTTGGTGAGGAAACCCTTCTCCCCCGTCCAGCTCTGGTCATCGGAGAGGACGTGGACGATCTTCACATCGGGGCACTGGGCGGCGATGGCGTCCAGCTCGTCCTTGAGGATGATATCGCTGCTGTGGACAGAGCCGTAGAGGATCGTGAGCTTCACGCCCTGCAGCTTGCCGAAGGCGATCTCCCTGGCCATGGAGTAGAAAGGTGTGATGCCGCTGCCGCCGGCCAGAGCCACCAAATTCTTCGTGTCTCTGAGGGGCTCATAGTAGAAGAAGCCGAAGGGCATGGCGCCATCCAGCACGTCTCCCACCTTCACGTTCTCGAAGAGATAGTCCGGCACCAGATAGGGCGCGTTCTTGCGGACGGTGATCTCGAAAAACGGCTGCGTTCCTCTGGCCTCATAGGGGGCGGAGGAGATGGTGTAAGGCCGGGTCAGGAGGCTGTCGCCGATCTTCAGACGGAAGTTGGCGTACTGGCCGGACTGGAACACCGGGATGTGGCCGTCCAGCGACTCCAGCCGGAAGGTCTTGCTGGTGGGCGAGGCGTCCCGGATCTCCGTGACCCGAAACTGCATCTCCAGCGGGTGGAGCTTGTCGCTGAGCTCCCGGATGGGATCCTTGGGTCTGGGCACCGGAGAGGCGTTTTTCAGCGCTTCCTGGCGGGCCTTGGTCACGCGGCCGGCGCCGCCCACGTCTTTCAGAAATCCTTTGACTTTGATGCTCATTTCGCGGCCTCCTTCTTCTCTGCCATGGCGGTCAGCACCGCTTTTGCGGCCAGGCGGCCATTTTTGATCTGGGGCGCCTGCCCGTCGCCGACCACCGCGTGGGCGCCGGCGAATTCCAGTCCCTGGATGTAGTGCTCGTTCTCATCCATGGTGCGGCGGCCGATGAGGTGGTTCTTCATGGAGTGGCGGTAGCCGTAGATGGCGCCCTTCCACGCGCCCACATAGTGGGAGATGGTCATGGGGGTGGAGACCTCGATCTCCGCGATGCGGTCCCGGAAGTCCACGCCGTTGTGCTCGATGAACTTGTCGATCATCTCGGAGGCCAGCCGGCGCTTGAGGTCGTAGTAGTCCTCCTCCTTCACGTCGAGGAAAGGATCCGTGGGCACCAGATTGGTGATGGAGACGTGGGTGTAGCCCTCCGGCACGCAGTCGGGAACCGCATAGTTCAGGCAGACCGTGGTGAGGAAGGGATAGGGCTCGGTGAGGTTCTTGCCGTTCTCCCAGATCACGTTGGTGTCCATGGTGTCGCCGGAGAAGGTGTTGTAGTTCACGAAGCCGTTCTCCTCCGGGGTGCCGGCCAGGATCAGCATGACGCTCACTGGGCAGACGCCCAGCTCCATACCGTTGACGAACTTGATGGCCTCGGGGGGCACCTCGCTCAGGGGCTCGATCATGGAGGTGTAGACCCGGTTGGGATAGGCGCCGGAGATGACGTAGTCGCAGTGGATCTCGTCGCCTCTGGCAGTGCGGACGCCATAGACCTTGCCGTCCTTCACCAGGATCTTTTCCACCTCCTGGCGGAACTCGATCTGGGCGCCGTTTTCCTCCACCTTTTTCTGCATCCGCATGCTCATCTCGTGGGAGCGGTGCCGGGGGATGAAGCTGCCGCGGAAGTAGTCCGCCATGCAGTAGGCGTAAATGGTGAAGGGCAGATCGTCCATGGGCGCGCCCACGTAGATCCAGTAGGGCACCAGCATGTCCACCGCCTTCTGGGGCAGATCGAAGGTCGCCACCACTTCGCTGGCGCTGTAGCCCGCCACCTTCACGAAGTCCGGGTGCTTTAAGAGCATCTCTGCCTTGCTCATGGGGGTAACGGAGATCACGTCCATGCTGCGGGTCACCCGGTCACAGAGCATGATGAGGTCATAGACCTTCTGGTAGGTGCCGGGGCAGACGGCGTCCACGTCCCGGGCCATCTGCTCAAAGCCGTCGTGGAGGATGGCGTTGATGCCCTCCTTCGGCAGCAAGACGCGATAGCACTCGGGCACCGGCAGCCAGTCCACATCCACACCCACCTCGTCGAACCAGGCGCCCACCACCATGCGGTTGTCCCTGGGGCCGATGGACATCATCTCGTGGAGCGAGGCCTCGATCTCAAAGCCGTTGCGCACGAAGTCCGTGGCCACGCCGCCGGGCATGTTGTTCTTCTCCAGG
Organism: uncultured Clostridia bacterium; assembly: GCA_946187035.1. Lineage (GTDB taxonomy): Bacteria > Bacillota > Clostridia > Oscillospirales > Oscillospiraceae > CAG-103. Next base: position 1,193 of record CAMHPQ010000038.1, on the reverse strand, counting down.
ATCAGGATGTCCCTGACGCCCTTCTGCTGGAGCTGCAGCGCCGCCGACATGCCCGCCAGCGCGCTGCCGATGATGACCACATCGTAGTGATCCTTATAAAACTGCAAATCAATTCCTCCTTCTCATTTTCGGGTTTTTGTCCGGATTGTCACAAGTATAGCATTCCGCCGGGGAAAAGTCCATAGATCCGCAGCCGAAACCGCTGCTCCCTGCCGGTTTGGCTCCAAAAAGAAAAAAACGGAACCGTCCGCAGTGGGAACGGTTCCGTTTCATTGGGGTGCAGGCATCCGGAGGGATACCCGCACCCGCTTGAAAGGGGAGATTTGCGAATTATTTGGTGATGCGCTTGATGATGGCCTTCTTGGCGGACTTGACCGCGATCTTGCTGACGTTGGCCAGCAGCACCTTGGTCTTGTCGTCGCAGCGGCCCATGGTGGAGTTCTCCGGATGGTCGCGCTCCAGGTGGATGGCGTCGAACATGCACTTGGTGGTGCACAGACCGCAGCCGATGCACTTGTTGGGATCCACAATGCTCAGGCCGCAGCCCAGGCAGCGGGAGGCCTCGGCCTTGACCTGCTCCTCGGTGAAGGTGAGACGGTCATGCTCGAAGCTCTTGGCCTTCTTGGGATCGTGGAGGATGGGCTGGCGGGCCGGGGTGTCGAAGCAGTCCGGCGTCAGGGCGATGTTGTCCTTGTCCAGCTCATAGAACTCGCGGAAGTTGCGGCCCAGGGTCAGGCTCTGGCCCTCCTGCACGAAGCGGTGCAGGGACTCAGCGCCCTCGCGTCCGGCAGCGATGGCGTCGATGGCGAACTTCGGGCCGGTGTAGACGTCGCCGCCCACGAAGATGTCCGCCTGCTCGGTCTGGTAGGTGAGGTTATCGGCAATGGCGTTGCCCTTCTTGCCGGTCTTCAGCTCGCCCACGTCCAGCTGGCCCCAGTCGATGGCCTGGCCGACGGCGGCGATGACGGAGTTGACCTTCAGGGTCTCGAACTTGCCGGTGCCCACCGGTGCGCGGCGGCCCTTCTCGTCGGGCTCGCCCAGCTCCATGAGCTCCACCTTCAGGCCGGAGACCTTGCCGGAGGCGCCTTCGATCTCCACGGGAGCGTTCAGATAGCAGAACTTCACGCCCTCTTCCATGGCCTCGGCGACCTCTTCCTTGTCCGCGGGCATCTCGGCCTCGCTGCGGCGGTAGA
>CAMHPQ010000037.1 GCA_946187035.1 uncultured Clostridia bacterium | reverse complement strand
TCAGGACAGACCGTCCTTGATGGCAAAGAGACTCCGGATCATCCGGTAGTGCTTCCCGTCCAGCAGCTTCAGAATCAGCTTGTGCTGCTTCGGGAGAGAATCCAGCAGGGGGCAGCTTTTCCAATTTGGGAACTGCTCGTCCATATAGGTTCGGAAGGTCTCGATCAGCGCGCTGTTCGGGTCAATCCGAATCACCCGTACAGAGGCTGCAAGCAGAATATGATCCACCGCCAGTCGGGTAAACTGGTCATAGTAAGTCTCCCACAGCCCCTGCTGCGTAAACCAGTCGCACAGATCATCAAATGCCTCCAGAATCTCCGCATTGCGCTGGACGTTGGTGTTTCGGGTGATGGAGCCCTCCCGCACCAGATAGGCATAGTAGGGCTTCGGGATGGAGACCACTCCGTCTGCTGCCGCGAAGAGCTTCAGCGTCGTGCGGATGTCCTCATACCAGACTCTGGAGGGATAGCGGATGCCGGTATCCAGAAACAGACTTCTGCGGTACACTCGTCTCCAGGCGGAGGGCAGCACCAGCAGCATTTCCGGATACTCCGAGAGCTTCAGAACCCGGTCACTGGGCAGCTCGCCCGCGTGGATCTCGGTGACGGTACCGTCCTCCCGCACCACCTGAAAGCCAAAGTCAATGATGTCACAGAGGTGCGCCTCCAGGGCTGCGGAGACGTCCTCCAGCAGGCCGGGCAGGAGATAATCATCGCTGTCCACAAAGACCAGATATTCGCCCTTTGCCGCCTCGATGCCGGTATTTCTGGCCTCGCCGAGGCCGCCGTTTTCCTGGTGGATTACGCGGATCTTATCAGGATACTGTGCCCCATAACGGTCACAGATCTCCGGACAGACGCCGTCCGTGGAACCGTCGTCCACCAGCAGGATCTCGAAATCCGCCCCTGCCTGCGCAAGCACAGATTCTATGCATTTTTCCAGATAATCCTTGACATTGTAGACCGGGATTACAACACTGAATTTCATTTCGTTTCCTCCGGGAGCGCGGGGTAATACCGCAGCTTCGTGAGATAATAGACCATGGCCAGCAGCATGGAGAGGTAGAAGGAGCTGTTGGGTCTGCGCAGGACGCCCGCCGTCTCATAGGAGTACAGCAGCGCCAGACAAAACGCCATGCCGAAGGCGCCGGCCTCGATGGTGAAAACGTGCTTAAAGTCCTTCATCAGCGCCCGAACAATCAGCCAGACGAAATAGAGGATGAATCCAAGCATCAAAACAAGACCATACCAACCGCTCAGGAAATAGACGCCGTGGAAATCGTTCTCCACGTCATAGATGTTGTCATGGAAGGTCATACGGCTCAGCTCCATGCCGAAGAAACGGGAAATGGTCGGATGTTCGTCCAACAGCATTTGACAGAATACGATCTTCTGGTGCCGCGTGGCCGTGATCTTCATGATGGAGGATGTATAGTTGTAGGCCTTCATGACCCGATAGACGTTAAAACGCAGGCATAGCTGCTTGCTGTAATACCGATAGATGATCCGCAGACGGGGCAGCTTTTCCACCAGTGTCAATTCATTCCACGGCTTGGAGCCCTCTCGTGCAGCCTGACGGGCCATCATGACCTCGGCGTCGCCCTGCTTCCCGGCCATGGCCTGATTATATCGGGTCTGATTCTTATACATGGGAGAGATCTTGATGGTACCCACACAGACTGCCAGCAGGACAAACAGGACGATGAAATACTTTTTCGATACGTTTTTCGTCAGGATCGCCGTAATCAGCAGACCAAAGCAAGTCACCGCAATGGCAAGGAACGCCAGACGGGTGGCCAGGAAATAGAGCTGCGCGAAGGCGGCCAGCGCAGTGAAGATGAACAGGGGGAAGTTTCTCCGCCGATAGGCAAGCGTCACCACGATGGGCGTGAGAATACTCAGTACCGCGCTCTGGGCGTTGGTGGTGGCAAACCACCCAATCAGACCGTAGCCGCTCTCCTCATAGGTGGGGGAGGCGGTACCGGTGAGCAGCGCCAGCGCGATGGAGGCGCCGATGATCCAGAAGTTGATGACGCAGCCCTGCTCAATGGCGCGGGCACAGCGGCGATTCAGCTTCAAAGCTGTGATAAAGCAGAAGGCAAACAGCGGCATCTGGATGATGCGAACCAGATTCGTAATGTCACTGACCGGATTCAGATACCCCTTGATGGAGCAGGCAATCACATGACCGATCAGCAGAGAGATGCAGAGTCCTGCAAAGATCAGATAGACCCTTTTCCGTTTCGACAAGCAGAAGCCCAGCAGGCCAAAACCGGCAAGCACCAGGAACCTCAGTCCCAGCGTCAGCGTATTGGCCATACCCAGACGATCCATCCAGTAGGAGAGGATGTCCATAAAGGGCTGGAGCACAAAGAGTACGATCAAAATGGTGGGCAGCCACTCGATAATCCGATCGGAGAAGCTGGGGGTGGTTTTCAATTCAGGCATGTCATGTCCTCCTTCGGGTCATCATATTGCCGCACCTTGATCAGATACCAGATCAAAGCCAGCACGAGAGAGAGATAGAATGTGGCATTGGGCCGGCGCAGCACACCGGCGGTGGCATAGGCGTGAACCAGTCCCATCAGCAGCGCGATGCCGCATGCTCCGGCGTCGGTGGTGAAGTACTGTTTGAAGTTTCGGATCAGCGCCAGCAGAATCAGGATGATGAAATACAGCAGGAACGCAGCCATGGCAGCAAAGCCTGCGTAGCCGTAGAGATACAGGATCCCGTGGAAGTCGTTTTCCACATCGAAGATCTCATGGTAATACTCCATGTCGTTGTAGTTTAATCCAAACCAGCGACTGGAGGCGGGGAGCTCTTCCAGCATCAGGCGGCAGTAGGTGAGCTTCCGAAGTCTGGCATCCGCCAGAACGGAGGCTTTCTCAGAGCCGTTGTAGGCCTCCACCAGCCGCTCCAGGCCGTACTTGTTCACCATCCGGCGCTGGAACCACTCATAGGCGTAACGGTACCGCTCCACACTGTCGGAGCCGAAATCGTTGACGCCCCGCTGCATCAGGCGGTCCATCTTCTCCTGCTTCTTCACGGCGTTGATGTTCACCAGCCGCTGATTTCTCGTCATGGGGGAGATGGAGTAGGTCGCTCCGCAGGCGATGGCCAGAATCAGCAGCAGCGCAGCGATCCGTTTGGTGAGCTTATGATTCACCGCCCACACAATCAGCGTTCCGAAAGCCGTGGCAAAGATTGCAAGATAGGAAAGTCTCGTGGCAAAAAGCCAGAGGATTCCAAAGCAGGCAATCGCGGCAGCGACGGTTTTCCAAAAGGATTTCCACTTCAGAGCCGCGCACAATACCAGCGGCACCAGCATGGAGAGAATGGCGCTCTGGCTGTTGGCGAAGTAAAACCAGCCCAGCAGACCGATGGACTTGTTTTCATAGGTATAGGGGTTGGTTCCGGTGATCGCGCTGATGACCTCCACCGCGGCGATGACAAAGAGATTCACCACCAGAGCTTTCTTCACTGCGTCCCAGCCGAGCTCGCAGCTCCGTTTCAGGAAGGTCATGAAGCAGAGGGCAAAAATCGGCAGCTGCGCAACTCTGGCGAAGTTCGCCAGATCCGTGAACACCGCACTCCGGTCATAGATCTTCCCGCTGATGCCGGAGGCCCGCAGACAGGCCCAGACATGTCCCGCCGCGAGAACGACAAGCACTGCCGCCAGGAGCAGATAGCCTCCCTTGCGCTTCGACAGGAGAAAGCCGCAGATTGCCGTGGCCGCCAGCAGGAGCATGCGCAGCAGCAGGGTCAAAGTGGAGCCGTACCCCAGCTCATTCATCCAATAGGACAGCACATCCAGAAACGGCTGAATCACACACAGGATGAACAGCATCCGCGCAATCCGGGCAGAGGATTTGGATTCTAGTTCTTTCATAATTCTTCTCACTTTTCCATGGGTTTCTTCGATTCTTAAATATATATAATACCGCACAATTGCTTTCGGGTCAACCAAAGATCCGGAAATGTTGACGATTTCCGCCGGGATGATTATAATATAGCACAGCCGAAAAAAGGGGAGGAGAAGCCCATGAAACACATCCTTCTGATCGCCACCGGCGGTACCATCGCGAGCCGAGATAACGGCGAAGGGCTCACGCCGCAGCTGTCCTCAGAGGACTTGATGGCGCTGGTGCCGGAGCTCAAAGAGATCTGCCGGGCGGACGCCGTGCAGCTGATGAATCTGGACAGCACCAACATCTCTGCCGCCCAGTGGCTACAGATGGCGGCGTGCATCCACGAAAACTATGACCGCTATGACGGCTTTGTCCTGACCCACGGGACGGACACCATGGCCTACACCGCAGCCGCTCTGAGCTATCTCATTCAGAACAATGAAAAGCCCGTGGTCATCACCGGCGCCCAGCAGAGCATTTCCAACCGGGATACCGACGCCAGAGAGAATCTCCGGGACGCCTTTCTCTACGCAGCCGACGATCAGGCCTGCGGGGTCCATGTGGTTTTTGATCACCGCGTCATTCTCGGCACCCGGGCGAGAAAAATGCGCACCAAGAGCTACCACGCCTTCGAGAGCGTAGACTACCCGGAGACTGCTATTATCCGCAACAAGAAGCTTGTGTATTACATTCAGGAGCAGGTACGGGGAGAAACCATCTTTTTTGACGCCATGAGCAGCGGCGTCTTTGTTTGGAAGCTGGTTCCCGGCAGCGATGCGAAGATCTTCGAGGCTTTGAAGCCGCTCTGCCGCGCATTGGTGCTGGAGAGCTTCGGCGTGGGCGGTCTTCCGCAGTATGGGGACAGCGCGTTTTTCGACGCCGTGCGGGACTGGATCGACTCCGGACGCGTCATCGTCATGACCACGCAGGTGCCCTTTGAGGGCAGCGACATGGAGGTCTACCAGGTGGGACAGCGGGCCAAACGGGAGCTGGGGCTCATCGAAGCCTATGGGATGACCACCGAGGCAGTTGTCACCAAGCTCATGTGGATTCTCGGACAAACCCAGGATCGGGATACGATTCGCAAGCTCTTCGTCACCCCCATCCAAAGAGATCAAATCTATTGAACCTATTTCACAAAACGCCGTAGGCACATCCGCCTGCGGCGTTTTCACGTCTATCGGGGTTCCCCCATAGAATGATCCGAAGCGCGCTGATCATCTGGAAAGGAGGAATCGGCTTGCACATTGAGATTGACCACGTCTCCATGACCTACCAGACGCCCGAGGGCGAGGTGGAAGCGCTGCGGGACGTGTGCTTTTCGGTGCCTGACCAGAGCTTTGTGAGCATCGTCGGCCCCTCCGGCTGCGGGAAATCCACGCTGCTGTCCATTCTGGCGGGTCTGGAGCATCCCAACAACGGAGAAGTCCGCCTGGACGGGCAGCCCATCCGCGGCCCCACAGAAAAGATCGGCTTTATGCCCCAGCGGGATCAGCTGTTTGAATGGCGCAGCATTTGGAGAAACGTCCTGCTGGGGCCGGAGGTGCGCGGCGACAACACAGAAGAACGGCGGGACATGGTGCGGACTCTGCTCTCAGACTACGCGCTCTATGCCTTTCGAGACAGCGCCCCAAGTCAGCTCTCCGGCGGCATGCGGCAGAGATGCGCGCTGATCCGAACGCTGGCGCTGGAGCCGGGCGTACTGTTATTGGATGAACCCTTCTCTGCGCTGGACTATCAGACCAGACTGGCGGTCTCGACGGACATTGCACGAATTATCAAGCAGAAGGGGAAAACCGCCATCCTCGTGACCCACGACATTTCCGAGGCCATCAGCATGTCGGACCGCATCGTGGTTCTGTCTCACCGCCCCGGAACGGTGCGCGCGGTGCACGATTTGACAGAGCTTCAGGGCATCAGCCCCATGGAGCGGCGTGGAACCCCGGCGTTCCAAACGCTATTCAATCAAATCTGGGAGGAGCTGGATGTGAATGTCTGAGCAAGCGCTCTCTCCCGCAAGAAAAGCCTATCTGCAGCGGCGTAAGCAGGAAAACATCCGAGTGCACATTCTCCGCGTCACGCTTCTGGTTGGCTTCCTGGCTCTGTGGGAACTGGCAGGCCGGAGGGGCTGGATCGACGTCTTCATTGTCAGCAGCCCTGCCCGTGTCATCCGAACGCTGGCAAATCTCTGGCAGACCGGCGACCTGCTGCATCACCTGGGCGTCAGCTGCTACGAGACCGTGATCGGTTTCACACTGGGAACTCTCTCCGGCATTCTGATTGCAGTTGGACTCTGGTGGAGCAGGACGGCGTCCCGCGTTCTGGAGCCCTATCTGGTGGTGCTGAACGCCCTGCCAAAAACCGCGCTGGGCCCGATCTTCATCGTCTGGATCGGCGCCGGAACAGAGAGCATCATCGCCATGACCATCGCCATCTCCGTTTTCGTCACGATCCTGAATATGTACGCAGGATTCTGCGGCGTGGACGCGGAAAAGCTGCGATTCATGCAGACCCTTGGCGCAACCAGAGGTCAGACGCTCCGAAAGCTGGTGCTTCCGGCAAACACCGACACCCTCTTCAATACCATTCGTGTGAACGTGGGTCTCAGTTGGGTCGGAGTCATCATGGGCGAGTTTCTGGTGTCCAAAGCCGGGCTGGGCTATCTGATCGTCTACGGCTCGCAAGTGTTCAATATGGATCTGGTCATGGCGTCGGTGCTGCTGCTGGCCTGCGCCGCCATTCTGATGTATCAGTTGGTGCAGAGCGCCGAACGCCTCTGGCGCAGATTGACCTGAACAGGAGGTTTTATGAAAAGAATCATCACACTTTTGCTTGCGGCGGTGCTGGCACTATCCTGCGCCGCCTGTGGAAATGCACAGGAGGAAGCCGAGGAGACTGTGTCCCTCACCGTCAGCGAGGTGACCCATTCGGTGTTCTACGCCCCGCAGTATGCCGCATTGGAGCTGGGCTTTTTCCAAGAAGAAGGTCTGGACATCGAACTGGTAAACGGCGGCGGTGCCGACAAGGTCATGACCAGCGTTCTCACCGGAGAGGCGCAGATCGGCTTCGCCGGCCCGGAGGCCTGTATCTATGTGCAGAATCAGGAAAAGGAGGACGCCCCGGTGATCTTTGCCCAGATGACCAAGCGGGACGGCTCGTTCCTGGTGGGCAGGGAGGATATACCTTTCAACTGGGAGCAGTTGAAGGGTAAGACCATCATCGGCGGCAGAGCCGGCGGTGTGCCGGAGATGACGCTGGAGTATGTCATGCGTCAAAACGGGGTAATCCCGGGGAAGGACGCCACCGTGGATACCTCCGTGCAGTTTAACATGATGGCCGGGGCCTTCACCGGCGGCAACGGCGACTATGTGACGCTCTTTGAGCCCACCGCCACAGAAGTGGAACAGCAGGGCCAGGGTTATATCCTCACCAGCATCGGTGCTGAGAGCGGCGAGATCCCTTACACGGCCTACTTCGCGGCGCCCTCCTATATGCAGGAGAATGCCGACGTGATCCAGCGGTTCACCAACGCCATCGCCAAAGCCCTCAAGTGGGTGCAGGAGCACGACGCCAGAGAGACCGCCGAGGCCATCGCGCCCCAGTTCCCGGACACCTCCATCGCAACCCTGACCACCGTGGTCCAGCGCTACAAGGACATCGACGCCTGGCAGACCACGCCCGTCATGGAGCAGAGCGCTCTGGAGCGTCTGGAGACCGTCATGGAGACCGCGGGAGAGCTGGAGCACAGCGCCTGGGCAGATTTCAACAAGCTTGTGGATAACTCCTTCGCGGAAAACGCAAAATAAAAATTGGTCTGCTGTAAAACAACAGCAGACCTTCATTTATGATAATTTTTTTCAAGTCCAGGGCACCATCACGGATCCTGTCAAACCATGATGGCGGGCGTAAAATCCAATCCGTAGCAAAGACCAGACACCTTCAGCGCCTGATAGAATTTCTGTGAAATCAGAGTGACCGCTTCTGCCTGCCCGTCGTGAAAAACCGCGGGAGTGCGAATGGCGTCAATCGTGGTTGGCAGCAGATGTTGAACCAAATGAAACTGATAAGCATTCTCCAACACAAATTGCGTTTTCCCACAGAGCGGGCATACTTGCTCCGTTTCTCCTTGTCCCAACAATATACTCTCCATCGGGACTTCGGTCTGCGCCACCAGCTGGAACGTATCCTTGCACGGCAGGCCGGTTTTTCGATTTAAAACCGCTAGAAAATCACAGCCTGTGATACTGGCGTCTTTGACCAGTTGCTTCACTGCGCCGCAAGTGAAGACTTCGCTTCCGCCGTGATCTGGCGCCGCAAAGCTTTTTCGTTTTCCCCACTTGATTTCGTCTTTGATTTCAAATGGCGCAATCTGCCGACTGTGCTGTGCATGCTCCGCACCATCCGCGCCAATATACGTACAGGAGAGCGAAAACGACGCATCTTCATTCAGAATTTCAACCGTTTGGAATTTTGGCGTGATTTCCAGCCAGGCAGCAGCACTGCGTTCCGCTTCCGAATAGGATACAATCTGGATTCGATCTTTCGGGGCCACGAAAGGGATAATTGCAGGGTATGCCTTAGAATCCCGGCGCAGCTTGAAATAGACTGTGTCCAGCAAGATTTCATGCGGGACGTTGAATTGCCGGAGCGCAGCAAGAAGCCGCTCCTCCGGCGGTTCAGAGAAGATCTCGGTAATCTTCATCGTTTTTTTATCGGATTTCCTCCGGGTAGTGCGCCCGGACGCCGCCGATGAGCTTCGGCCTGGTTCGGGCTGCATTCACCGCAGCCTCGCCGATTTTCTTGGTCTGCAGTCTGAGCGGCACTGCCACATGCTTCAGATGCATGCCGATCATGGTGTTGCCGATGTCCAGACCGGCGTCCGCCTTCACGAACTCCACAGCCACCGGATCTTCCATGGACTGATACACCGCCGTGGCAAAAGAGCCGCCGGCCTTGGGCTGGGGCATAACGCTGACGATCTCATAGCCAAATTTCTCTGCCGTCTCCCGCTCCACGATCAGGGCGCGGTTCAGATGCTCGCAGCACTGGGCGGCCAGGCGCAGGTTGTGCTCCTTGAGAATGGGAAGGATGGTTTTCACAACGGCCTCGGCAGTCTCAGGGGAGGAACCCTTGCCGATTTTCTCTCCCACGATCTCGCTGGAGGAGCAGCCGATGACCACCAGCTGACCGGGTTTTAATTTGGCAAGCTCCAACAGCTCGTTGAGCGCAGCTGCGGCGGAAGCCTGAATTTCTTCATACATAGTTGTCATCTCCAAAGGAAAAGTCTTATGGTAGTATACCACGTTCGCCTTCGTTTGACAATCACCGCTGTTGCGTGTATCATGAAAGCGGAAAGAAAAAGGCAAAGCAGGGAAGGAGACCCGTTTTGAAAAAGATTCTGTGTATGATCTGCGCGCTGGCCATGCTGTTCAGCTTTGCGGGCTGCGGAAAGTTTGCGCTGCACTATGGAGACGACGCCGCGGATGAAAAGCCCTCTGTCATTGAGTTGGTATTCGGAAAAGATCCGGAGAAGACCGCCTTCACCGCGCCGCTCACCGGGGAAACCCAGGAGACAGATACATCCGCCCAAAGGCCCTATGCGGTGATGATCAACAACATCAGTGTGGCCCAGCCCCAGGTGGGCATCTCGCAGGCCGATTGGATCTATGAGATCCCCGCCGAGGGCGGCATCACGCGGATGATGGGACTGTTCAGTCACATTGACGATGTGCCCAGCGTGGGCAGCATTCGGAGTCTGCGGCCATACTATCTCAGCATCGCCTTGAGCTATGACGCCATCGTCATCCACGGCGGCGGCAGCGAGGACGCCTACAGCGACTTGAAGCTTCTGAATGCCGACCACATCGACGGCGTTCGGGATGACCGCGCACTGGCGGCCATGTTTTATCGGGATATGAGCAGGGCCTCCGCCGGCACGGAACACACCTTGTTTTTCAACGGCGACAAGGTTCCCGCACTGGTGGCAGAATACGGCTTTCGCACAACCCACACCTCCGATTATCAGACCGGCCTGACCTTTTCAGAGACAGCTGCCGAGCAGGGAACTGCCACGGCGAACCAAGTTTGTGTAACTTTTAACAATTCCAAGACAACAACTTTTACCTATCATCCGGAGACGGGGCATTACACTGGGTTCCAGTACGGCGGCGATTATGCCGACGGCCAGAGCGGGGAAGTGGTACCCTTCGCCAACGTGCTGGTGCTCCAAACAAATATGCGCGCTTACGATGACTATGGCCGTCTGGAGGCAGATGTGGTCGGCAGCGGCAGCGGCTGGTATTTCACCGGCGGAAAATGCGTGCCGATCCACTGGAGCCGCTCGGATACCTACACGCCCTTTGTCTACACCACAGAATCCGGCGCGCCTCTGACATTCGCCATCGGTAAAACCTACGTCGCCGTGATTCCCACGGATACCGGCAGTGTGGACTATTCCTGACATAGACCGGCCGCACTCCCGCATAGGTTGTACGGGGGTGAGGTGCCTTGGAAGTTCGATTTCTCCGCCGAAGAATCGGTGTATTGCTGTTCATAGCCGGAATTGCGGTTCTGGCGGCAGCCATTGGGCTGCAAGTATTGGGGCCAAATGTGGAAACATTGAGCGCCGATCCGTCGTCTATCACATTGATGATTGATCCCGGCCACGGCGGTGAAGACGGCGGCGCAGTGGCCTCTGACGGCACCCAGGAGGCAGATGTGAATCTGCAGATCGCCCTGCGTCTGCGCGCCATGGCGGAGCTCTGCGGTGTCCCTGTTGCTATGACCAGAGACAGCGCCAGCATTGATTATCCCACCGATGCCGACACACTGGCCGCCCGAAAGGTAGCAGATCAGAGACAGCGGGTCGAGCGGACCAATGCCATGGAAAACGGTGTTCTCATCAGCATTCATCAGAATTATTATCCCGCTGCGGGACCCCATGGCGCGGAGGTTTTATATGCAGCCACAGACCGAAGTGAGGAATTCGGGAAGCTGCTTCACGAAGTATTGAAGCAGACGCTGGCCCCGGAAAACCGCCGGGTGGCCGCGCCGATCTCCGATGAGATTTACCTGATGCGGAATGTGCACTGTCCCGCCGTGCTGGTGGAGTGCGGCTTTCTCTCGAATCCCGAGGAGCTGGAAAAGCTCAAGTCCGATTCCTATGACCAAAAGCTGGCGCTGGTGATGCTCAGCGCCTATCTGCAATACTTTCAGACAGGGTGGAACCTATGAAGAAGGCAAAGACAACCTATTACTGCTCCGAGTGCGGCAATGAGACCGGAAAGTGGATGGGCCAGTGTCCATCCTGCGGCGCGTGGAACACGCTGGTGGAGGCGCCGACTGAGAAGCGTTCTGTCTCGGTGGGCAGCACCCGAAGATTCTCCGCACCGAAGCTCCTGAGCGAGTTGGACGCCGAAGAGGAGCTGCGTTTCTCCACCGGAATCCATGAGTTTGACCGGGTTCTGGGCGGCGGCGCCGTGCGAGGCTCTTTGGTTTTAGTAGGCGGCGCGCCCGGCATCGGCAAGTCCACGCTTTTACTGCAGCTCTGCGGACAGATCTCCGATAGTGAAAAGATCCTTTACGTCACCGGTGAGGAAAGCCAGCGGCAGTTAAAAATGCGCGCCCAGCGTCTGGGCGTGGGGTATGGCAGCATTTATGTGCTGGCCGAGACCGATATTGCATCCATCCTCGGCGCCATTGAGGAGCTGAAACCCACGGTGTTGATCGTGGACTCCATCCAGACCATGTTTGACGCTGAGACCTCATCCACGCCCGGCAGCATCAGCCAGGTGCGGGAGTGCACCATGCGCATCATGCGCTCGGCCAAGGACAACGATTACACCGCCTTCGTGGTGGGCCACGTGAACAAAGAGGGCTCCATCGCTGGCCCCAAGGTTCTGGAGCACATGGTGGACTGCGTGCTGTACTTTGAGGGTGACCAGAGCCTCAGCTATCGAATCCTGAGAGCGGCGAAAAACCGCTTCGGCTCCACCAATGAGATCGGCGTGTTTGAGATGAACGACAAGGGCCTTACAGAGGTCTCGAATCCCTCGGAAATGCTGCTCTCCGGCAGACCGGCCAACGCCCCCGGCACCTGCGTGGTGGCGGTCATGGAGGGTTCACGCCCGGTCCTTGCGGAGATTCAGGCTCTGGTGACGCCGTCGGGCTTCAGCGGCGCCAGACGAAACGCCAACGGCATCGACTACAACCGCGCCATGCTGCTGATGGCGGTGTTGGAAAAACGCGCAGGGCTGGTGCTCTCCGGACACGACGCCTATATCAACGTCATCGGCGGCCTCAGACTGGACGAAACTGCCACGGATCTGGCTGTGGTGCTGGCCATCGCCTCCAGCTTCAAGGATCTGCCTCTGGGCTCTGATTTGGCCGCGGTGGGTGAGGTCGGCCTCTCCGGCGAGGTGCGCAGCGTCAGCCATTTGAATCAGAGATTGAGCGAGATCGCACGCCTCGGCTTCAAGCGCTGCATTATCCCGGCCCATGTAAGAGACGATGTGCAGAGTTTTCCCGGATTGGAGACGATCCCCGTAAAAAACATCCGGGAGGCCATGCGCGCAGTATTCGGATGAAAAGGAGAATACGATGAATGGCGGATTACTGGCTTGGCTGATTTGTGTGGGCGGCTGTGCGCTGACCTTTACCGGGATCGGGATCTATGCCTATCGCCGCAAGGAACCCATGTGGTTCTGGTCAGGATCAACCGTGCGCCGTGAGGAGCTCACGGACGTGGAGGCCTATAACCACGCAAACGGGATCATGTGGCTTGTGTATTCCATCCCACACTGGATCTCTACGTTTCTGTTTATCTGGTATCCGGAAGCGGCAACGACCCTTTTGGTGCTGGCCTGCACCGTGGGACTTGTTGTTCTGATTTTTGTATACCGCTGGATCTACCAGAAATATAAGCGGGAATACCGATAAGTTAACTATTTAACAATCTTGATGGGATGATACCAATGAACCCTAAAAAAGAGAATCAAAACTTAAAATATGCCGGCTATCAGGTGGCACAGTGGACCTGGGGACTGCCGCAGACGCTGGCCGGACTGGCGCTGACCTGGTATTACCGAAGCTGCCCGCAAGACACATTCTGCGGCGCGCACGTGATATACTGGCCGCACAAATCCAGTCTGTCGCTGGGTATGTTTTTGTTCCTGACGGACGAGCCATTGTATTATTATCGGAAGAATCAAAAGGATCATAATATGAAATCGTTTCTGCAGGGACTGCTGGTACACGAATACGGTCACACAATTCAAAGTCTCGTGTGGGGGCCGCTGTATCTGATTACCGTGGGACTGCCGTCGATCCTGTGGGCGACGCTGCCGCCGCTGCAGAAGCTGCGAAAGGAAAAACAGATCTCGTATTATGCTGTTTATCCGGAAAATCAGGCAAACAAGCTGGGAGAGCGATTCACGGGCATCAAATCCATCGGAACCCCGATTTCCTGAAAAATACCGTAAAAACCTCCTCTAAATTCGGCAAAATTTTTATTTTGCCGAATTATTTGTATATTTTGCGAATGGACGGCAAGTCTCTCCCCTGATATAATCCAATCAGAAAAAATGTGAACCAATGTACATGCGAGGTGTTTTCAAACATGGATCGCTCTGACGCGCCGCAGGTTCTGCGGGACTTTCTGGTCTATCACGAGACCATCCGGGGGCACTCCCGAAATACCGTGGACGAATACTATCTGGATCTCAGAAACTTTTTGCGCTACTTAAAACTCTCCCGCGGTCTGGTTCCCCGGAAATCGGAACTGGACGAAATCTCCATTCAGGACGTGGATGTGGATTTCCTCTCCAAAGTGACGCTGGCGGAGATATACGACTACCTGTCATTTTTAGCCAGAGACCGGATCAAGCAGCCCAACAGCGCCGAACCGGAGTTTGGTCTCACCGCAAGCTCCAGAGCCCGGAAGATCGCGGCCATCCGGAGCTTCTTCAAGTATCTCACCGTCAAGGCCAAGCTGCTGGACGAAAATCCCGTGCAGGATCTGGACTCCCCGAAGCTGCCGAAAACGCTCCCCCGTTACCTCACCTTAAAGGAAAGCCAGCGGCTGCTCTCCGCCGTGGACGGAAGAAATCAGGAACGGGATTACTGCATTCTCTGTCTGTTTCTCAACTGCGGTTTGCGAATCTCAGAGCTGGTGGGTCTGAACATCAGCGACGACCACGGGGACAACCTCCGCGTGGTCGGCAAGGGCAACAAGGAGCGCACGGTGTACTTAAATGACGCCTGCCGCGCCGCGCTGGATCGCTATCTGGAGGTTCGCAGAAGCCTCGCTCCTCCCCGGGTCGGCGCGTTGTTTCTCTCCAACCGCCGCACCAGAATGAGTGTGGATGCCGTGCAGGTCATGGTGAAAAAGAATCTCACCAAGGCCGGGCTGGACGCCTCCCTCTACTCCACCCACAAGCTGCGCCACACCGCCGCCACCCTGATGCTGCAAAATGGTGTGGACGTCCGCACCCTGCAAGAGGTTCTGGGCCATGAGAATCTGAATACCACCCAGATCTACACCCACATCGACAACGCGGAGCTCCGCACCGCCGCCGCTGCCAATCCCCTCGGGCACTTCACGCCAAAGGAAAAAGACAGCAGCGAAGAATAAACGAAAAACAGGCTGAGGCAACTCAACCTGTTTTTTTGATAGGATAGATTGTTAAAAATCAGACTTTCTTGTAGATCCTCGCAAAATCCCAGATCCGTTTGTGTTCCTCCCGGAAGCGGAAGGCTCGGACACTGAGCAGCAGCGTGGTCAGCATGGCGGCTCCGTCCAGCACCGCGGCAAACCACATGGTGCTGCAGCCGATGGCGGCCAGAACCACCAGCAGAATCTTCACAGCGCCCGTGAGAAGCCGATGGTCGCTGCAAAGTCCGTTGACCCACTTGACCGTTTCCATGGTCTCGGACACACAGTGCAGGTCGCCGTCTACGATCAGAACGTCGGCGTCGAACCGCTCCATATTGTCCCCGCGGATCATGCAGATATTCACGTCCGCAGGCGAGCGGTGCTCTCTGGACTCGCAGTCCCGCTCCACATAGAGCAGGGACTCCCCTTTCGGCAGGCCCTTCTGCAGCTTGTAGAGGGTTTGGCTTTTTTCTTCCGGGCTCAGCTTGCAGAACAGCTGGGCATGAAGGGACTTTGCAACGCTGGTGACAGATTCGTTTTGCGCCGGACGGAACAGCGTCACGGTGCGGACTCCCAGGTTCCGCAGCGCGTCCAGGGTGTCAGCCGTGTCGTCATTGGCGGTCTCCTGCAAGACCAGCTTGCCGGCGTAGGTTCCCTGTACCGCCACATAGATTACATAGTCGTCGCTCAGATCCTCTTCTGGAACGCTGACGCCATGGAGCAGCATGAGCTCCCGGGTTCCCACAAACAGATGCAGATTGCTGATGTATGCCTCCACCCCGCACTGCGGAATGTCTAAGGTCTTTTGAATCAGGGAATGGTCGATTTCCTCATGGAACGCAGCCAGAATGGCGCGGGCAGTTCGGCTCTCGGAATTGGCCTCGGCATAGGCTGCCAGACGCAGAAGCATCTCCGGCGGAACCTTGTCGGATTTCACAGAGACCAGCTTTGGCAGCGAAGCATCATCATTGCTGGCGTCATCCAGAACCACGCTTTTCACGTTCAACAGCCTGCGCATGGCTGCGCTGCTGCGAAACAGGATCTTATAAACATAGGCACCATAGAGCGCGCAGATCCATGTCAGCGGTACGGAGGCCAGCAGCATATAGGGATTGGCGATAACCAGCACGCTCAATGCGGCGCGGGCAGCCAATACCGGCGGAGCTTCCGCCACCCAAAGCTGAATGATGAACACCGCAAGAGCAAGCACCAGTCCCACCGGAGCCACGTAGCGAATCCACGCCGGTGCGGCGCAGGCGCTGCGGAATTTCGGAGACTCCCCTACCGTTTCCTCCAGCGCGCGCATGGTGTGCGAAGTAATAAATTCTGCCAGCAAGCCGATAACTCGATACAGAATCATGAAGGCTGCGGCGTCCACCCGGTCTCCCGCTGCAAGCGCCAGAATCAGCGCGATGGAAATGAACATGGAGCCGGTAAAAGGCTCGCGCTCGATGACGCTGCGGACAGCGCCGAGGATATAATCATAGCCGGAGACCAGCACGGAGAGAATCAGAAACAGCTTGTAGAGGAATCCGCCTGCCGGTAAAAACAGCGCAGCCACAAACAGCGCTGCCGCCACTGCGAGACGGATCAACAGCAGCATTCTCTGCTCCGGCTCCTCCAGCAGATCCATCTTGCTCCAGTCATAATCCGGCAGATCACTGGGAAACACGCAGTTTGTCAGCTGCTCCAATCTGGTTTGAAGGTCCATGGAGAACCCTCCCTTCCCTTTTTAGAACGATGCGCCGGAGGTTATCCGGCGCATCGGTGCAGAATATCGGAAATCAGGCTTTTCCGTCGCAGCCGAGCACGTCGACGATCTTGTGCTTGACGAGCTGCTTGATGTTCTCGCGGGCGGGGCCCAGGTACTTTCTGGGGTCGAACTCGCCGGGATTCTCATCGAAGAACTTGCGGATGGTGCCGGTCATGGCAAGACGCAGGTCGGAGTCGATGTTGATCTTGCAGACGGCCAGTCTGGAGGCCTCGCGGAGCTGATCCTCGGGGACGCCGATGGCGCCGGGCATGTTGCCGCCGTGCTCGTTGATCATCTGGACATACTCCTGGGGCACGGAGGAAGAACCGTGCAGCACGATGGGGAAGCCGGGCAGACGCTTGGAGACTTCCTCCAGAATGTCGAAACGCAGCTGCGGCTTGGTGCCGGGCTTGAACTTGTAAGCGCCGTGGCTGGTGCCGATGGCGATGGCCAGAGAGTCGCAACCGGTGCGCTCCACGAACTCCTGCACGTCCTCGGGACGGGTGTAGGAGGAATCCTCGGCGGAGACGT
>CAMHPQ010000036.1 GCA_946187035.1 uncultured Clostridia bacterium | reverse complement strand
GTCTTCGCCGCGGCCTACAATCCCAACGAGTGCAAGTCTCCGGGGCTCTTCGTGGTCTACACCACCCCCAGCACCAACCCGAAAGCAAACACCAAGATCCGCACCTGGCAGCAGAACGCCGACAGCGGCATGCTGGTGACGGACGTGAAGATCCCCAACTACCTGGTGCGGCAGGGACAGCCGGTGATCGACATCTATGCCACCCTGAAAAACTACGGCTTCGCCGGCATCGCCTCTGCCCAGTACGTCGTCACCGACGAGAACGGCACCAAGCTGATTCCGGCGGCCAACCAGATGTCCGGGGACCTCATCCATATCCACGGCGACGAGCTCTATCCCGGCGACAGCCGTGTGGATCATCTCCAGGTGAAGCCCAACCCCAACTGGGACACCAACAAAGAGCACCAGATCATCGTGGATCTGGATGTGAACAAATATAACGGCGACATTGACGACTTTGTGAACACCGCCGCCCTCAAGGCGGACAACACCTCCTTCCGCGCCGAGGGCGTGGTCATCGGCGGCAGACATTACGTCAGCACCGCCATCGAGAACAACACCCTCATCGGGCAGGCGACCCCCACCATCCAGGCGGTCTTCGACTACGGCGACAGCGGCAAGGAGCGCACCATGAAGTTCAGCCTGCCCACCAAGGAGCAGCTGCAGCGCTTTGACGCCGATGACGCCGATTACACCGGCCAGGTCTACCACTACGATATCGACATGGAGCCCATCTGGAAGCAGGGGGCCATGGAGGGTCTGCGCGGCGTCACCTTCTCTCTGGTGGACAGCAAGGGGGAGCCCGCCTCCAACCGTGCGGTCTATGTGGCGAATCCCTTGGAGCAGATCCAGAGCTTCGGCAGTAATCACGACTGCCCCGCGAAGCAGTTTGCGGATGTGAATCAGCACGCCTGGTATCATGAGTCGGTGGACTACGCCGTGGAGAATCAGCTCATGAACGGCGTCTCGGAGACCAAATTCGACCCCAGCGGCAGCACCACCCGCGCCATGCTGGCCACCCTCCTCTACCGGATGGAGAAGTCCCCCAAGGTCAGCGGCAAGAGCCCCTTCACCGATGTGCAGAAGGATCAGTGGTACACCGATGCGGTGATCTGGGCCAATTCCAAGGGCATCGCGGAGGGCTACGGCGACGGCAGATTCGGCCCCATGGACACCCTCACCAGAGAGCAGTTCGCCGCCATGCTGCTGCGTTACGCCAAGTATAAGGACTACAACACCTCGGCAAGGGAGGATCTCTCGAACTACACCGACGCCGCGGCCATCAGCCCCTGGGCCCTGGAGGCCATGCGGTGGGCCAACGCCAAGGGCCTCATCACCGGCAGAACGGAGACCACTCTGATTCCGAAAGGCAACGCCACCAGAGCCGAGGCCGCAGCCATTCTCATGCGGTTTCAGGAACAGGTCATCGAATAATCGAAAGACGGGGAGAATGTGACTATGAGAAGAACCATCAGCCTGCTTCTGGTTTTCTGCCTGCTCCTGAGCGTCGCTGTCCTGAGCGGCTGCGGGAAGAAGGCGGCGGAATCGGCGGCGCTCAACGACTGCGGCCTGATTCATGAGCCGGAGTTCGGCGGCGTGTACATCACCTCCGCCATCGAGGATTTCAACGCCCTGGGCTTCCGGTACGGCGACAGCGTGGACATCGCGTTTTCCAACGGCTACACCCTTACCGATCAGCCCTACTACAACGGCTACTACACCGAAAACGGCGAGAGCCTGCTGGTGGGCTACCCGGGCTATGACTACATCAAGGTCTGCATCAACAACGGCGACGACCTCTGGGACATCGCCGGGCTGACGGAGGACGACACCGCCACCGTGACCCTGAACCAGAGCGGCAAGTATCTGGACATCCAGAACGCCAGAGACATCCACTACACCGACGAGCGCGCCGACTATGACAGTGACGAGATCTTCGCCAACTTCCGCTGCGTCAGCGTCACGGGGCTCAAGCCGGGAACCCTCTACCGCTCCGCCTCTCCCTGCGACAACCAGCACAACCGTGCCACTTACGTGGACGCGCTGATCCAGGCCGCCGGGGTGCGCTGCATCCTGAACCTGGCGGACAACGAGGAGAAGATTGGCGGCTATCTGGCGGACTCCAGCTACAACACGCCCTACTTCCAGTCGCTGTATGAGACGGGGAACGTGCTGCCCATCTCCCTGAACATGAATTTCGCCTCTGCCGAATTCCAGCAGAAGCTGGTGGGCGGCCTCGCCGCCATGGCGGAGCACGAGGGGCCCTATCTGGTTCACTGCACCGAGGGCAAGGACCGCACGGGCTTTGTCTGCCTGCTGCTGGAGGCCCTCTGCGGCGCAAGCTATGGGGAGATCGTGGAGGACTACATGATCACCTACGACAACTACTACGGCATCAACCGGAATGACGACGCGGACCGCTACACCGTCATCGTGGAGCATGTGCTGGATCCCATGGTGCAGGTGGTGGCAGGGGACGGCGCGGACATTCGTACCAGCGATCTGAAAGCCGGGGCCGAGGCGTTCCTCCTGAACGCCGGCATGACCGAGACACAGCTTGCGTCCCTGGAAGCGAGACTGACTGCATAAGCAAAAAATAGAGATGAAAGGAGAGCGAAACAATGAAGTATGTCATCAAAGGCGAGCCCATGCCCGTGGTCATCTGCCAGCTGGAGGAAGGGGAGACCATGCACTGCGAGGCCGGCTCCATGAGCTGGATGAGCCCCAACATGCAGATGGAGACCAGCGGCGGCGGCGCCGGGAAGGTGTTCGGACGCCTCTTCTCCGGGGAGTCCCTGTTCCAGAACAAGTTCACCGCCAACGGAGGAAACGGCCTGATCGCCTTTTCTTCCAGCTTCCCCGGCTCCATCCGGGCCGTGGAGATCACCCCGGACAAGTCCGTGGTGGTGCAGAAGCGGGGCTACCTGGCCTCGGAGTCCGGCGTGGAGCTGTCTGTGTTCTTCCAGAAGAAGGGCATGGCGGGCTTCTTCGGCGGCGAGGGCTTCATCATGCAGAAGCTCTCCGGCCAGGGCACGGCCTTCCTGGAGTTCGACGGCAGCATTGTGGAGTATGACCTGAAGGAGGGCCAGCGGATTGTGGTGAACACCGGCAATGTGGCCATGGTGGACGAAACCTGCACCCTCGACGTCCAGCAGGTGAAGGGCGTCAAAAACGTCCTCTTCGGCGGCGAGGGCCTCTTCCATACGGTCATCACCGGCCCCGGCCATGTGGTGCTCCAGACCATGCCCCTCAGCGGCTTTGTGAGCATGATCGCCGGTATGCTCCCCAGCAGCAGCAACTGAGCCGCAAACAAAATCAAACTGCCACCCTCATCCTGCAGGGTGGCAGTTTTCTGATTATATGTCTTATTGTAGTGGTTCCGGGATGTGCGCGATGTCGCTCTCCATGACGCGCCTCAGGGTATAGGGGATGCCGTGGGCCTCCAGCTGGCGGAGAAAGCTCTCCCGGACCGTGTCCTCCTGAAAACGCTGCTGGACAGAGAGGAAGATCCGCCCGTTCACGGCGCTGATCTCCACCATCAGGCTGAAGGTGTTGGGCGGGTGCGTCCAGAATTCCCGAATGTAGGCCCCCACCGCCGGGTGCTTCCATTTCCCGGTGTAGCTCACCAGAAAGGTCACATAGCCGTCGCCGCCGCTGAAGGCTTCTCCGAATGCCTGCTTTTTCCCCTCCAGCGTCTCAATGCCCTGAGCGGCTGCGCGGATCTGCACGGCGTTGGCGCCCATGCCGGACTTGACGACGTCCGCGTCGCTCTGGAGGAAGGTCATGCCGCGATAGACCGTGCACTTGCGGTCAAAGGGCATTTTCTGAATCCGGCTCTGGTAATTAAACAGCGCCATGGTCAAACAGTTGTGGTGGGTCAGCGCCGCGCCCAGCATGGGGCGTCCGTTGATGACGTAGGCGCTGATGATGTCCTTTCTGCGGTTGGGGTAGAGCGCGTCGATGGCCTGGGCCATCAGCAGGGAGATCATGGTGCCGGGGCTGGCGTCGTTGGCGGAGGTGAACCGGATGAAGGTGTCCTCCGGAATCTCCAGATCCCAGATGGTGGGCCCGGAGGGGGTCAGTCCGCCGTCGGTCTCCAGGGTGAAGGCCTCCTGAAGCGGCGCCGCCGGAGCCGCGTTTTCCGGGGGAAACAGCGTGTCCTGGGGATCTGTGGTCTCCTCCGGGAGAATCGGGTCCTCCAGGGTCAGAATCCCTCTGTGGTCGGTGACGCCGTACCGGGCCGCGCAGTAGTAAAACAGCAGCGTGGCCAGCACCCGGTACATCCCGGTGCCGTCGGTGATCCCGTGGAAGAAGTCCAGATGAATGCGATCCTCCGACCAGCAGACCGCCCAGAGGTGAAAGTTGGTCTCCTCGGCGTTCAGCCTTGCGGGATCGTCGGTCTGCAGCAGCACAACGGGCTGCGGATTGTTTTCATAATAGAACCCCGTCGCGCCGGCCCGGAGCCGTCGGGAGAAGTACGGATACCGTTTCTGGGTCTTCTCCAGCGCACTCCGAAGCAGCTGCCCGTCGATCGGATCCGCCAGCCGCACCGTCAGCCGAACAGAATAGTCCACCTGTGCTCCGAAGGCGCCGTGGACGTGCATCATGTCTCCGGTGGTGATCGGAAGCACGCTGTCGGGTGTAAGGTTGTCCTGCATGTCTTGCCCTCCTGTCGTTTGCGTTTTGTACCGTGGGCTTGCGTACATCATACCACAGCGCAGTGCATTTTACCATTAGAAAAACAGGAAAAATTGTGCGCATGTCCCCGCGCCGCGGCTTGACGATTCCGGGGAATTGTGGCATACTTCTTCCGGCGCGGAATTTTGAAGCGCCTGCGAAGCGTACCATCAAAACCATATGCGGACAGGTTTACATAATATTATCGACTATGAGAACAGACTTTACAGAAGGACGCATCGTACCGAAGCTGGTGCGGTTTGTGTTTCCCATTTTATTTGCCATGCTGATCCAGTCCCTTTACGGGGCGGTGGATCTGCTGATCGTGGGTCGGTTTTCCGACGCGGCCAATGTCTCCGCCGTGGCGGTGGGCTCCCAGATTATGCACACCCTGACCTTCGTGATCACGGATCTGGCCGCCGGTACTGCGATTTTGCTGGGACAGTTCATCGGCCAGAAGAATTTAAAATCCTGCGGCGAGACCGTGGGGGCCACGGTGTTTTTCTTCGGCATTCTGGGGGCAGTGATCTCTTTGATCATGCAGCCCCTCGCCGCCCCGGTGACGGCGGTGATGAACGCGCCGGAGGAGGCCTTCTCCCAGACTGTGGCCTACACGCGGATCTGCTGCGGCGGCACGCTGTTCATCGTGGCCTACAACATCCTCGGCAGCATCTTCCGGGGCATCGGCGACGCGAAAATGCCCTTGATCACGGTGCTGATTGCGGCGGTATTCAATGTGTTCGGCGATCTCTACTTTGTGGCGAAGCTCCACATGGGCGCTGCCGGGGCCGCCGTTGCCACCGTTATGGCCCAGGCCCTCAGCGTGATCCTCTCGGTGCTGATCATCAAAAAGCGGGGCATGCCCTTCGCCTTCCGGCGGCGGGACGTGGGCTTCCACCGTCCGGTGCTCGGCAGCATTCTGCGGCTGGGCATCCCGCTGGCGGCGCAGAATCTGCTGGTGTCCATCAGTTTTCTGATCATCCTGGCGCTGGTGAACAAGCTGGGCGTGGTGGCCTCGGCGGGCATTGGCGTGGCGGAGAAGCTCTGCGGCTTCATTATGCTGCTGCCGGCGGCCTTCTCCCAGGCCATGAGCTCCTTCACCGCCCAGAACTTCGGCGCGGGCCGGATGAAGCGGGCGGAGAAAGCCCTCAAAAGCGGCATCGGGATCTCCTTCCTCTGCAGCCTCGTTGTGGGCTCCGCGGCCTTCTTTTTCGGAGATCAGATCAGCCATATTTTCTCCCCGGACATGGATGTGTGCCATGCCTCCGGCGAATATCTCAAGGCCTACGGCATCGACTGTCTGCTGACGTCGTTCCTGTTCTGCTTCATCGGCTTCTTCAACGGCTTCTCCCGGACCGGCTTCGTCATGGTCCAGGGCATCGCCGGGGCCTTCGGCGTGCGGGTGCCGCTGTCGATCCTCTTCAGCCGGATGCAGCCGGTGTCCATCTTCCGCATCGGCCTTGCCACCCCCAGCTCTTCCTTCGTGCAGATCATCCTCTGCTTCCTGTATTTCTTCCATTGCCGGAAGCGTTATTACGGCGGCCCGCTGTGGGACAGACCGTGACCCTATTGGATTCAGGAGTGAAACACTATGAGTATTCGGAATATGACCCCGGCGGACATCTCGGACGTGCTGGACATGATGCGCGTGTTCTACGCCTCGGAGGCGGTCTCCACCGACGGCTCTGAGGAAATCTTCCGGGCGGACGTGGAGCAGTGTCTCAGCCAGAGCCCCTATCTGGAGGGATACATTCTGGAGCAGGACGGCCTTCTCGCGGGCTACGGCATGCTGGCCAAGAGCTTTTCCACCGAGTTCGGGCGTCCCTGCATCTGGGTGGAGGATCTGTATTTGAAGCCGGAGTTCCGGGAGCGGCGCTTGGGCAGCGAATTCCTGCAGTTCGTCCGGAGCAAGTACCCGGAGGCGGTCTGCCGTCTGGAGGTGGAGCCGGAGAACGCCCGCGCCGTCCACACCTATGAGAAGAACGGCTACGGCACCTTGCCCTACACGGAGATGATTCAGTTTCCAGAGTGAAATCCCGACTTGTAATCTCCGGAAAAACCAAGTATAATAGGAGAAACTCCGCATAACCCATCCAAGAGAGGAGATTGCGTTATGGCTGAAAAGAAAGAGAAAAAAATCATCGACGCCGACACCGGTTTGGAGGTCAAAGCCGGCTCCAAGAAAAAGCCCGTGAGCAGCACCGGCGCTCCTATGCATGAGGCGGCCCCGGTTGGCAACGCCAAGGGCCTGCGCATCGGCGCGGTGATCCTGTGGGTGCTTGCATTGGTATTTGAAGTGCTGGCCCTGCTGGTGGTGCTGGGCAAGGTGGATCTGAAGTTCATGTCCGAGCTTGCGCAGCTGATCGTCTTCCTGGTGCTGGACTTCGTCTGTGTGGTCATCGGCTCCCAGCTCTGGAAGAAGGCCAACCACATCGACCCGGCTTCCGAGAAGAACCCCACCAAGTTCTGGCTGTGGAACAACATGGGCGTCCTGGTGAGCACCGTGGCGTTCATCCCCTTCGTGATCGTGCTGCTCTCCAGCAAGGATACGGATAAGAAGACCAAGGCCATCGGCACCGTGGTGGCAGTCATCGCCCTGATGATCGCCGGCGTCTCCAGCTACGATTTTAACCCCGTCAGCGCCGAGCAGCTGGACGCCGCCGTGGAGGCCATCAGCGACGACGTCTACTGGACCCGCTTCGGCCACGTCTACCACACCCACGACGACTGCCAGGCGCTGAACCAGAGCGAGGAGCTGACCTACGGCACCGTGGAGCAGGCCATCGCCGCCAACCGAACCCGTCTCTGCGCCTTCTGCGCCAAGCGGGACGACATCACCGGCGTGGTCACTGACGACGCCAATGTGGATGAGCTGATCGACGCCATCACCGAGGCCGGCAGCGCCGATTAAACAACAGGAAATCAAAGCACCCGGTGCGCCAAGAGCGCACCGGGGTATTCAATCGGGAAGTGCATGTATGAAAAAACTCTGGGAGCTGTTTTACACCTTCGCCATCGTGGGCGTCACCACCTTCGGCGGGGGCTACGCCATGCTGCCCGCTTTGCAGCGCGAGGTGGTGGAAAAGCGCCATTGGGCAACGGAGGAGGAGCTCATGGACTGGTACGCCATCGGCCAGTGTACGCCGGGCGTCATCGCCGTGAATACGGCCACCTTCGCCGGTGAAAAGCAGGGAGGCGCCCTGGGGGGCATCGTGGCCTCACTGGGCGTGGTGTTCCCGTCGCTGGTGATCATCACGATCATCGCCGCCTTCATTCAGGGCTTTGCGGACATTCCGGCAGTGCAGCACGCTTTCGCCGGCATCCGGGCCTGCGTCTGCGTTCTGATTCTGAACGCCGTGGTGAAGCTCTGGAAAAAGTCCGTCATTGACCTGAAATGCTTCGGCATCTTCGCGGTGGTGTTTCTGGGCTCCGTGTTCCTGCATCTGTCGCCGGTGATCTATGTGATCGTCGCCGGGCTCGCGGGCTTTGTGCTCAAGCGTCTGGAGGTGAAGGCATGATCCTCCTGCGCCTGTTCTGGGAGTTTTTCAAGACCGGCCTGTTCTCCGTGGGCGGCGGCCTTGCGACCCTTCCGTTTATCTACAACATGTCCGACAAAACCGGCTGGTTCACCCACCAGCAGATCGCGGACATGATCGCCGTGGCGGAGTCCACCCCGGGCCCCATCGGCATCAACATGGCCACCTACGTGGGCTTCACCACCGCGGGGACCCTCGGCTCCCTGATCGCCACTCTGGGCATCATCACCCCGGACATTGTGGTGATCCTGATCATCGCCCGGTTCCTCCAGAAGTTCCGGGACAGCCAGGCCGTCCAGGACGTGTTCTACGGTCTGCGCCCGGCATCCACAGCGCTGATTGCTGCGGCAGGCTGGGGCGTGGTGAAGATCTCTCTGCTGAACCTTGATGCGGGCGCCCTCGCCTCCGTCTTCCAGTGGAAGGCCATTGTGCTTGCCGTGGTGATCTGGGTTCTCACCAATCTGGTGAAGCAGACCAAAAAGCTCCATCCGCTGGTTTTTATCGCCATCTCCGCCGTGGCCGGAATCGTGTTTTCGTTTTAAGAATCAAAAGACGTACTGTGGTTTGCAGTACGTCTTTTATCATTTTAACTTGGCTCTCCCTCCGGGAGAGCTGGCGCGAGCTTGCGAGCGACTGAGAGGGCTCAAATGATCAGCCCGCCGTCAATACCGATGATCTGCCCGGTGACGAATCTTGTCCCGGCCTCAGCCAGCAGGGCAATCACATCCGCTACATCCTCGGGAAGCCCGATGCGGCACATGGCGGTGGCGTCTGCCAGAGCGGCGCGGTCTTCCTCAGAAAACTGCGCGGTCATGTCGGTCTGGATGTACCCGGGTGCCACGGCGTTCACGCGAATGTTCGAGGGCCCCAGCTCCTTGGCCAGCGCCTTGGTGAGCGCGATCACGGCCCCCTTGGTGGCGCTGTAGGGTACCTCGAAGGAGCCGCCCATGGTGCCGAGGATGGAGGCCAGATTGATGATCTGCCCGGCCTTCTCATGGACCATATCCGGCACATAGGTGTGGCAGCAGTTGTACATGCCGGTGATGTTCACGTCGAACATCCGCTTCCACTGCTCCGGCGTGATATCGGTGAGAAGCCCGGACTGGGCGACCCCGGCATTGTTCACCAGCAGGGACACCGGGCCTGTGATTGCCCGCATTCTTTCCACCTGCTGCTGATCCGCCACATCGGCCTGCACCGCGATGCCCCTGGTGCGCTTGGCGATGGCTTCAGCCTTCTCCTTCTGCTCGATGTAATTGACATGGACGGTCCAGCCCCGTTCCGCCAGCGCCAGCGCCGTGGCCGCGCCGATGCCTCTGGAGCCGCCTGTCACCAGTGCGATTTTTTGCATATTTTTTCGTCCTCCGACACAGAACATTTGTAATTTTCCTTCGTCTGTGCTATTATATACCCAATGAGGAAAAATACCAACCCTTTTTTCCATACATATAGGAGTATGCATATGAGCGAACAGGCAAAAGCGCGGCAGCTCCGCCGGAGAATGATCATCACACTGGTGTTCGTCCTTCTGGCGCTGATCATGGTGATCATCTGCGCGGTCAGCGGCGCGTTCAATTTTCATAAGGGTACCAACGTCATGCCGGACGTGATCGGCATGAAGGAGGAGGAAGCGGTGGCCGCCATCGATAAGCTGGACGCCACGGCCTCGGTCTCCTACATGCACAGCGAAGAGCCGGAGGGCACCGTGATCTCCCAGGGCGTGGAGGCCGGCGGGGGCGTGACCCACAACTCCACCGTCAGCATCGTGGTCTCCATGGGGCCGGAGAAGGAGGAACCCGCCTCCGCCAAGGGACAGATCACCCTGCCGAATCTGGTGGGCCTGTCCATGGATCTGGCGGAGAGCACCGCCGAGCAGCTGGGCGTCCTGATCGTGGAGGACGGCACCGTGAACGACGACTACATCCCCTATGGCTCCGTGGCCGAGCAGGAACCTGAGGGCGGCACCGTGGTGAAGGAGGGCTCCGTGGTCAAGGTCAAGCTCTCTGCAGGCCCCAGCGTGATCTACTACAACATCTATGTGAACTGCGGCGAGGGCGGCTCCGTCTCCCCCGCGGGCGAGACCATCAGCCGGGAAGAGGGCTCGGACGTGACCGTGTACATCACCCCCAACGAGGGCTATGAGATTGACGTGCTCATCGTGGACGGGGAACAGGTGAATCCCCTGAGCTCCTACCACTTCCTGGATCTGCAGGAGAACCACTCTCTGACCGTCACCTTCAAGGAGAAGGCCACCGGCGTCATGGGCCTGATCGAGCAGATCTTCGGCCAGCCAAGACATCCGTAAGCATCCGCACCCGGTACGATTTCGTGCCGGGTGTTTTTGTAAAGTTTTTGCAAAGGTGTTGTTTCTTCCGGGAAAATACGGTATAATTGTTTCATATTGACCAAAGCATATTATTGAGGAGGTATATCCCATGAAAAAAGCGCTCATTCTTGTTCCGGTATGTGCCGCTGCGGCGGGTACGGCGGTGTTTTTCGCCATGAAGAAGCCCAAGGCTGAGGCTGCTCCGAAAGAGAAGAAGGCCGCCGCTCCCAAGGCCGGCGCCAAGAAGGAAAAGGCCGCGGCTCCGAAAGCCATCAAATCCGGCAGCTACACCTTCATCTCCGGCTTCCAGAATGCCGCCGAGGTGGAGATGAGCCTGCAGTATGACTCCAACGTCTATTTCTTCGAGATCCTCGACGAGGACTTCCTCACCTACAGCAGCGACTCCCACGTGGCGGTCATCCGCGGCGAGGACTTCAGCATGCAGCTGGAGTATGCCGGCTACTACGGCGGCGAGGACTTCAATGGCCTGGCGAAATCCGTCTCCGAGCGCTATCAGGGCTTTGGCGAGGTCAGCTATGGCAGCGTCAAGGGCGTCAAGTATCTGGACGGCGACAGCGTGTGCCTGTGCATCCCGGTGCCGGACGACCAGTCCAGCTACATTCTGGTGAACATCCTCGCCAGCAAGGACTATGACGAGCCCTTCTACACCCTGGCGGATCACCCGGACGTGAAGGACATCATCGGCTCCATGAAGTTCAGCAAGAAGTAAAACAACTACACCCAGCCGGGGCGTCCGCGCTCCGGCTGAAATTCTTTTCGGAGGATTCAGTATGTCTGAAAAAACCATCGTTCTGGCGGGCGGCTGCTTCTGGGGCATGGAGGCGCTGTACCGGTCTCTCCCCGGGGTCATGGACGCGGTGCCCGGCTACGCCAACGGCAAGGACGCGAAATACGCGGAGTATCAGATGGTCTGTACCGGGCTCACCGAGTTCCGGGAGGCCATTCAAGTGACTTATGATCCGGAGATCATCTCCTTGAAAAAGCTGCTGTTCTGCCTGTTCTGCGTCATCGATCCCACCATGTACCACCGGCAGGGCATGGACATCGGCAGCCAGTACCAGTCCGGCATCTACTGGACGGACCCGGCGGACGAGGAAACTGTCCGCGCGGTTGCGAAGATCGAATCCGAGGGCAGACGGGGCTTCTGTACGGAGCTGGAGCCTTTGAAGCTGTTCTGCCCGGCGGAGGAGTATCATCAGCGGTATCTGGACAAAAATCCAGGCGGCTACTGCCACATTTCCCCCATGAAACGGGCGGCGCTGCTGAAGTATCCCTATTCCGACGAGACCTACACCACCCACGCCGAGGATCTGCTGGATGCCTTCCGGGCGTCGGAAGGTTGACCTTTTGTGCAATTCCGGTTAGAATAGACTAAAACCCTATCGAAAAGGACGGATGCCCAATGAATCTACAGCCCAACGATCTTCTGCACGGCTTTCGGGTGAAGTATTCCGAATCTCTGCCGGAGATCCGCGCCACGCTCTGGCGCATGGAATATGAGAAAAACGGCGCGGATCTGATCTGGCTGGATCGGGACGACGACAACCAGACCTTCGCCATCGCCTTCAAGACCATCCCCCAGGACGACACCGGCGTGTTCCACATTCTGGAGCACAGCGTCCTCTGCGGCTCGGAGAAATATCCGGTGAAGGAGCCCTTCGTGAACCTGCTGAAAAGCTCCATGGCCACGTTCCTGAACGCCTTCACCTTCCCGGACAAGACCATGTATCCGCTCTGCTCCAGAAACGGGCAGGACTTTCTGAACCTGATCGACGTCTATATGGACGCGGTGCTCCACCCGCTGAGCATCACGGATCCCCACGCCTTCCGGCAGGAGGGCTGGCACTTCGAGCTGGATGATGCGGACGGTGCCCTGCGCTGCAACGGCGTTGTGTATAACGAGATGAAGGGCGCCTACGCCTCCCCGGACGCGGTGCTGGAGGAGACCATCAACCGGCTCCTGTTCCCGGACAACTGCTACGGCTTTGACTCCGGCGGCAACCCGGAGCACATCCCGGAGCTGACCTACGAGCGGTATCTGGCCAGCCATGCCAGATTCTATCATCCCTCCAACGCCAGGATCATTCTGGACGGCAAAATGGATCTGGATGCGGTGCTGCAGAAGCTGGACAGTTTCCTCAAAGAATATGACCGCATCGACCCGGACGCGGACATCCCGGATCAGCAGCCGGTGGCCCCTGCCGAGCACACCGGTTATTACGAGATCGGCCCCGAGGAGGACGCCGCCAACAAGGCGATTCTGGCCCGCGGCTGGGTGCTGGGGAAGTTCGACCAGATCGAAGAAAACCTGGCCTTCCAGGTGCTGTCTGAGACCATCTGCAACTCCAACGAAGCGCCGCTGACCAAGGCACTGCTGGATCAGGGACTCTGCGAGGACGTGGATCTTTCCCTGATCGACAGCATGCAGCAGCAGTACGCCATCTTCACCGTGCGCAACACCGCCGCCGAGAACAAAGAGACCATCTGGAGCACGGTGGAAAAGACGCTGGAATCTCTCGCAGAAACCGGTCTCGACCACAAGCGGCTCCACAGCGTTTTGAACAACATCGAGTTCTCCACCAGAGAGAAGGACTTCGGCTCCTATCCCAGAGGTCTGGTTTTCGCCATGAATGCCCTGACCACCTGGCTCTACGGCGGTGACCCGGCCCAGAGCTTTTCCTATGACGCGGTGTTTCAGTCCCTCAGAGAGAAGATCGACGCCGGCTGGTTTGAGTCCTTCCTCCGGAAATCTCTTCTGGAAAATCCCCACCATGCCCAGGTCTGCATGCTGCCGTCTCTGACCCTCGGGGCCGAAAAGGCGCAGAAGGAGGCGGAGCGCTGCCGGAAGATCAAGGAGTCCTGGAGCGACGGGGAAGTGCAGCAGGTTTTGGCGGACTTCCGCGCCCTGCGGAAACGGCAGGAGGCGGAGGACACCCCGGAGCAGCTGGCGACATTGCCGGTGCTGTCCCTCTCGGACATCCCGGAGCAGGGCTCCCTGATCCGGCAGAACGTGCTGGAGACCAAGGGCGTCACCGTGCTCCACCAGCCTGAGGAGACCGACGGCATCACCTATCTGGATCTGTATTTTGACCTCTCTGACCGGACGGAGGCGGAGCTCAGCAACATCGCCTTCTTTGCCGGCGTCCTGGGCGACATCGCCACCGCGCATTACTCCGCCCCGGAGCTGCGCAGCGAATTGGAGGGCAATCTGGGCCGCTTCACGGTCAGCACGCCCACCTATGCCAGACAGGGCAGTCTCACCGACGCGGAGCCCAAGCTCATCCTCAGCGTGGCTCTGCTCAATGAGAAAAAGGCCGACGCGGTGCGGCTTCTGGAGGAGATCATCCAGCGCACGGACTTCACCGTCCATGGCGACATCTTTAACCTGCTCCGGCAGGCCCGCATGGGTCTGGAGCAGCGGATCATCGGCTCCGGCAATGCCTACGGCGCCATGCGCACGGCGGCCTCGGGATCGGTGAAAGCCGCCGTCAACGAGCACATGTCCGGCATCACCCAGCTCCGCTGGCTCCAGAGAACGGAAAAAGCCTGGAGCGAGCAGGGCGCAGCTGCCTGTGAACTCTTTGCCAACCTCTGTCCAACGCTGTTTTCCAAAAACCGGCTGACCGTCAGCATCACCGGCCAGCTGGACATGCCCTGGGTGGAGCAGTTCATCGACATCCTCTCCGACGCGCCCATGGGCCAGAAGCGCAGCTATCAGGTCATGCCGGTGCGCAAAGAGGGCTTCGTCATCCCAGCGGAGATCGGCTTCGCGGCCAAGACGGCGAACCTCCTGAACCTGGACTCCCGTTACAGCGGCCCGGCCCGGGTGGCGGCACAGATCCTGACCTACGGCTACCTCTGGAACGACATCCGCGTGGTGGGCGGCGCATACGGCACCAGCCTGTCCCTGCGGATCGACGGCGACGCCAGACTCACCACCTACCGCGACCCCAGCCCCTCCAGATCCCTTTTGAGCTTTGACGGCGCGGGCGCGGCCCTCAGAGAATTCTGCGAAAGCGGGGAGTCGCTGGACGGCTTTATCATCAGCAGCATGGCGGCCAACGACCCCATCGTGACCCCGGCCCAGGCGGCCATCCGCGGCGGCGTGTTCTATTTCAGCGGACGCACCAACGAGGACCGCATCCGCGAACGCCACGAGATCCTGCACACCACCAGAGAGCAGCTCATGGATTTCAGCCGCACTCTGGACGCGGTCTGCCAGACCTCCGGTGTCTGCGTCATCGGCGGCAAGGACGTGGTCGCCGCCTGCAAAGAGCTGGAGACCGTAGAGCCTCTTCAATAAAGGAGAAATAGTATGAACCGTCAAACTTTTCTGGGCATGTTTCTGATTGTCATCGGCGTCATCGGCTTCATCGTCGGCGCGGTCACGCACCACCTGACCGACTCCGCCGCCGCCTTGGCCGGTTATATCCTCCCGGTGGCCCTCGGTATCATTATGATCGTCATAGACAAAGTCACAAAATAAAACTAGAGGCTGTGAGATATTCACAGCCTCTAGTTTTATCTCATTTCGGCGGACGCAAGCAACCCGCCCTACGCTGTTTCATTTAAACTCCACACTCCAAACTCCACACTAGCTCCACAGCATGCTCCAGCCGATCATCAATTGCGCGGCGTAGTAGGTGTAGTGAACCCAGCGGTTGTATTTCTTGGCCTTGGCCTTACCCATCTTGTGGGCGGAGAGGATGTTGTCGCTGATGGTGAAGAGAATCCCGCCGAGGGCGAAAAGCGCCGTGCCGATGTTGGGGTGCAGCACGAACCGGGAGCAGGCCGCAGCCGCCACCGCCGCCACCAACCCGATGTAGCAGGCCCCGGGGATCAGCATGGAGCCGGCGTCGCTCTCCATCTTCAACGTGTACCAGCCGGAGAGCCCCACCATTACCAGCCAGAAGGGGAGGGCCACCAGCAGCTTCGCCCCGGTGGCGAACAGGGCCGACAGATAGAACCCATGGCCAACTGCGAAAAAGATGGCGCCCATAATGAAGAGAATGTCGTGCTTTTCCGGCCACTGGTAGGCCATGGCCAGCAGCACGTCGCCGACGAGCCCCAGGGCCAGACCGATGAAGATTTTCGTGTGTACCGGGTTGGATGCGGTGGCGAGAAAGGCCATGCAGAAGCCCACGCCCAGAAAGCACAGACTGGCCAGGCCCTTCCAAAGTGTGGCGGCGCCGTATTGCTTTTGCGCCATGATCCGAAGAAATACCTGATCGACGATCAGACAGCAGATGGTCAGCAGAATGGGAAGCAGCATCGGGATCCCAACCTTTCGTTCATGATCTGTTCATAAGTATACATGTACGCGGTATAACTGTCAACAAATGCAACAAAATGTTGAAGCAACTTCGGCGTTCTGCTGTCAGAATGCACACTTGACAGGCATTTTAAAAGCGCATATAATAAATACACTGCGAAGATGGGGAGGAGTAGTCCCCGGTTTTTCCTCAGAGAGAAGGCGGTCGGTGCGAGCCTTTGGGATGCCGGAGATGAAGGTCGCCCCGGAGCTGCGCGCCTGAAGGATCAGTAGGGCCGCCGGGAACTCCCGTTACAGAGTCACGAGTGCCGCGCAGCTTGTGCGGAATTCAGGTGGTACCGCGATTTTACATCGTCCTGAAACTTTGGTTTCAGGGCGATTTTTTATAACTTTATCATCACCACAGCGTTCGCTGTGCAACACAAAGCGAAACTTTGTGTTGGGCTATTTTCATTGAAAATGTAAATAGCGGATGATAACGTTACAACGGTGTATTCAAATTGCGTAGTTTTTACGCAATTTGGCGGCTTTGGCCGCCTACCTCCGCTCCGCGGAGGTGAATACTTAGTTATTGGAGGAGAGAGATGGAAGAAAAACGATTTCGGATCTTGTTCCAGCCGGAGCTGCAGGATTTCGAGGACATCGTGGCCCTGCACGCGAAGGTAGGGAAGGGCGCCATGGTGAAGGCCAACAATGTCGCCAATATCATCCTGCTGGTCGTCGGCGTTGTACTGATTCTGGACGCCGCGGTTTTGATCTTTTTGGAGCGGGCTCTCAGCACCACGAGCATCTTTGCGCTGGCCTTTGGTGCTTTCGCTCTGATTTACTTCATCTATAAACGGCGGCTGTCTGCCATCATGATGCGGAAAAACAACGAGAAGTATATGAAAAAGCAGGAGATCTTCATTGACGCCGACGGCATCCGCGCCCAGACCGATCAGGCGGAGGCGCACTACCAGTTTGGCGCCGTGGAGGAGATCTACTTCTGGCGGAACAATTACGTCCTCTATCTGGACAAAAACCGCGTCCTGCCTCTGCCTCTGGGCGGATTTCTGGAGGGCGATCCCAAGGAATTTGGAGACTACATCAGCAAACAATGCGGGCTGCCGGTGCAGACCCCCGCTGATAAGAAGAATAAGGAGCATTGAATCATGAAAGAACTCCCGAAAGTGTACGACCCCAAACAGGTCGAATCAAAAATCTATGAGATGTGGGAAAAGGGCGGCTACTTCCGTCCCGAGGTGGACGCCGACAAGGAGCCCTTCTGCATCTCCATGCCGCCCCCGAACGTCACCGGTCAGCTCCACATGGGCCACGC
>CAMHPQ010000035.1 GCA_946187035.1 uncultured Clostridia bacterium | reverse complement strand
GAGTATGCCATCATGGTTGCGACGACTGTGACAATGCCCCGTCTTGCCATGGGCGTACTCAAACATATAGGAGGAGCGGCGGGTGTCCTTGCCGATGACGATCTTGGCCTTCTTGCCCTGCTTGGCGCCGTAGTACCAGCCCAGGAAGCGTCCGATCTGGATCGCGTGCTCAAAGGTCAAATCCTTGTTGGCTTCGCCGCGGAAGCCGTCGGTTCCGAAATATTTACCCATCAGTCAGCCCTCTTTTCTCTGATCTCACCGTTGTCTCTGAAAATGCTGTTTGCCGGCACCACGCCGCGGACGCAGCTGGTGGGGTAGACGTTGGAGTGACGTCCGATGACCGTGCCGGGGTTGCAGACGGCGTTGCAGCCGACTTCCACATAGTCGCCCAGCATGGCGCCGAATTTCTTCACGCCGGTCTCGATGTTCTCGGTGCCGTTGTGGACGACAACCAGCTTCTTGTCGCTCTTGACGTTGGAGGTGATGGAGCCCGCGCCCATGTGGGAGTAGTAGCCCAGGATGGAGTCGCCCACGTAGTTGTAGTGGGGGGTCTGGACGTGGTCAAAGAGGATCACGTTCTTCAGCTCCACGGAGTTGCCGACGACGCAGTTGGCGCCCACCAGCGCGCTGCCGCGGATGAAGGCGCAGTGGCGCACCTCGGTCTCGGGGCCGATGATGCAGGGCGCACCCAGATAGGCGGAGGGGAAGACCTTGGCGGTCTTGTGCACCCAGACGTGCTCGGAGACCTCCTCATAGTCCTCACCCAGGGTGGGGCCGAGCGCGAGGATGAAATCCTTGATGCCCTTCAGGGCCTCCCAGGGATAGGTGAACTGGGAGAGGTAGTCCTTTGCCAGGGTATGATCGAGATCAAACAGTTCCGGAATGGTATACATTAAAGGCGCTCCTTTTTCTCGATATCCAGGAAATACTTGTAGGTGTCCACGGTCAGCTCGCCGCAGGCGGCCTCGTCGCAGGCGATGATGGCGCCGTTGTGCATCTGCAGGGCGCTGCAGGTCCACTTGTGGCTGACGTTGCCCTCCACGGTGGCGGCCAGAGCGCGGGCCTTGTTGTGGCCGTTGATGAGGATCAGCACCTCTTTGGAATCGGTGACGGTGCCCACGCCGACGCTGAGGGCCTGGGAGGGAACGGCTTCCGGATCATTGCCGAAGAAGCGGGAGTTCACGATGCGGGTGTCGGTGGTGAGATCACGCACGCCGGTGCGGGAGCAGA
Source organism: uncultured Clostridia bacterium (assembly GCA_946187035.1). Taxonomy (GTDB): domain Bacteria; phylum Bacillota; class Clostridia; order Oscillospirales; family Oscillospiraceae; genus CAG-103. The sequence continues at coordinate 16,079 of CAMHPQ010000035.1, read as the reverse complement.
GGCTGGTGAAGGGCTCGTTGAAGGCGATGTGGCCGTCCACGCCGATGCCGCCCATGAACAGGTCGATGCCGCCGTAGGAGGCGATCTTCTCCTCGTAGCGGGCGCATTCCCCCTCGGGATCGTCGGTCATGCCGTTGAGAATGTTGATGTTCTCCGGCTTCATGTCCACCAGATGATCGAAGAAGTTGTCGTGCATGAAGTACCAGTAGCTCTGGTCATGCTCGTGGGGCAGGCCCAGATACTCGTCCATGTTGAAGGTGACGACGTTGGCGAAGGAAAGCTCGCCGGCCTGGTTCATTCTGGCCAGCTCCTTGTAAACCCCGATGGGGGAGGAGCCGGTGGGAAGGCCCAGGATGAAGGGGCGGTCTTCCTTGTGGCTGTTGATCTTACCCGCAATGTAGTGGGCGGCCCAAAGGCTCATCTTCTCGTAATTATCCTGAATAACGACTCTCATATCAGTTTTACTCCTTATTTTAATATTAATAACAGCGTGATCGGAAAAACCTCTGTTACAGTGTTCATTCTGCTTTTTCGCTTTTCCGTTTCGACCCACGCAGACCGTGGCGGCATCCGCCGAATCTTTCGATCACCGCCATACCTCGTCAACCATGTCAGGTCCCGGCGCTAACAGACGCTCCAAATAACCTCCTCACCTGAGCGCAGTTTTACATAAAAAATTTTACTCCAGTGCATGAAATTTGTCAATTAGTCAGCCCGATAAAAAATGGTTTTTCATGGGTGCCATATTTGGAAGATTTCCAGCCCGCCGGATTGCATTTTTTTCGGAACGCGTTATAATAAGTGCATCACGAATCCCGGAGGAGGAGAAAACTATGGAACTGAAACAGGCCGTTGCGGCCAATTTTGACGAGCAGGTAAAATCCCTGCAGGGACTTTTGAAAATCAAGAGCGTGGAGTGCATCGGCGAAAACCGCACCCCCTTCGGTCAGGGCACAAAGGACTGTCTGGATTACTGCCTGAATCTCGGCAGGGAGATGGGCTTCAAAGCCGTGAACCTCCACGACCGCTGCGGGTATCTGGAGTACGGCGACGGAGAAGAGATGATCGCCGTTCTGGGCCATCTGGACGTGGTGCCCGAGGGGACCGGCTGGACCCACGACCCCTACGGCGCCGAGATCGACGGAGATCGCCTCTATGGCCGCGGGGCCATCGACGACAAGGGACCCATGATGGCGGCGCTGTACGCATTGAAGGCGGCGGTGGATTCCGGCGCGACTTTGAAGCGGAGAGTCCGGATCATCTTCGGCCTGAACGAAGAGACGGGCTGTGCCTGTATGCAGCATTATGTAAACTGCGGCGAGGAGCAGCCGGTGCTGGGCTTCACCCCCGATGGCGACTTCCCGCTGATCAACGGGGAGAAGGGCATCTGCGCCGCCTATTACACCTTCCCGCTTGGCACCAGCATCAAGCGGTTTTCCGGCGGCACGGCGCTGAACATGGTGCCTGCCATGGCCGAGGCGGTGCTGGATCTCCCGGCAGAAGCCTTGCAGTCCAAGGCTGCGGAGGGCATCACCGTCACGGAGACCGACGAGGGGATCCTGGTCTCCGCCCAGGGCCAGAGCGCCCACGGAAGCACCCCGGAAAAGGGCGTCAACGCCATCGTCCGGCTGGCGGCATTCCTCAGCGAGCTGGAGCTGGACGCGGCCTCCAAGCAGCTGGTGCAAAGCATCGCGAACCTCTACCCCCAGGGCACCGTTGGTGAAAAGCTGGGCATCGCTCTCCACGACGACGTTTCCGGCAATATGGTGGTGAACCTGGGCACGGCGGAGACCACTGACGGCCTTGTGACCATCGGCGTGAACCTGCGCGTCCCGGTGACGTTTGGAGAGAAGGACTTCCACCGGAGACTGACCACCGCCATGGGCGGCCAGGGATTCTATGAGAAGAGCTTCCACTTCACCCCACCCCTCTACATTCCCGCCGACGCGCCGCTGATCCAGATCCTCAGAGGCGTCTACGAGCAGGAGACCGGCCTCGACGGCACGCCCGAGTGCATCGGCGGCGGCACCTACGCCAAGACCATGCCCAACATCGTGGCCTTCGGGCCCATCTTCCCCGGGGAGCCCTGCGTGGAGCACGAGCCCGAGGAGTTCATCTCCCTCACCAGCTTCCAGAAGATGACCGAGATCTACGCCAAAGCCATCGTGGAACTGGCCAATGCGTGACGATGGAAGCGCTTCCGAAGCGAAAACGAATCCGCCTCCCGGATTATGATTACAGCAGCGCTGGCGCGTACTTCGTAACCTTCTGCACGCATGAGAAACGATGCTTTCTGTCAGAGATCCATGTAGGGGCGATTCACGAATCGCCCGCGGAGGCAGTGCGTCTGTCTGCCGCAGGGGAGATGGTGCGCCAGTGTGTCTGTCTGCTTCCGGAGCGATTTCCGGAACTGAAGGTGGATCACTTTGTCATCATGCCGAATCATGTGCATCTGCTGCTCCGGATTGATGGAGAACGGGCGATTCGTGAATCGCCCCTACAGACAAAAGAGGACTGCAAGCGTGCATTGTTGGGCAAGGCAATCGGGTTTCTGAAAATGAACAGCAGCAAACAGATCCATCAGTTGTTCCCGGATCTTTCCGTCTGGCAACGTTCCTTCTATGAGCACATCATCCGGAATGAAAACGACTATCTGGAGATCTGGACGTACATTGAGAACAATCCCCTGAAATGGGCGCAGGATCGTTTCTGCGAATAAAAGCAAACCCCGGTGATCGGTTGATCATCGGGGTGTTTTTTATACGTTCAATCCCATGGGCTCTTCCCGGAAGATCCGCGCGTCCATCTCTTTGAGATCCTCACTGATGACGGGACGGAACGCCATCTGATCCAGCACGTCTCGTTCCAGATCCACGCCGGGGGCGATTTCGATCAGCTCCAACCCTCTCTCCGTCAGCCGGAACACCGCCCGCTCGGTGATGAGCAGCACCCGCTTTCCGGCCTTCTGCGCGTAGCTGCCGGAGAAGGTGATCTGCTCCACCTGCTTCTGGAACTTCTTGGCCCGGCCCTCCTGGAGGATGCAGAGCTTCCCGTCCCGGACTTCTTCCTTCAGCCCGCCGGCGGTGAAGGTGCCGGTGAAGATGACGGTCTTGGTGTTCTGGGCGATGTTGATGAACCCGCCGGGGCCCGTGAGCCGCCCGCCGAATTTGGAGACGTTCACGTTGCCGAACTGATCCGCCTCTGCCATGCCCAGCACCGCCATGTCTAGCCCGCCGCCGTCGTAAATGTTCAGGATATCCGCCATCTTGTAGATGGCCTCCGGGTTCGTGGTGCCGCCCAGGCCCAGCCCGGACAGCGGCACGCCGCCCAGCACGCCGGACTCGATGGAGAGGGTGAAACGATCCGCGATCCCTTCCTCCGCCGCAACGGCCGCAACGGCCTCCGGCACGCCGATGCCCAGGTTGATGAGGCTGTGGGGTTTTAGCTCCAGCGCCGCCCGCCTGCCGCAGATTTTCCTGGCGTTCAGGGGCATGGGCGCGATGGCGTCCAGGGGCTTGCGGCATTCGCCGGCCACCTCAGGCCGATAGTCGGGGGCGTCGTACCCCTGCGCGTGGTTTTCGGGCCTTCCCACCACCACATAGTCCACCATGAAGTGGTGCAGCTTCACGATCCGGGGATCGAAGTCCTCGTCCAGCACCTGCTCCACCTGCACGATCACCTTGCCGCCGTGGTTGTGGGCGGCAGCGGCGGCCTCCAGCTGCTCGCCGTGCATGGCCTCTTTGGAGAGGACGATGTTGCCTTTGCGGTCGGAATACGTGCCGCGGATCAGGCACACGTCCACCGGGATGGTGGGGTAGAAGATGCGCGGTTCGCCCTGCACCTGAAGGATCTCGGCGATCTCCGCGCCCTCGGCCTTGGTGCGCTCGTTGGCCTTGCCGCCCTCCAGTCTGGGATCTACGAAGGTCTCCAGCCCCACATGGGTCAGCACGCCGCTGCGTCCCGCGGCTGCTGCCCGGTAGAGCTCCGTCATGGTGCCCAGGGGGACCATGTAGGCCAGGCACTTGTTCTCCTCAATCAGCTTCGCCATGGCGGGCTCCAGCCCCACGTGGGAGCTGATGACTTTATGGATCAAGCCCTCCAGAGCAATCCGGCTCACGCCGCGCGCTCCGCGATCTCCCACGCTGACGGATTTCATCAGCGTCAGATTCTTCGGGCTGCCGGTCTCCAGATACCGATCCCGCAGGGCGAGTATCAGCTCGTCCGGGGTGCCGAAGCCGTTGAAACCGCCCACGGCCACGGTCATCTCATTTTGAATCGCCTGAACTGCCTCGGCGGCGGTGACAAATTTCGTCATGGTAATCCTCTCCTTATCCGTTGGAAATCGACTTAAAAGCCAAACAGATTCTGCATCAGCACGGCGGGGGTCATGGTCTTGCAGCCGTCGGGGTCCAGGCTGTCGCTCCAGGTGAAGTGCCCGACGCAGCTGAGGTAGCTTTCGGGCTCGCAGATGCGGATGGGGTAGCGCCCGTACCACTCCGGCCAGCAGGCGGCCATGTACTTCTCCGCCAGCCGGGCGGCCTCGCTTCCGGAACTGCCGATGGCGCTGATCTGCACGCCGCCGCCCTTACTGCCGCTTCGGCTGGGGCTGGGGGTGGAGTGGAGAATCAGAACGCTGCCGTCGCTGCAGGTGCCGAGACTGATCCAAACGTGGCCCTTCATGCTGAACACGTCGCCGGGCAGCAGGGTTCCGACAGAGCCGCTGCAGCTGCCCAGACCCTTTTCCGCAAGCAGCTGTGCCTGCCGATCCGCGAAGGTGACATAGCCCGCGTTCCCGGAGGCGGACTCCACGGTGTTGTAGACCGCCCAGCCCACATAGCCGGAGCAGTCCAGACCGTGGTAATGATACTGATTCCAGCAGCCGAAGGGGTAGAAGCTCCGGGCGGCGTCGGTGTTTTTGTAGTCGTAGCTCTGATCCTGAGACCGGAAAAACCGCACCCAGTTTTCGCTGACGCCGATGGAGCGGGCGGCCGAATCCGCGGCGGTGTCCTGCCAGTTCCAGCCGCCGCCGTAGACATACAGCGTGGTGCCCACGGGCTCCAAAGCGGTGAGCAGGAAGTTTCGCACGGTTTTGAGTCCCGGGGTCCCCTGAACGGGCGGCGTGTAGGAGATCGGCCCGTCGGTGCGATATACTGCGTCCGCAGCTTCCACAACCCAGTCGCCGGTTTTTGCCGCGGCAGGGGAGACCGCCGCGCCGCCGGGCTGCTTTTGAATCTGATACACCGGCACCGTCGGGAGCTCCGTCATGGCTTTCGTCTCAGCTGGCTCCGCATTCAGCAGTACGCCGTCCCGGAACAGGAGCCGGTAAACCGCGCCCTCCTGCAGCTGATTTTGAATGGTATAGGCCCCGCCCTCGGAGGGGATGGTGCAGGTGTGCTCCGCGCCCTGATACCAGAACCGGTGCACCATGGAATTCTTGTCGGAGACGGCGCCATAGCCCCGGACGCCCAGATAGACTCCCGTGACCGGCTCTGGCGGCGTTGCGGTCTCGGCCCTGCAGAGCATGGTGACGATGTGGGCTCTGGTGAACACCTCGAAGGGGGCGAAAACGGTGGGCGTCATGCCGCTGACGATGCCGTTTTCCACGCACCAGAGCACCGCCGTGTGGTACCAGTCCGAGCGGCTCACGTCCGTGAAGGGCACCGCCCCGGCAGCAGCCGCCCGCCCGTAGAATTTATAGAGGAACGCCGCGCCCTCGCATCGTGTGCAGGTGCGGTCCGGCTGGAATTCCGACTCCGAGACCCCGTCGGTGACGCCGGTCTCCACCGCCCAGCAGATCGGCTCGTAGTACCAGTCCTCCGGCGAAACGTCCTGGAATCGCGCCGCCTTCTCCGCCTCGGGCCTGCCCGCCAGCTTCCAGAGAAAGCCCACGATCTGGGCTCTGGTGCAGGCCGCGTCGGGGGCAAACTCCGTCTCGGAAACCCCGTCGGTGACGCCTTTGGAAACGGCCCAATCCACGGGGTTTTTATAGTAGGCGTCCTGGGGCACATCCGTGAACGCGCCTCTGCCGGGGATCACGGCCAGCGCCGCCAGCAGAAGAAAGGCAAGGAAAAATCGAATCTGTTTCATGGGACTTTCTCCGTCATTTGATGGATTTATTTTACACCAGAATCTCCCTCCTGACAAGCTTGGAGGGCACTGCGGAGCTTCTCCAGGGCCTTTTTTTCGATTCTGGAGACGTAGGAGCGGCTGATGCCCAGAAGCTGGGCGGTCTCCCGCTGGGTCAGCGGCGGTTTTCCATTGAGCCCGTAGCGGAAGCGCACCACCTTCTGCTCTCTGGGATCCAAAGCGGTCTCCACCGCTTTTCGCAGGGCTGCGGCGTTCTCCTGCAGGGAGAGCCGTTCGTCCAGATCGAATTCCTCCGCCAGCAGATCCTGCAGCGTCAGCCCGCCGCCGTCCTCGTCCGCCTCCAGCGCCTCGGAGAGGGACAGCTCCGAGGCCCGCTTCCGGTTGGCTCTGAGGTACATCAAGATCTCGTTTTCGATGCAGCGGCTGGCGTAGGTGGCCAGCTTCACGCCCCGATCCGGCGCGTAGGTATTCACGCCCTTGATCAGTCCGATGGTGCCGATGGAGATCAGGTCGTCGGTGTCATCGCACTGGGCGTAATATTTCTTGGTGATGTGGGCCACCAGCCGCAGGTTGTGCTCGATGAGCGTATCCCTTGCGCCCACGTCGCCCTCCCGCCAGCGCCGCAGGGCGTCCAGCTCCTCTTCGGGGGAGAGGGGCTTCGGAAACGAGCTTCCCGGCGCCAGCCGGAGCATCAGCAGCGCGCCGCTCATCATCAGCATCAGGGTACCAGACAGCATGTTTGAACCTCCGATCCGTTTCGATGGGATCAGTATATTCGACGCGCTTCGCCAACTTGCCTGTCTGATGAAAAATGCAGGTTCCCCTTGACAATATCGATGATCGATGTTATACTGCAGGCAGAAACATCGAATATCGATATTAAGGAGGAGAGAACATGGCGAAAAAGGCCATGGAGACCCTGTCGGAGACCATGTTTTATACGCTCATGGCGATGAACGCCGGGGAGATGTGCGGCACGGAGATCGCGGCCTGGGTGAAAAAGCGCACCGACGGCCGAGTCAGCATGGGCCCCGGCACCCTGTACACGATCCTGGGGAGCTTCCAGACGGAGGCTCTGATCGAAAAACGCCGGGAGGAGGGCCGCCGCATCACCTACGGCATCACGGAAAAGGGAAGGGCGGTCTACGCATCGGAGCTGGAGCGGCTGCGGCTGTGCCTGCGGGACGCGGAATTGGCCGGAGGAGAGAACCATGAAAGAGAAGATCTGGCGGCTGCAGCCCTTTGACGTGACCCAGTTTGACCGCATGGAAGCCTGGCTGGAGGACATGGCGGCCAAGGGCTGGCTGCTGACGGACGAGGTTTTGCCCCTGCTGGTGCAGTTTCAAAAAGGGGAGCCGAGGCGCCGCCGCTACCGGATCATCCCGGTGACGGATCGGCTCGCCCCAGGCGCCGAGGAGGACGAGATCAACCTCTACGAGACCTACGGCTGGAAGCACGTCTACCAGAGAAGGGGCATGGAGATCTTTTATACGGATTACCCCAACGCCGAGGAGCTGTTCACTGACAAAGCCAGCTTTCAGATGCGGGCGAGGCGGCATATGCTGGGCCACGGGCTTGCGGTTTTGTGCATCGTGCTGCTGTTTTTGTGGGTTATCCGGTCGCTGATCAATCTGGCGGGGCCAGCGAGCACGGAGCCGCTGCATCTGCTGCATTACACGGGCGGAACCTTCGCCATTTCGCTCTTGATCTGCACGATCGTGGCGCTGGTCAGCTCGGTGCTGAACTTCACAAGATATTATCGATTTCTGGAAAAGCTGAACGGCGGCGAGGGCTTCTCCCATAAGGTACCCTATCGGCGGGCGCTGAAATTCAACACCGCGTGGATGGTGATCTCTTTTCTCAGCATTTTTGTCCTTCTGGTCGGCATCAAAGTCAGCCACAATTTCCCCGAAACCCGGCTCAGCTCCGCCGACAACGGCACCTTCGGTCTGACCCATCCGCTGCCGCTGTCGGAGTGGGACCCGGAGAGCTGGGCGAAGATCGACCGCTGCCTGGAAACCAATCGCTGGACAGAGAATATGTTCTACATTGAGGATCGCTACAGCGACATCCTCTTTTCCGACATCCAGATGATCGACGCCGGGGCGGACGGTATGCGCTATTTCGCCACCTGGTACGAGGCCAGAAGCGCGGGGATTGCGGCGCGGTATTTACAGGAGGAGCTGCCCGGAACCGTGGAGCCCTTCCGGCTGGAGGGCACGGATTACGCCGGATTTCTTGAGGATTCTTTGCCGACGCTGTATCTCCGCTCCGGCAACCGGATTCTGATCGTGAAGGCCTCCGGCACGCGGGATCTGAGAACCAGCGCGGCAATGTTTGTAGCCAATCTCACACAATAGCAAAACCTCCCGAAGCCGATGCTTTGGGAGGCTTTTTCTGTCACGGCAGCGCGTCCGCGTTTTGGATCAGGAAGCGGATGAAGGTCTTCGCCGCCACGGAGAGCTCGTCTTCCGCTCTGGAGATGATGCTGATTCTGCGGTACACCATGGGCAGCGATGCGATCATCTGGCTCATGGCCGGCTGGGTGTAGCCCAGAATCTCCGCCGCCTTGGTGAAGCTGCCGACCTCTACGACCTTCAGAAATGCCATGTATCGGTTCATGGTTCAAATAAGCCTCCTGCATGTGAATATGCAAAATATCTGTTTTACTTATTAATAAGCTTAGCATATAATAAAGCCAACCAAAACACAAGGAGGAACCTTCATGAAGCAGTATATTGTTGACGCCTTTACCGACAAGGTATTCCACGGCAACCAGGCCGCCGTCTGCGTGCTGGAGCACTGGCTGCCCGAGGATCTGATGATGGACATCACCAGAGAGAACAACTTCTCCGAGACTGCCTTCACCGTGAAGGAGGGGGAGAAGTACCACCTGCGCTGGTTCACCCCCGGCGGCGAGATCGACCTCTGCGGCCACGCCACCCTGGGCACCGCCTTCGTCCTGCTGAACTACTATGAAAAGGAGGCGCAGCAGGTGGTTTTCACCACCATGAGCGGCGACCTGATCGTGAACCGGAAGGGCGACCTCTACGAGATGGAGTTTCCGGCCTATGACCTCAAGAAAGTGGACGTCACCGCCGCCATGGAGGACGCCGTGGGCGCGAAAATCCGGGAGGCCTATCTGGCCCGGGATCTCCTGTGCGTGGTGGACGACGAGCAGATCGTCCGGGATCTGAAGCCCGATCTGGAGAAGATCAAGCAGATCGACGGCCTGCTGGTGCACGTCACCGCCAGAGGCAAGGAGGAGGACTGCGTCTCCAGAAGCTTCGCGCCCAAGCTCAGCGTGGCGGAGGACCCGGTCTGCGGCTCCGGCCACTGCCACATCATCCCCTATTGGAAGGATGTGCTGGGCAAAAACGAGCTGGTGGCCTATCAGGCCTCCAAGCGCGGCGGCACCCTCTACTGCCGTCAGGAGGGGGAGAAGATCTTCATGGCAGGCAAGGCCGCCCTCTACGCCATCGACGAGCTGTTTGTGGACTGAACAACAGGATAAAAAAGACCAGAGCTGTCCCGGGTTGGACGGCTCTGGTTTTTTCAGGCCTCGGAGAACTGCGCCCGGATGTGATCGAGAAAGCGCTCGGCTATGGGGGTGAAGGTCTGGTACTTGTTCCAGATCAGATAGAACTTGAGATTCAGCTCCGGCGAGAGCGGGCGAAACACCAGCCCGCTTCCGGGCGCAGTGTCCACCAGATGCTCCAGGGTCAGCAGATAGCCCAGCCCCTCTCTGGCGAAGAGGGAGCCGTTGTAGGACAGCCGGAAGGAGCCCTCCAGATGCAGACCGCCGAACTGGGCCCCGGCCCACGGGGCAATGTCGTTGACCCAGCTCTGCTCCGAGCAGAACATGGGCAGGCCCGCCAGATCCTCCGGCAGCACCGCGGATTTTTCCGAGAGAAAGGAGTCCGACGGCCCCACCACGCCGAAGCGGTCCACCTCCGGGAATTGGAGCGCGTCATATTTGCGGGTGTCCGGCGTCTCGCAGATCACGGCGAAGTCCAGCAGCCCCTTGTCCAGCTTCTCCGTCACCTGTTCGGTGTCGCCGCTGGTGATGTGGTAGTGCAGATCGGGATAGCGCCCCTTCATCACCCGCAGCGCCCGGGCCAGATGCCGGATCTGGTAGGACTCCGCCAGACCGAAATACAGCTCCCCGCCGGTGAGATCATCCAGCGTCAGAAACTCCCGCTCGATCTTGTCCGCCATGGACAGCAGATCCTCCGCCCGATCCCGCAGCAGCATCCCCTCCCGGGTCAGCTCAATGCGGAAGCTGTGGCGCAGAAAGAGCTTTTTTCCCAGCTCCTCCTCCAGTGACCGCAGCGCCCGGGAGAGGGTGGGCTGGGTCACGTGCAGCAGCTCCGCCGCTCGGGTCATGTTCTCCTCCCGCGCTACCGCGAGAAAATAGCGCAGCGTCCGGATTTCCACGAAATCTCCTCCTTTATGAAATGCATAAAACGTATATCACGATATACATTATAACTATTTGCGTACTTTCCTGCAAGGGGGTATCATAAAAGCACAGAGAAAAAGACGGAGGAACGATCATGGACGACTGGAATCGGCTGCAGACCCATCTGCGGGACGCAGGATGTGACGAGCAGACCATCTCGCGGGCGGAAGGGCTCTATGCCGCCGGCGCGTGGGCGGAGCTGAACCGCTGTCTGCGCCTGTGCCGGTGCGCGCAGCTGGAGGCATTGCATCTGCGGCAGAAGCAGCTGGATCGTCTGGATCTTCTGATCCGTCAGACCCAAAATCGAATGTAAGGAGCTTGAACACGATGCAGAAGGAAAATCTGAACCTGACTCTGGAATGGGACAAGACCTTCCCCAAAAGCGACAAGGTCAACCACGAGAAAGTGACCTTCGTGACCCGCTACGGCATCACTCTGGCGGCGGATCTCTACACCCCGAAGGCGGCAGATGCGGAAAAACTGCCCGCCATCGCGGTCTGCGGTCCTTTCGGCGCGGTAAAGGAGCAGTGCTCCGGACTCTACGCCCAGACCATGGCCCAGCGCGGCTTTGTCACCCTGGCCTTCGACCCCTCCTTCACCGGTGAGAGCGGCGGCAACGTGCGCTATATGGCCTCCCCGGACATCAACACCGAGGACTTCATGGCGGCGGTGGATTTCCTGTCCCTCCACGAGGGCGTGGACCCTGACCGCATCGGCATCATCGGCATCTGCGGCTGGGGCGGCATGGCCCTCAATACCGCCGCGCTGGACACCCGCGTCAAGGCCACCGTGGCCTCCACCATGTACGACATGACCCGGGTCAACGCCAAGGGCTATTTCGATTCCCAGGACAGCGAGGAGGCCCGCTACGCCATGAAGGCCGCCATGTGCGCCCAGCGTCTGGAGGATCTGAAAAACGGGGAATACAAGCTGGGCGGCGGCGTGGTCGATCCGCTGCCGGAGGACGCGCCCTACTTCGTGAAGGACTATTATGACTATTACAAGACTCCGCGGGGCTATCACCCCAGATCCCTCAACTCCAACGGCGGCTGGAACGTCATCGGCTGCGAGAGCTTTGTCAACCAGCCCATCCTGCAGTACTCCAATGAGATCCGCAGCGCGGTGCTGGTGATGCACGGCGACGCGGCCCACTCCTGCTACTTCGGCAAGGACGCCTATGCCGATATGGTCAAAGACAGCAAATACACCGACAACAAGGAGCTGCTGATCATCCCCGGCGCCAGCCATACCGACCTCTACGACGGCGGCGGGAAAGACGCCATCCCCTTCGACAAGCTGGAGACCTTCTTCCAAACCTACCTCCGGTAAGCTGTATTCAGACAATAAAAAACCTGACTGCCTCGAATGAAGCGGTCAGGTCATTTTTTTGATTGGCTCAGTGCCCGCCCGCTGCACCATCTTACCTTGCAAAAATCTGGAATATGACTTAAAATACAAATCAGACGTTTGTTGGAGAATCCTGGTATTCAATGGCAAGGGGGAAGCAACATGAAAAAACGGATTCTTTGGCTCACCCTGTTTGCGCTGCTTCTGGGTCTCGCGGCCTGCGGCGCTAAGCAGCCGGAAGCAGCCCCTCCGGAAACAACGTTTCCGGCAGAAACGGAGGAACCATCCATGAAAATCGAATCCAATCCCGCGCCGAGGCTTCTGTATCTCGGACATGCGAGCCTGCGGGTCGTGACGCCGGAGGAGAAGGTCATTTACATCGATCCCTTTGCCGGTGACGCCTATGATCTCCCGGCGGATCTGATCCTCGTGACCCACGACCACTACGACCACTGCGCCGTGGATCTGGTGAAAAACCGCAGCGCTGACTGCCGGATCATCACGCAGATCGAGGCGCTGGAAAACGGCGAGCATCAGGTGTTTGAGCTTCCCTATGTGACGGTGGAAGCCGTGGAGGCCGGATACAATCAGAACCATGATGTCCGCGCCTGCGTGGGCTATGTGCTCACGTTTTCCAACGGCGTGAAGCTCTACGTCTCCGGCGACACCTCTGCCACAGAGCAGATGGCGGACATGGCGGCAATGGAGATCGACTACGCCTTCTACTGCTGCGACGGCGTGTACAACATGGGTCTGGAGGAAGCGGCCCGCTGCGCGGAGCTGGTCGGCGCGAAGCACAACATCCCGTATCACAACGAAACCGCCGGCAGCGAAGAGATGTTTGATCGGGAGCTGGCGGAGCAGTTTGCAGCGCCCAACCGACTGATCGTCTCACCCGGCGAAGAGTTAATATTGGAAGGATAACAAAAACAGGACTGCCTCGGTTGAGACAGTCCTGTATGTTTTATTATGGGATTTCTTAGTACATGCCGCCCTTCTGGACTTGGACGGCGCGATGTTCGGTTATGAACGTTTTTGGGGAGATATGAGCACCAATTTCAAGACTTTTTCAGACTCCTCGTTCATAAGCCTTCGCAACTGTTTATAAAATCTCTGCAAAAATGGGTAAGTTTTGGGTACGACTTTTGCCGTTACATGCTGGCAGCTGCTTTATGGAAGGCTCGCTCCACGGCGTTGTAATCCGTGTGCGTATAGACGTCCAGCGTAACGCTGGCGTGGGAATGCCCCATGAGATACTGCAGACTTTTCACGTCGATCCCGGCCTGCTGCATGTTGGTGCAGAAGGTATGACGAAGAACATGCGGAGAGACATGGGGTGGCTTTTTCCCGTGGAGCTTCACATACTTTGCTTCCATGCAGCGAAGGTAGTTCTGCAGATGCATGGCAGTTTTCGGTCTGCCATTCTTGTCCAGAAACAGAAACCCGCTGTACCCGTCCACAATCCATTCAATCTTCGGCTGCTTTCGATTTTCGAAGATGTGTCGGAAGGTCTGATATGCAGTCTCGCTCATGGGAATGCATCGAATCCCGCAGGATGTTTTCGGATCTTTGATGAAGTAGGGGCGCTCCGCAGTCCTGCATAGCTGCCTCTTGACATGGACGCAGCGCTTTTCAAAGTCGATGTCCTTCTTCGTGAGCCCATAGAGCTCGCTGACGCGCAGACCGCATTCCAGAAGAATGACGATATCGTCATAGTAGTTCCCGTTGCCATGCGATCGAATAAAAGTGAGAAAAGCGGTCTGCTGTTCTTTGGTGAGCGCATTCCGAAGCACGGCGTCATTTGGCAGTACATCAGCAAGTGTAAATTTGAACGGGTTTTTCCGAATCAGATCATCGTCAACTGCCATCTCGAAGGCTGGACGCAGAATCGCATGATAGACGCCAATCGTATTTTGCTTCAGACCGGAGTCGTGCAGCTTCACATAGAATCGCTTCGCGTCCAGCTTTTTCACAGAGCAGATTTTCCGGGAGCCGAAGGGGTCATCCTTGATTCGATTGACTGCAGTTTGGTAGGCGCGGATTGAGTTCGGACCCAACTTGCGTTTCAAGCCCATATACAGATCCACAAGCTCGGAAACCGTGATGTTGCTGCCCTCAATGTCGATCCCGTCTGAAAGATCCTTCTGAATCTGTTCTTCTTTCTCCCGGAGTTCGTCCAAAGTTTTGGCATAGATGCTCCGGGTGACATTTTTCTCATCCTGATATCGGTACTCATAAGCGCCGTTGCTGCGCTGCCGTTCACCAGCGCGAAGCACACGGCCTTTCTTATCTTTTCGCTTTCCTTTGCGCTTTTCAGCCAAGTTGAATCCTCCTTTCAAAGAAAAGCGCCTGATAACCGGATTATACTGGTTATCAGGCAAAACTTCATTTGTGCGAAATGGCTCACACGGAATAGCTGCGCTCCAGAAATGCCTCCAGAGCCTTTCGTTTGATCAGCCGCTTGCTGCCGACCCAGAGAACATACGGACAGCTTTCGTCATTGGTCATCTCCCGAAGCTTGCCGGTACCAATGTTGAAGTAGGAGGCGGCCTCATCCAAAGTGAGATTCGACTTTTCACAGACCGGAATGTCGATCTTCTTCATGCAGTCACCTCCTTATCTTGCGCCGCGGTCTCGGTAGCGCTGTCGTTTCAGCAGATTGAGACCGGCGATGATGTCATCTCTGATTTGCTTGTCCGTGTAGTCGGCAGGGAAGAAGGAGCGGAAATCCTCCCGGCGCAGACGGATCTGCTCCCGCTGATTGGGCTTTTCTTCCGACATGACTGACAGAATGCGTTTGCGCGTGTCAGCGGCGTACATCATTTCGCTGTCACGGTGCAGCCGACATGCTTGCGAATAGGACGGCGTGCAATCATAAAGCTCAATGGCTTCGAGAACTGCACGCTGCTCTTCGTTCGATAGATAGGACAGCTCCACGCCCACGGTAAAGGCGATACGGCCTTCATCCATCAGTGCAAGCAGCGGCGGAATCAGATTGGTCAGCCGGATGTAGCGCTGGATTTGGTTCCGGCTTTCACCGACCTGCGCTGCCATCTCCTCGTCTGAGCGCAGCTTCGTCCCAAGTTGGGACGAAGTGCCTTGGTGGCGCATAGCTTCATATTTCATCTTGTAGGCGTATGCCTTTTCGCTGGGAAGGATGTGTTCCCGGTGGAGGTTGCTGTCCACCAGCTGAATGGCAGCTTCCTCACGGCTGATGGCATGAACGAAAGCAGGAACCTCGGAGATTCCTGCCTTTTGCGCTGCGTGGAGTCTCCGGTGTCCGGAGATCACTTCGTATTCATTGGGTGTGTCCTCCAACGGTCGGACGATCAGCGGCGTGAGAATGCCGTGCTCCCGGATGCTCTCCACAAGAGCGTCCATTTCTTCGTCATCACGCACCTGATACGGGTGCCCCTCAAACGGGTGCAGATTTGCAATGTGGATGGTTTTTGGTGTATTCATGGTTTAACGAGTCCTTTCTCTGTTGCGCTCGCGCTGGAGGGCTTGCTTCTCTGCCTCACGTTCCGCGAGCAGGATTTCATACAGCTTTTCGCTGCGCTTCAAAATGTTTTCCGCGCACCGGAGCTCTTCGCGCAAGGGCTTGAGCTTTTCGGTGCAGGCGTCCCGCTTGGCCTTAATCTCCTTTTCCATTTCGGGAGATTTTGGCCTACGGAGCTGATTGCGAAAGCCCTGCCGGTCGTGCTCCAGCAGGGCTATCTGTTCCTTTGTGTCATCCATGAAACGATGAAGATCCACATCTGTATGGATGTTGTATTTTCCGAGCAGTTGCGTTTCCCGGTCGATCTGATCGAGCTTCGCCAGCTCCATACGCAGGGACGGAGAGAGCGGGCGCACTTTCTGCCTCTGCGCCTCCGGGTCCTGCGCGAGATTGAGCAGCTTCAGTACAGCGAAGAAGATCACGTCCAGAATCACAACGTCTGCGCGCTTGCAGTGCGTTATCTCAAAACCGATCCGCTGCTCGATCGTCAGGAGCGGAAAGCCTTTTGGTCGATACGGAAGGTTGCTGTTCCACCTGTTCAGGTAACCAACTGAATTCAGATTTGTGCGCAGACGCTGATGGATGCTCTCCTTGGAATAACCCATCCGATCCAGTCGGACGGCGCGTTCCCAATCCTTTGCTTTCACGGAGAACCGCTGCCAGTCGATGGTGTAGCCGAGACCG
>CAMHPQ010000034.1 GCA_946187035.1 uncultured Clostridia bacterium | reverse complement strand
AGCCGCCCACAAGAAAGCAGATGTGGCTGGTGCCGTTCAGGGTCAGCCGCTCCAGATAGTCCGCCAAAGCCGGGCTGGACATGCCCTTCCCCTCCACGCAGAGGGTGATGACGGCGCTGCCCTTGGGAATCCGGCGGATCAGCTCCTCCGCCTCTCTGTTCAGGGCGGCGTCGATCTCCTTTTCCGAGGGCCTGTCCGAGAGCCGCTGCTCCGGGATCTCTTGCAGATCAAACTTACAGTATGCCCCCAGACGCTTGCGGTATTCCTCAAAGGCCGCGATATAGTGCTTTTCCTTCATCTTCCCGACGCAGAGCAGGGTCACAGCATACATGGCGTGTATCCTCCGATCTCCACCGTCAGGAAGTCCCGCTCCGGGGCGCAGTTTACCGTGGGCCGCAGGATCTCCGGCAGGCAGGCCTCCAGATAGCCGCAGACGGTCTCCAGCGCCTTGGCTGGGGTGTTGTTGTGGCGGCTTAAATGGCCCAGGATCAGATGCTCCGTGCCGTTGGCCGCCAGGGTCGCCGCAAGCTCAGCCGAGGCGGCGTTGGAAAGATGTCCGTGGTCGGACAAAATGCGCTTTTTCAAATACGGCGGATAGGGGCCGCAAAGCAGCATGTTGACGTCGTGGTTTGACTCGATCAGGGCGCAGCTGACGCCGCAGAGCCCGTCGAGCACTTCCTCCGTCACCACACCCAGATCGGTGCAGAGGCCGAAGGTATCATCCTCCGTCTCCACCCGCCAGCCGCAGCTGTCGGCGGAGTCATGGAGGGTCGGGATGGGAGAAATGCTGAAATCTCCCAGCTCGAAGGTCTCCCGAACCGGATGGATCTGCGCCGCCCGCTCCGGGATCATGGAAGTGAGGCACCCGGCCACCGCCGGCAGGGCGTACACCGGCGCAGCCGTCCGCTTGAGCAAAACGGCAAGGCCGGAGATGTGGTCGGTGTGCTCATGGGTGATCAGAATGGCGCTGAGATTCCGCGCGTCGTCCCCCAGCTGGTTGAGCCCCTGGGTGATGCGTCTGGCGGAGATGCCCGCGTCGATCAGCAGGCTGCCGGAATCGGTCTGCAGCAGGGTGCAGTTTCCGGTGGAGCCGCTGGCGAGGGTCGTGACCCTCATTCCGCAGCGGCAGCCGCGGGGGCCTCGTCCTTCACGTGGGTGATGTCCGCGCCAAGGGCCTGGAGCTTGCCCACGAAATTCTCATAGCCGCGCTCGATATAATGAATGTCCACGATGCTGGTCTCGCCCTGGGCGCAGAGGCCCGCGATGACCATGGCGGCGCCGGCTCTCAGGTCGCAGGCCTTGACCTCCGCGCCGTTCAGAGCCTCCACACCGTTGATGACAGCCACGCAGCCGTCCACACTGACGTCCGCGCCCATCTTCCGGAGCTCATTCATGTATTTGTAGCGGTTGTCGTAGACTCCCTCCGTGACCATGCTGGTGCCGCCGGCGAGACACAGAGCGGTGCTCACCTGAGGCTGCATGTCCGTGGGGAAGCCCGGATAAGGCAAAGTCTTCACACTCACGGGACGGAGTCTGCCGTTGGAGCGGACGAGGACGGAGTCCTCCCCTTCCACCACGGTGACGCCCATTTCCCGGAGCTTGGCGCTGATGCACTCCAGATGTCTGGGGATCACGTTCAGGATCCGAACCTCACCGCCGGCGGCGGCGCAGGCGGTCATATAGGTGCCGGCCTCGATCTGGTCGGGAATGATGCTGTAGGTGCCGCCGTGGAGCCTGTCCACGCCGTAGACCTTCACGGTATCGGTACCGGCGCCGCGGACGTCCGCGCCCATGGAGTTTAAGAAGTTCGCCAGATCCACGATGTGGGGCTCCCGGGCCGCGTTCTCGATGATGGTGCGGCCGCGGCCTCTGGAGGCGGCGATGATGATGTTCATGGTGGCGCCCACGGAGACCTTGTCCAGATAGATCTTGGAGCCGTGGAGCATGCCGTCCGGCGTGTTGGCGTAGACGAAGCCGTCCTTGATCTCCACCGTGGCGCCCAGGGCGGTCATGCCCTTCACATGCTGGTCGATGGGCCGCAGACCGAAGTTGCAGCCGCCGGGCATGGTGGTCTTTGCCATACCGAACCGACCCAGCATGGAGCCGATGAAGTAGTAGGATGCGCGGATCTTCTGCATGAGCTCATAGGGCGCGTCCACAAAGTGTACGTCCGTGGCGTCGATCTCAACGGTAGAGCCGTCCAGTCGATCCACCTTGGCGCCAAGGCCCTCCAGAATAGTCAGCAGCATGTCCACGTCGCTGATCTGGGGAATGTTCTCCAGACGGCAGACGCCCTCCACCAGCAGCACTGCCGGTATGATCGCAACGGCAGCGTTTTTCGCGCCGCTGATCGAAATTGCACCCTGCAGCGGTCTCCCGCCGCGGATCACGTATTTATCCATAGTCCACCCCTCGCACCGCGTCCATGGCGGTACTCGCTTGTCTCTATTTAAAATCAGGAAAGGAATCAATCAGGCTTAGAATACCCGAAATTGACCCATGATATTATATTATACCATGTTTACGTCCCAATTGCAATCAAATTATCCTTCCCGCAGCTCCAACAGGTGCTGGATGCCCGCGGTCAGCTGCTGCGGAATGCCCAACGCCTCGGCGCAGACCTTGTCCAGCTGCACCGGATCGGCACAGGCGTAGATGGTGCCCGCCGCCATCATCAGATGGGCATGGGGTCTGGCGTCGCAGAGGGCCTTGGCGTACTCGGCAATCTTGCTCTGAACGCTGGCGTCGGTGACGTCGAAATTTGGATGAATGGCCCCGGTGGGACAGATCCGCATACATCTGGAGCAGCCGGAGCATTTCGGCGGGAAGATGATGGCTTTGCCGTTTTCCTCCATGCGTGCGCCGCCGTGCTCGCAGACGGTGGTGCACTGTCTGCAGCCGATGCATTTGCTCTGATCCACCACGGGCTTGCCGGAGGTCTGCACCTCGGTCTTCCCCGCTCTGGAGGCGCAGCCGAAGCCCAGATCGTGGACGACGCCGTAATAGCCGCTCTCGTCCACGGTGAGCTCCGTGACGGAGAGGATGGCGTCGGCGTCCAGAACGGCCCGGCCAAACTTGGCGGAGCGCAGGAGCTTCACGCCCTTGGCGGGGATCAGCTCATAGTCCGTGCCCTTGACGCCGTCGGCCAGCACGCAGGGGGCGCCCGCGTCGGTATAACCGTTGGAGCCCGCGTACCAGAGGGCTTTTAAGGCGTCGCCGTAGGCTGGGGCGGTGTCCGCCAGAAAGGCCAGGCAGCCCTTTTCCCGCAGAGCGTCGCAGATCACCGGCAGGCAGGGCGGACATGGCTTGGTGAAGTCCACCTTCACGGCCACCACGCTACCGCTCTCCATGGGAAGCCCCACGGCCTCCAAAAGCTTCAATGCGCCGTCAACGTCCAGATTCCCCGGCGCGGAAAATAGTTGCATGTTATCCATGTTATCACTCCGATTAGGTAATCAGCTTCTCAATGGCTCTGTTCAGTTCCTCGATGCTCTGCAGGTCGCCGGACTCAACCGCGTCGGCGAGGCAGTGCTCCACATGGTCCTGCAGGATGATCTTGGAGGTGTTGTTCAGCGCCGAGCGGACCGCCGCCAGCTGCACCAGCACCTCGGTGCAGTCCCTTCCCTCTTCCACCATCCGGCGCACGGACTCCAAATGTCCGATGGCGCGGCTGAGGCGGTTCAGCACTGCCTTGGTTTGGGTGTGGGAATGGGTGTGCGGGTGGGTGTGCCCCTCCCCGTGGGTGTGGGTGTATTCCTTCCCGTCCGGGCCGATGTGGGTGTGTTCGTGATGCTCAGACAATGGTCTCACCCCGATTAAAGATCGTCAAAGCTGACCAGCTCGTAGGTCTCGGTGCCGTCCTCGTTCTTGATGATGCGCAGGCCGTTGCTGCCGTCCACGTTGAACATGTCCCCGCCCCAGTCGTAGTCGTTGTAGGTGCGGAACCACTCCGCCAGGGAGGCCAGGGCCTTCTGATCCGTGCGGTCCATCAAAACCGCGTCCACCAGATCTTCAAACTGCTCGTAAATCTTGCTCATGATCAGGTCTCCTTTATCCGTTACAGATTACACATTGAAGCGGAACAGCGTCACGTCGCCGTCCTGCATGACGTACTCCTTGCCCTCGGAGCGGACCAGGCCCTTCTCCTTGGCGGCGGCCATGGTGCCGCAGGCCTTCAGTGCGTCGAAGGCCACGATCTCGGCCCGGATGAAGCCTCTTTCAAAATCAGAGTGGATCTTGCCCGCGGCCTGGGGGGCCTTAAAGCCTTTTTTAATCGTCCAGGCGCGGCACTCGTCGGAGCCGCAGGTCAGGAAGCTGATGAGACCCAGGAGGCTGTAGGAGCAGCGGATCAGCCGGTCGAGGCCCGACTCCTGAATGCCCAGCTCCTCCAGGAACATGCCCCGCTCCTCGGGCTCCAGCTCGCCGATCTCCTGCTCCACCTTGGCGCAGATGGGCAGCACCTGGGCCCCCTGGGCGTCGGCGATCTCCTTCACCTGCAGGTAGTAGGGATAGTCCTCATATCCGGCGGAGAAGGTGGCCTCGTCCAGATTGGCGGCATAGATGACGGGCTTGATGCTCAGCAAGTCGCTGGTCTGGATCAGGGCGTAGTCCTCCGGCTCGCAGTCGTAGGTTCTGGCGGACTGCCCGTTGTTGAGATGCTCCAGCAGGCCCCGGAACACGTCGGCCTCGTGGAGGAAGGTCTTGTCGCCGCCCTTGCCGGCCTTGGCTGCCTTCTCGATGCGGCGCTCCACCATCTCGATATCCGCCATGATCAGCTCCAGGTCGATGATGTCAATGTCGCGCTTGGGATCGGTATTGCCCTCCACGTGGATGACGTTTTCATCGTCGAAGCAGCGGACCACATGGACGATGGCGTCGGTGGCGCGGATGTTGGACAGGAACTTGTTGCCCAGGCCCTCGCCCTTGCTGGCGCCCTTGACGAGACCGGCGATGTCCACGAACTCGATGACCGCCGGGGTCTTCTTCTTCGGCTGATATTGCTCCGCCAGCCAGTCCAGCCGCTCGTCCGGCACGGTCACCATGCCCACGTTGGGGTCGATGGTGCAGAAGGGATAGTTGGCCGACTCGGCGCCGGCGTTGGTGATGGCGTTAAACAGCGTGGATTTGCCCACATTGGGGAGTCCAACGATACCTAATTTCATTTATTTTTCACTTCTCCTTGATTTTCAAAGGTTTTTTGGCTTTTTAAGAGGGGAATTTACGCACTTTTTACGCACTTTTTTGCGTAAAGGAACCCCAAACGTGCTTATGCCGCTAAAAAAATAGTGCTTGCCGCACTAGCACGTTCTCAAAAAAATGGCTATAGAATTTATGTCATTATACCATACTTCGAAGGAATTCTCAATACATCTTTCACATGAGTTTTGATCTTTTATCTCGCATAAATGTTAGAGGCCCAACTGCGCGCTGGGCATCCAAACAGAGACTTTTGTCTCCAAGAAAAAGAAGCACCAGCCAAATCCTTAAAGATCTAGCTGATGCTTCTCTTGCCGTTCATTAATACTGTGAAAGACTAACTATCAACAAAAGGGCTATCTCTGTTCACACCGCCCACACCATGCCGATGGAGTTGAGCTTTTCGATTCTCTGCTCACTCAGTGCACCATGTGTGTATTTTCTCCTCTGGTAAGCCAGCCAGACGCCAAGCTTTTCGCCGTTCGGGGTTATGTACCGCTTCGGTGGTTTCAAGTCTCCATGCTCCTGATAATACGCCTGCGCCGCTTTGTAGCTCTGCTGCCAGCGGTATTCGTTCACGTCCCAGATCATTCCCATCTCCGTCAGCATAATGACACGGCTAGGCGTGAGGCATTTCCGGTACTTCGTGTCTTTGTGAAATCGCATGTTCTTCACGAACTGGCCCAGGTTGAGGCCGTCCGGCGTCACATAGTCCTGGGGGATGTCCAGGTCCCCGTGCTGATCATAGTAATCGCAGAGGGCGCGGAAATTCCGGTTCCAGCGTTCCTCGGCGAGGTCCGTCCAAGACATACTGATGGCGTCCAGCTTTCGGATGCGCTCTTCATCGAGTGTACCGCTGACCTTTCCTTCCCGGACACGGCGTTGACGGTTGAGCCAAGGTCCCAGGCGTTTGCCCTCCGGAGTCACAAAAGCAGACGGAACATCCAGATCACCGTGAGAAATGTAATACTGCTTTGCAACTTCATACATCTCGTTCCAGGATTGATCTTGATGCATTTTCAGTTTTTCTTCGCGTTTATTCATATCAAGTAATAATTAACGAAATCTCTTGACTATGTGCCAAACACATGTACTCACATACGGCAATGAATCGATTTCTTTTCTCTCTAACGAAAACCCTACAGATTCTGCAGGGTTCTCGTTATACCTTACTTAGAAAGCAAACAGACGAGAGACGCTGTTGAACAGCCTGCTAACGAAGCTAGAGATCAACTGTCTAACAATGTCTGTCACGCTGGGGGTGGGCGTCGCAGTGG
Organism: uncultured Clostridia bacterium; assembly: GCA_946187035.1. GTDB lineage: Bacteria > Bacillota > Clostridia > Oscillospirales > Oscillospiraceae > CAG-103. The sequence goes on along the minus strand of CAMHPQ010000034.1, from coordinate 10,927 downwards.
GCTCTTCGCTGGGCGCCGGATCGGGTTCGGCAGTCGGCTGCGGATCAGACACATCAGTGGGATCCTCAACTGTTGCTTCCGGATCGACGCCGTCATTGGCCGCCATGCGGACGGTACTCAGAGTGATAGGCTGGAGTACTGCGCGCTTCGCAGAGAGGATCTCCTGACTGGTCATCACATTAGGTTCGGTCAAATCGCCGTCGCCACCGATAACCGCGCCATCTTCACCACCAGCTTCTTCACCGGATTCCAGCAGGTCGGGGATACCGGTGATCTTCAGGTTCGTGATGGAGATCAGAGCGCCATTCTCGCTGGTATTCGTGATCGTCACGCTGCCGCCTTCCTGAACTGTGAAGTCATAATACATATCCATGACGGAAGTGACATCAACATTCCCCGTTCTTCCTGTGATGGTGACCGTTCCGCTGCCGGTCTCAGGAGCGCTCAGGCCAACCCAAACCTTTGTGCCGGCCTTAACCTTGTCAGTATTGAGCTGGAAGGTGATGGCCTGATTGTTAGAGAGGTAGATCTCGGTCTTCGGGCCGTTCTTCTCGTAGGCGTCGAACTGGGTGGTGTAGATTGTGACCTCATCAGGAAGCCAATTCGCAGCTTCTGTGTCATCCTGCGCATAGTGAGATTTGGTCTTGATCGTATCCGCGCCATCGATATACAGAACTCCAGAAACAGTATCTGCAACCGCAGTCTCACTTCCGGTCGGCTTCGTGACGCTGAAGCCACTGTTGTCGTTGAGCAGAAGTGCGCGGAGGTTCAGATAAGTGGCATTGTCCTCGCCGAGCTCGGCCTGTTTGGCCGCAGCTGCGCTATTCGCCTCAACAGGATTATACACGCGCACGCCGTCCAGCTTATACTGCGCATTTGCGTTGGCGCTGATCTTGACAGTATAGGTATCAGGCTGCAGGTTGCCGAAGCTGATGGTCGGCGTGTTGTAACGAGCCGCGGAGGACTGATTCTTTACCGTGATCGGCTTGTTCTGATCATCCGTAATACGATTGGTAAGAGTGTTGGTTTTGGAGTAGTCGCACTGGAACAGACCTGCGCTGACATAACCGCCCTTATCATGCGTCGTGCAGTAGATATCGATGCCGGTGCCGTAGAACGTGAAGTAGAGAGCTCCGGAGACGTCGGTTGCTCTCTTGGATACTGCTTCATCGTTGATGTCACTGCTATAGCCATGGCCGTCGCTGGTAAAGGTCTGCCCCGCGAGGTTGTCGTCAAAGTAGACGCTGCTCGCGGGAACCACTGTAAGCGATTCGTCATGAGCCAATCTGCCGATCGAGCTGTGGGTAACGGCAGCGGTATCAACGTCTGTAAGCTGGGCGTTGAGTACTGCAGCACCGGATGACAGCTGAGCTCCGGTGTTCAGCTGATAGGTAACGGTTTTGCTGTTCGCGTTCCGCAGGAACTGACCATTGCGGTTCGTCTCCCCGCTCAGTGTCTGAGCATCAGTCGCTACAGTCGTGACTGCGCTGAAATCAATAACGCGCGTCGTGTCACCATGCTTGCGCATGTTGTAAAACAAGTTCGACGAGGTGTCGTTTTCGTTGTAGCTCGCCGTATGCCGCGCCGTGATGGAGAGCGTCTCTGTCGGCGCAAGGGGTATGGTGCTGCTGTTGGAAAGCGTGTTCCAGGTGTTCGCGCCGTTGGAGGTGAATCTCGTATAGTTCGACGAAGTGCTCCGGGCGGGATCATACTGCTTTTCACCATCAGAGAGCGCCGTTGCCATGGCGTTGGTGCGATAATCCGAGAGCGCAAAGGACAGATCCGGAATGCTCGTGTCAGTGGTAACGTCGAACCGCAGGTCGAGCAGGGATGGGTAGCGAATGATCATATCCGAGCCACTTTCGCTGACAGAGATGCGGTCATCGAGGGTCTGCTGCTGGATACCGTTCAGATCGTTGAGCGGTATAAATGCACCGTTTTTGACCTCGGCGACCAGCGGTGCCGTCGTGTCAAAGCCCAGCGCCTCGCCGCACCCGCTGCGACACTGGTACACCTTCACATCCGTACCTTTCGGCACGGTCAGCGTGCGGTAACCACGGTTGATGTGGTTCTGATCAAGGGACTTGATCCACGACATGACCACCTCCTGCTCATGAGTACAGAGGATCTGCCACAGGTAGTACAGCGAGGTACCGAAGTAGTTAGAATTATACTTGGAGAGCTCATCGGCATAGAGATTCACAACAAGCTGTACAAGTTTATCCATGCTGTTTTCAAACTGCGTGCGCGTGATGCCCTGCGGGTCAGTAAAGCTGTTGCCGACCATGTTGCGGATAACGTTTCTCACGACCGGCTTTGCCTCACTGATCAGAACTGCTCTTCGCGTCTGACCTGCCCAGGACGGGCTTCCGACCCAGGGATCGATAAACGGTGGAACACCCCACTTGTAGGTAGAAGTCGGGTACTCATAGAAGTTAAGGAACGCCAGTCCCAAACCTGCGTTGGTCACCGTGTTGCTCAAACTCATTTGGTCTCCGACCGCATCGATCAAAGCATCCACCATGCCAAGAAATGCAGGGCCGGAATAGTCGAGCAAATAGCCAAGCACGTTACGGAAATCACCTTGAAAATCGGAGATAAAGGTCGTTCTATTTTGTAGTTCTGTTCTGCTGCCGCCAATACCACCAATCCAAGCCTTGGACACCAGAAACACCTTTATCAGGTCATCGATGAATTCATCGATGTGCTTCGGTGTGATCTTCAGGTTGCTGCCCGTGGCGTCCACGGTTCCGAAGTTTTCCGCCAGTGTGCCGTCGATCGCATCACCGATGAGCTGCGTCGCAGTGATTGTGCGTACGCGCATGGTACGGTTATACGGATAGTTATCCGGATCGGTCACACTGATCAGCGGGTCCTCTGTATAGTACTCTCCCTTGTAGTTGTAGGCGCCAACAGCGATGGTTTTGAGCACCTCGCGCATGTTAGTGTAATATGTGGTGTTTTGAGAAGACGTCGTATTGCCGTAGTAAGGCATGACATAGTCGACGCCGAGACGCTGGTGCTTAAATGCGTCCGGGGAGACCTTCGGCACGGCGTCCATAGCATTGAGAATGTTATGGATGTTTTTATAGTTCAGTGCGATTTCATCCGTGGATGCGGCCTGCGGGCACTCCCAGGTGTAGCCGTAAACGTCGCGCTGATGAGTATGATAGATCGTCTCTGCCCCATCAGTGACATAGCCCGCGACAAGATTCGCCGTAGCTCCTGCGCGGGAAAAGCCTGTGATCCAGTACTTGACGTCCTGTGTGATGTTATGGTCGCTCAGATACGTTTGGATCGCGCCGCAGATCTCAGTAGCAGCGTTGTCAAAGCCCCAGTGACGGCCATTCGCGGGAAGCTGATTGGTGCTCTTGTTGCCGATGGTCACATTCGAGGCCCACTCCGCGCCGTAACCCGCACCGCGGACACCCAGGGCAATCAGAGTGAATTCCTTGTTGGAATGAGAAGTCTCATCCCAGACTGTAATCTTCTTATGGGCGATGACATAGGCGATAGAGTCATTCGTCGGGGCATGATCATAGTCGTATGCCTGAAAATCCTCGAAACCGCACGTTGTGAGCAGATTGCGGGCGTTTACCGCCTTGTCGGAGTAGTCCGTGTTGTCCCACGTGCGGTCTGTAGCGGTTTTCACGTTGCCGACATTGGTGGCATAAGCAGCCGTGGCGAAGTCGAAGGACATGGACGCAAGCGACATTTCGCTTGTGGTCAGATCCGACCACTTCAAATCCGCGCTGTTTGTATCATGAATGGCCGAGGGCGAAAAGAAATCGTCCGAATAATAAAATGTACTCGTATAGTCCACGCCGTCTGATCCGGTAGCGTTATCTCCTAGGAAGTTGAAGGACTGGAACTTCACCGTTCCAACGATGGTTCGATTGAGTGCAGGCGAAGCGCCGGAAGCCGCTTCCCCAGACTCCACAGCCTTCACCGAGGTCATGCCGACCGGGAGCAGGACAAACACCTGCACCAGCATAAGCAGCAGAGCAATGGTTTTCTTAATTGTCATTTTCATAGGAATCTCTCCTGTTTCCGGTCGCCTTCGGCATGCCTTGCGATGCTCGAGGCCCATAATCGGGTGCTGCGGAAAAAGCCCACTGGGGTTTCCCTCAGTGGGCTTTCAATTCCGTAAGGGTATTATTACGGTCTCCCCCGCCGCGCCGAAACACGGCGGGAGATTTGTTCAAATGGGATCAGGATGCAAAGAAGTTGCCGTCGGAGAAGGCGTTGTAGCAGCCGCCACGATCGCCGCCGAAGGATGCAAGATATTCATCCAGCGTCGGGAAAATATCCATATCCCAGCCACCCTGGTTGCAATTGTCATTTCCTGCATAAAACAACGTTACGTTTGAATCTGTATAGGTACAAGCATTTCCATCCTGATAAGATGCGCTAATTGAACCGCCAGTCTTACAGCTTGCAATATGTTCGACAAGCTGGAAGGTCTCGGCATACATTCTGGGTTTTTTATACTCTTTCTTCATTAGGTTTTGCCTCCTTAGTTACCGAACAGACGAGAGACGCTGCCAAACAGGCGGCTGACAAAGCTAGAGATCAGCTGTCTCACAATGGACGTCACGCTGGGCGTGGGCGTCTCAGTGGGCTCGTCGCTCGGTGCAGGATCAGGTTCCGCAGTCGGCTCCGGATCGGGAACCTCAGTGGGCTCCGGATCGGGAACGTCGATAGGATCCACAACCGTCTCAGGATCGACGCCATCATTGGCCGCCATGCGGATGGATTTAATCGTAACAGGGTTGAACACTGCTTTGGAAGCGCGCAGCACATCATTCTGGTTGTTCTGCGTCGCCGCCGGGATCAAATCGGCAATGCCGGTGATCTTGAGGTTGGTGACGGAGATGATGTCGCCGCTGCCCTGTTCTGCCAGGTTCGTGATCGTGATCTGTCTGCCGTCAGGAACCGTGAAGTCATAGTACATATCCATGACAGAGGTCACGGAGACGTTGCCGTACTTGCCGGTGATGCTCACAGAGCCGCTGCCATCCACAGGCGCGCTCAGGCCGATCCAGACCTTGGAGCCCACAGGCACCTTATCAGAGAGCTGGAAGGTGATTCCCTGCTGACCGTCGAGATAGATCTCGTTCTTGGGGCCGTTGGCCTTATAGACATCGAACTGCGTCTGATAGATCGGCGCTTCCTCTTCAAACCATTTCGGCTTGCCGTCTTCCATCACGGTCTCCCATGTCTTGGTCGTCGCGTTGTATTCCTTCCTGTAATGAGACATGGTGACAACACTGTCGACGTCGTCGATAAACAGGACGCCGGAAACAGCGGACGGATCAACGTCGCCGGTCGGGATGCTGTTCGTTACCGTGAAGCCGCCGGTGCCGTCATCGTTCAGCAGAAGCTTGCGAAGGTTCAGATAGTTGGCGTCTGCCTCAGGAGACTTGGCAAGCTCGGAAGCAGCCGCAGTCTGAACACCGTTCTCCGTCTCCTTGACGGGGTTGTAGACACGGACGCCGTCAAGCTTAAACTGAGCAGTGGAATTGGCATTGATCTTAACCGTGTACGTATCCGCCGTCAGATTCGAGAAGCTGATGGTCGGCGTGTTGTAAAGATTCTCAGCGGAATAATTCTTTACGGTGACAGGCTTATTCTGCTGATCCGTGATGCGGTTGGTAAGCTCCTTGGTCTTGGAATAATCACACTGGAACAAACCTGCGCTGACATAGCCGCCGTTTTTATGCGTGGTGCAGTAAACGTCGATGCCAGTGCCGTAGAACGTGAAGTAGAAGCTGCCGTCCACGTTCCCGGCATTCTTGGAGACGTTGTCGTCATTCACGCCGGAGATCTTGCCGGAGCCGTCGCCGACCGTGACGGCGGGCGTGGTATCCTTCGCGAGATCGTCATCATAGTAGACGCTGCTGGCGGGGACGGTGGTGATTTCATTCCAACCGGCCGTACCGTTCACAGGCGTACCATAAATCGTCGCAGAGTCCACGCCAGTGTAGGCGTTGTTGATAACTGCAGTCTTTTCAGACTGATTGGCAGAATTCAGCTGATAGGTGACGTTCGAGCCGGACTTGACGAAGTTGCCGTTGGTACCGGCCACAGTGTTGTCCTCAGCATCAAGCAGCTTGGAGGTGTCGGTGGCAACCGTCATCTTGGCGTTGAAGTCGATGAGGTAGGTATTGGGCTTCGCCTGCAGGGTCAGAGTCGGGCTGGCGATTTCAATCGCGTTGGCCTCGGCGTCCTTCGCCTTGATGAAGGCGTTGCCGTCGTTGGAGGGCATGTTGGTGCCCGGCTGCTTGGCAGTCAGACCCTTGATCTTCACGACGAGCTTCTCGCCGTCCTGCAGAGAGGTGACATACTTCGTGCTGTAGTCAAAGCCGGAGACCGTGACCACGCCGGTGTCCTTATCCAGAGGCGCGTTCAGCGTCTGCACCTTGGAGGTGCCGAAAGTACCGTCCTTATTCGCAACGACCGTATAGGCCTCGGTGGAGGCGTTCGCCACATCGAAGTAGGTGAGATTCACCTTATCCTGCAGCGTAGCCTGATCGTTGAGCGTGACGGTGGAGCTGCTGCTGGCCTCCTCGGAGCCGATCGTGGTGAACACGCGGCTCAGACCGCTCAGGTCGGTCGCGAGGAAGTAGCGGCGCAGACCGTTGGAATCACCGCGGACACGCTGAACCATGTTGGTATATACGCCACTGTCAGACTTAGTACCGGTTCCATACCAGGATGCATCCACAAACTTTGTTGCATTCGGATACTCCGTGGTGATGGTGCGCATGTAGTCATAGACCGTATCAGTCGCGACATCGCCGTAGCCCTGGGTGTTGCGCAGCCAGAGGCGATACATGTAGCCGCTGTTCCAAGTACCGGGCAGGGTCTTCACGTAATCGGGGTCAAACTTATACTCGTCGTTGTTGCCGGTGTACTTCTCATAAACCAGCGGCTCGGAATCCGCGAAGCCAAAGGTGCCGATGGAGTAAATCTCCACATTGGGAACTTTGGTGTCGGTCTTGAGCTGATGGGCGGCGTCCACGACCTCATTGCCGTAGGCATACTGGTTGTCGTTATCGTAGTTGCCGGGGGTACCGTCGGTGAAGTAGACCACAATGGTCAGACGGTCGACCTCTTTGTTGCCCTTGGTGGTGAACTTGGTCAGCTCGCGCTGATCCAGGATGTTCTTGGCCATGTAGAAGCCATACTGACCTTCCGTGCCGCCGGAGGCGTCCAGAGCCTGCACAGCGTTCTTCAGCTTTTGCAGCTGACCGCTGTCGGTGACGTCGAGGAGGGCTTCTTTGTAATCGTCGGTATCCAGACGGCTGTAACGGATACCAGTCTTATTGCTGGCACTGGTGTCCAGGTTGATACCGGTGAGCAGTTCGGTGTTGCTGTCACTGCCGCCGGCAAAGCCGACGATGGCGACGCGGTGGTTCGGCTTGGAGCCGTCATCGTTCTGCTGTGCAGCGACGGTGTTGACGAACTCGTTCATAGCCTGCTTCAGAGCGTTCAGACGAGTCGTTGTCTTGCCAGTTGCGCTGTACAGAGTTCCGTTCCAGTAGGCTTCCGTCGTACTGGTGTGATTCCCGGAAGGAACACCGTTTGCACCGCAGGCGCCGCCGACCGGTGTACCGCTGGAGTTGCAGTAGGTGGCGTCAATGAGCAGATGCTCGACGCCATTGTCATCACGATAAGCCAGCTGGCTGTAATCAACATGACGGGTGAACAACACCTGACGTACATACATACCAGTATTGGCACTTAGGATTTTACCGTAGGTATACTGTGTGCTGTCATTACGAGTCAAGCCTTTACAAGTACTGTTGCAGAAATCATACCCAAAAAGCAGTCCCCATGTGTCTCCGGGGCCAAACAATCCGCCCGTCGGAGACTTGTAATAAGGCTGATCTGGATACCTTAAATAATTCGATGTACCGTTGACATCGGTAAATCTGAATCGGATGCCATAATAGCCGACGCCGCCCTTTGCACTAACAGTCACAGGATAAAAGCGGTTATCAGTTGCGCTGCCCACGCGGCTTCCGCTGTTGTCAAGGCTGGGGTTGTAATAGTACTGGCTGGCCTTGCCGAGATCCTGATCGGATTCTCTCTGGAACCAGCTCAGGTTACTGACACAGCTGCCGCTGTACACGGTGTCGCGCGCATGATACTGGAACATATCGCCATACTTGCGGTAAACACGATAGTAGTGATCCACGCCGTTAGCGTCGGTCTCTTTGTAGTAATAAGCATTGGCACCATCCGAGACCTTCCAGTTCTTGGTGGTACCGTCGTTGTAACCGGTAGGCACGTCATTGGTAGACATGGAACCGGACTGGTCAGCAATCAGAACATAGTCCGTGGGGATCTGTTCGTTGTAAACGTGGGTCTTGACCTCGCCGGTGGCCCAGGATTCCATGGTGATGTCATAGGTCCCGTTGGCGCCGGGGGCAAGGTTTTTAGTGAGATGCAGGTTGCCGCTCGTGTCCTGTGCCGGTGCGGGGTTCGTGATGGTGCCATTCTCATCCGCCGCGAAGACAGGCGCGTCGATCATCGGGAACAGCGAGAAGACCATGACGAGACACAGCACGAGGCTTAAAAGTCTTTTCTTCATACTTTCCTTTTCCTTTCAAATAAAATAGTTTTCAGTTTCAGTGTGCTTTGCTGAAATCAAAGCATGGGGTTTGGGGGCGTACATCTATATAAAACAAAGTGTTTGTGTACGACTGGATGGGGGTTGCGATTTATAGGTTTGGGGAACATGGTATGTCTGCCGGCCGGTTTGGGGCCAGCCGGCAGAACGCCCCCAAACGATACAGCGGATGAAAGGAATCCGCAGATATCCAATTTCAGTCATTGAAGCCCGAATTTGTCAGATAGTGCAATAAATGTCTTTTATCCAACTTATGGTTTTCCAATAATCAGACATTTTGGAAAATGCTAGAATTTCGGAGTTCAAAACAGATAGCAAACAAAATGACGGTCATGTGTTGGCTATTCATTTGGCGCTATTGGACGCATTAAAACATAATGTATCTTAACATAATTTTTCCAAGTTGTCTACCTTTTAGAGCAAAAATTAATTTATGAATTATTTCGTTTTTTCGGCAAAATGCTGTTTCAGCTTTCGATAAAAGGTCGTTTGGCTCATTCCCAGGCTGCTTGCCGCTGCCTTGATCGTTGTTTTTCCTGCCCCATATGCCTTACAAACTTCTTCAAACCCCGGCGGAAGATCCAGAGGCTTCCGCCCGAAGCGCACGCCCCGTGCTTTCGCCGCTGCAATCCCCTCCGCCTGCCGCTGACGGATGAGCTCACGCTCGGTCTGCGCTACATAACTCAAAAGCTGCAGGACGATGTCCGCGATCAGCGTTCCGGTCAGATCCTTGTGCGCGCGGGTATCCAGCAGCGGCATATCCAGCACCACGATGTCCGCATGCTTTTCTTGGTTATGATCCGCCATTGCTCCAGGATCTCGTCATAGTTGCGGCCCAGACGGTCGATGCTTTTGACCACCAGCGGGTCTCCCCGCCTAATCTTTCGAATCAATCGTCGGTATTGGTCACGTTCAAAGTCTTTTCCAGACTGCTTGTCCAGATATAGTTGCTTTTGGTCGCCCCCCCCATTCCCGCAGGGCAATCACCTGTCTATCCTCGTTCTGCTCCCTTGCTGAGACGCGGATTTATCCGCAATTCATAAAATGACCACGAAAACATTGAATAAAGAGCCCAATTCCATGTGCTGAATATCGGTACAATAAACGCCTTCCCTGTCGGCTGAACTGCTCACCACAATTAACTGCTTCTGGACTTTCAAAAGGTGTCATGCTATAATGCTTCCGTAAACAGTAATCATATCTCAGTCGGGTACACCCGCTGTTGAAAGGACTAATGAAACGATGGATTTGAAGCCTTTTGAACGAAAACTCTGGCTGTCCTCCCCCACCATGCATGGAGAGGAGCAGGCATTTGTGCAATACGCGATCGAGACCAACTGGGTCTCTACCGTGGGGGAAAACATCAATGAGCTGGAAAAAATGACTGCCGAAAGCTGCGGCGTGGCGTATGCCGTGGCATTGGCATCTGGTACGTCTGCACTGCACCTCGCGATGCGCCTGGCAGGAGAGCAACTGTATGGCTCGAATCCCTACGGTTCTCTGCGTGGAAAGCTGGTATTTTGCACAGACATGACCTTTGACGCCTCAGTGAACCCCGTAGTTTACGAAGGCGGCATACCGGTGTTTATTGATTCCGAGCGCGAAACCTGGAACATGGATCCCGCCGCTCTGGAGCGCGCCTTTGCGCAGTATCCGGATGTCCGTCTGGTGGTACTGGCGCACCTCTATGGCACCCCCGCCAAAATGGATGAGATCCGCGCGGTCTGCAGCCAGCATGGCGCGCTGATCGTGGAGGACGCAGCTGAGGCGCTCGGCGCAACCTACAAGGGTGCGCCCTGCGGAAGTCTTGGCACGTTCAACGCCATCAGCTTCAACGGGAACAAGATCGTCACCGGATCCTCGGGCGGCATGTTCCTCACTGACAGCAAATCCGACGCGGAGAAGGTGCGCAAATGGAGCACCCAAAGCCGTGAAGCGGCGCCCTGGTATCAGCATGAGGAGCTGGGATATAACTACCGCATGAGCAACATCGTTGCAGGCGTCGCCCGCGGCAACTTCCTCCATCTGCAGGAGCATATTGCCCAGAAAAAAGCGATCTACGAGCGTTACCGCGACGGTCTGCGGGATCTGCCGGTCCAGATGAACCCTTATCTGACGGAAGATACAGAACCGAACTATTGGCTCAGCTGTCTGCTCATTGATGCGGACGCCATGTGCCCGCAGGTGCGTGGAGAGTCTGACGCGCTCTATCGCTCCGCGGCGGGAAAGAGCTGCCCCACGGAGATTCTGGAGACGCTGGCAGCATACAACGCCGAGGGTCGTCCGATC
>CAMHPQ010000033.1 GCA_946187035.1 uncultured Clostridia bacterium | reverse complement strand
GGCTCTACACGCTCCGGGCGGCGCTGCAGGTCGACGGGGAAGCGGTGGATGAAACCGTCCTGCGCCTGGGCTTCCGCAGCATCAGCATGAGCCCCGACGAGGGCCTGCGCCTCAACGGCGAATTGCTCAAGCTCCATGGCGTTGCCAAGCACCAGGACCGCGCCGGCGTGTTCTCCGCCGTGAGCGGGGGGCAGATCGATGAGGATTTTGACATCATCCGGGAGATCGGCGCCAACGCCGTGCGCCTGAGCCACTACCAGCATCCCCAGCACGCCTATGACCGCTGCGATGAGGACGGCCTGCTTGTCTGGGCCGAGGTCCCCATGCTGAAAATGACGGAGAACGGCGCGCTTTACGCCAACATCGAGCAGCAGCTCATGGAGCTGATCCTGCAGAACATCCACCATCCTTCCATCTTCTGCTGGGGCATCCAGAACGAGATCGGCATGTTCCGGGACGCGCCCTTTATGCACGAGGAGTGCCGGGTGCTGACCGCGCTTGCGAAGCGGCTGGACCCGAACCGGCTGGTGACCGCGGCGAACCTCTACAATGTAAAGCCCACAAGCCAGCTCAACGCCGTCACCGATATGGTGGGCTATAACCTGTATTTCGGCTGGTACTACGGCGAGATGCCGGACTATTCCAAGTACCTGGACAATTACCACGCCCTTCGCCCAGAGATGCCCCTGGGCATCAGCGAGTACGGCGTGGACTGCAACGTGGCCCTGCACAGCGAGGACCCGAAGGTGAAGGACTACTCCGAGGAATACCAGGCCCTTTGGCATGAAACGGTCTATCCCATCCTGCAGAGCAAGGACTACCTCTGGGGCAGCTTCATCTGGAACATGTTCGACTTCTCCAGCGACCGGCGCAACGAGGGCGGTGTGAAGTTCATCAACGGCAAGGGCCTTGTCAGCTATGACCGGAGCTTGCGGAAGGACGCGTTTTTCTACTACAAGGCCAAGTGGTCCGACGAGCCCTTCGTGCACCTGTGCGCCAGCCGCTTTGTGAAGCGCTGCCGGGAGAAGGTGGACGTGAAGGTCTACACCAATCAGAGAGCGGTGACGCTTTTTGTCAACGGCGCGGAGCAGGGGACCCTGTCCAACAACGGAAACGGTACCGTTCTGTTCCGGGATGTGGCTCTCGAGCAGGGAGAAAACCGGCTGAAAGCTATGAGCGGCGAGCTTGCCGATTCTCTGATCTTTGAACGGGTAGAGACAGCGGAAGAGAGCTACCGTCTGCCGGAGGAAACGAGCGGACCTGTGCGCAACTGGTTTTTGAGTGATGACGATACCGTTAAGGAGGGCTATTACTCCATCATGGACACGGCAGAGGATGTTCTCAGCGGGGCCCGCTCCGTGCTCGTACGTTTTGTCCCCAGCCTGGTGGAGGTGCTGGACCGGGATGTGATCCCGATGGGGCTTTCGATGAAAAGCATCCTCAGCCGGGAGCTGAAGAATGATCCCGACACGATGCTGCGCATCAACGATGCGCTTCACCAGATTAAAAAGGAACTCTGATTGAAGGAGGATTGTGAGATGGCTGTATCGCTGGAGCAATTCAAGCCGACCAGGGACTACCTGATCTGCGTCGATTCCGATGGCTGCGCGGTGGATACCATGGACATCAAGCATAAACGCTGCTTCGGCCCCTGCCTGGTAAGGGAGTGGGGCCTGGAAGCCTGGGAAAAGGAAATCCTGACGCGCTGGGACGAAATCAACCTCTACAGCATGACCCGCGGCATCAACCGCTTCAAAGGCTTGGTTATGATGTTGGAGGAGATCGACGCGCGGCTGACGCCGATCGAAGGACTTTCCGCCCTGAAGTCTTGGGTGGACACGGCTAAGGAGCTTTCCAATCCTTCGTTGGAAGCAGTGATCCAGGCAAACGACGCGCCGGTGCTGAAAAAAGCGCTGAACTGGTCCTATGCCGTGAACCGCGCCATCGCGGCGCTGCCCTGGGAAGTCAAGAAGGCCTTTCCCGGGGTAAAGGAAGGCTTTGAGGCGGTACGCGCCTTTGCCGATATTGCGGTGGTCTCCAGTGCCAACCGCGACGCGGTGGAAGAGGAATGGGAGACCTTCGGTCTGCTTCCGCTGGTGGATCTGGTGCTGTGCCAGGACGTGGGCAGCAAGGCCCACTGCATCGCCGAACTCCAAAAGAAGGGCTACGCCGCCGATCATATCCTCATGGTAGGCGATGCGCCCGGCGACAAGGCCGCCGCAGAATCCAACGGCGTATGGTACTACCCCATCCTGGTCCGCCATGAGGAAGACAGCTGGCGGGAGTTTCCCGCGGCGGCACAGAGGCTGAAAGACGGCGTCTATGCCGCATACGGAGAAGAGAAGGCAAAAGCATTTCTAGATAATCTCTCGGGAGGAAAAACACATGGTTGATTTGCGGGCCAAGCCCTATTATCTCAGCGAAGAGCAGGAAGCCTGGGTGAAGCGCAGCATCGCCTCCATGAGTCCGGAAGAAAAGATCGGGCAGCTCTTTACGATTATGACCTATCTCCCCGGTGTGCGGGAGGAGAATATCAAAAGGGAGCTTGACAGCTTCCATCAGGGCGGACTGCGCTGGCAGCGGAAGACCGCCGAGGAGACCTATGAGCAGAACCGGCTCTATCAGAAGCACAGCCGGATCCCCCTGCTGATCGCCGCCAACTGCGATACCGGCGGCGCGGAGTGCGTACCGGACGGGACCTATATCGCCACGGCGGCCCAGGCCACGGCGGGCGGCGACGAGCGCACGGCCTACCATATCGGTCTGGTCAGCGCCCGGGAGGCGGGCAGCATCGGCGCCAACTGGCTCTTTAACCCGGTCTGCGATATTTATCTGAACTGGCGCAACACCATCGTCAACACCCGCTCCTTCGGGGAAGATCCGGACACTGTCCTGCGTATGGCCCGCGCCTATATCCGCGGTGTCCGCGACTCCGGCTTTGCCATGGCCTGCACGGCCAAGCATTTTCCCGGCGACGGCACTGAGGAGCGCGACCAGCACCTGGTGATCGGCTGCAATGATCAGAGTGTGGAGGAGTGGGAGCAGAGCTTCGGCAAGGTGTACCGCGGTCTCATTGACGACGGGATCGAGGCGGTCATGGTGGGCCACATCTGCCAGCGCGCGCTGTCGCAGAAATACCGTCCCGGCATCCGGGACGAGGAGATCCTGCCTGCCACGCTCGCCCCGGAGCTTCTGAACGACGTGCTGCGGCAGGAGCTTGGCTTTAACGGTCTGATCATCACGGACGCCACACAGATGATCGGCTTCAACGCGGCCATGCCGCGGGAGAAGGCCATTCCCGCCGCCATTGCGGCAGGCTGCGATATGATCCTGTTCACAAACGATACCGCAGAGGATTTCGGATATATGCGTGCCGGTGTGGAAAGCGGCGTTATTACCCCCGAGCGTCTGCAGGAGGCGTTGGAGCGCATCCTGGGGCTCAAGGCCAAGCTGGGGCTCACCGAAAGCTATGCATACCCCTCTCCGGAATACAAGACCAAATACGTTGGCTGCGCGGAGCACCTGGCCTTTCGGCGCGAGGCGGCTGATCTGTGTACCACACTGGTGAAGGGCACACAGAAGCTTCTCCCTATCGACCCCAAGGACAAGCGCGTCTTTCTGGTCTATGAGCGCAACATCCCGAACACCCGCGCCTACAGCGGCGATCCCGTCCGTGAGTTGTTGAAGGACGAGTTGGAGCGCGTCGGCTTCACGGTAGATATCTGTCCCACCTTCTACGATCTGGAGGCGGAGAGCGGCGTCAATTTCCGCAATTTCCTGACCATGATGGACAAGGGCAGCCGCAAGACCTTCCGGCAGAAATACGACCTGGTACTTCTGGTGCTGAATTACACCGGATATGCCCAGACAAACGAGGTGCGTGTGACCTGGTCTACAGATCACTCGGTGGATCAACCCTGGTATCTGGCCGAGGTGCCCACCGTGGCAGTCAGTCTGAACTTTACGAACCACCTCCATGATATTCCTCAGGCCAAGACCTTTATCAACGCCTACGGCAGCAAGCCGGAGAACATCCGCGCCCTGGTGGAGAGGCTCATCGGAAAAAGCGCATTTACCGGAAAGGCAGAAGAGAACGTCTTCTGTGGTCGTTGGGAAACAAAGCTTTAAAAAGGAGTGTTGCAACATGATCTCTACAAAGTACGGTCTTTTAGAGGGTGTGCCCGGCGAGGGCTGTACCGTTTATAAGGGCATTCCCTATGCCAAGGCTCCCATAGGGGAACGCCGCTGGCGCAAACCCCAGCCGCCCGAGGCATGGGAGGGCGTGTTCCACGCGGATCATTATGGCTGCAAGAGTATCCAGTTCGGCAATCCCCGGGATACCTTTTACAAAAAGGAGTTCTACAGCAATCCCGCTTTTGACGTGCCTGTCAGCGAGGACTGCCTGTACCTGAACATCTGGGTGCCGGAAGAGGCCCGTGGGAAGCTTCCGGTCGCAGTTTATGTACATGGCGGGGCCTTTCTCGGCGGCGCGGGCAGCAATTTGCCCTTTGCCTGCGATAAGCTGGCGCAGAAGGGCGTGATCGTTGTGACGCTCAACTATCGTCTCGGCGCGCTTGGCTTTCTCTGCCACCCGCTGCTTGCCGCGGAGGGTGAGAACACAGCCGGCGGGAACCTCGGCCTCTGGGATCAGCTGGCGGCCATCACCTGGGTCAAAGAGAACATCGCGGCTTTCGGCGGCGATGCGGACAACATCTCCGTATTCGGTCAGTCCGCCGGGGCCATGAGCCTGCAGGCGCTCGCCGTTTCACCCAGGGCTGCGGGACTCTTCCGCCGCATGGTTCTCCAGAGCGGCGGCGGCTATCACAACCCGCTCGGCGAGTACCGCCCCATCGAGCAGGCAGAAACCTTCGGCAATGACTTGCTGGAGGCGCTGGGGCTTCCGCGCCACGCCTGGAAGGAGAGCGAGGCGGGCCGCGAGGCCGCCCGGAAGGCATTGTGGGAGACACCGACGGAGGATCTCTGCACCGCGCTGAACAAGGCGCTGGGCATGGCCTTCCTGCAGCACAAGGGCATCCCTTATGTGCCAGTGGTGGATGGAGAATTGATTCCCGAGGACGGGAATACGCTTATTGAGCAGGGCAAGGTTCTTCCGATTTCATACATCCTCGGCTGTAACGGAAACGATCTAACCGCGGCGGCGGAGGACCCCTGCATGGAAAACAGTCGGATGCACAAGGCCAACACTGCCTACGCGCTGCGCATGACCCAACCCAGCTATGTGTATTATTTCGACCGTAAGCTGCCCGGCGACGAGGCGGGCTCCTTCCATTCGGCGGAGCTGTGGTATGTTTTCGGCAGCCTGAAATACTGCTGGCGTCCCCTGGAGTCGGAAGACTACGCACTCTCGAACAGGATGCTCAGCTATTGGAGTAACTTCTTCAAATCCGGTGACCCCAACGGTGACGGGCCGACGATCTGGCGGCCGTACACCGAGACCGACCCTTATGTGGAGCTCTTGAAATAACCGCCGGAAAAGAACCGGCCGCGGCAGAGAAACAAATCTCTGTCGCGGCCGGTATTTTTTTTACTTGATTTATTCGCCGTTGCCCTGGCTGCTCTCCCGGTACTGGCTGGGTGTGATGTGCTCGGTGTTCTTGAATGCGCGGGTGAAGGTGTTGGCGCTGGCATAGCCCACTTTCTCCGAGATATCCCGGATGGACTCGTTGGTGGTGCGCATAAGCTCCTTGGCCTTCTCCATGCGCAAATGTGTCAGATAGTTCAGGAAAGTCTCGCCCGTGTTGCTTTTAAAGAAGGAAGACAAATAACTCGGCGTCAGGCAGAAGTGGTCGGCTACACTGGTCAGGGTCAGATCCACGTCCCAGAAGTTTTGCTGAAGGTAGTCCAGCATCTGCGCGGTGAGCTGGGCGGTCGGAGATTGCTGGTTTTCCCGGACATAGGCACAGACCTTGCCAATCAGCTCAGCCAGCAGAGTCTCCATCTCAAAGGTGTTGTGCTGCAGGAACAGCTGCTTTAAGGGAGCTTCTCCATTCACTGTCAGCACCTCGGGATCCTCCACGCGGTAAGCGCCGGTCACGATGTTCATAACACCGATGCAGTAGGCCTGCGCCTCGTATAGTGCCGCATGTTTTTGCCGCACTTCGCTCTCCAGGCTCCGGTGAAGAAGATCCAGCGCTCCAGCTTCGTTCCCCGTAGCGATGTAGTTTTGCATCTGGGCCGCCAGACTCTCCAGCGCCTTGTCGATGGCACAGTGTTCGTCCGATTCCTCCAGGTACTGCACACCGCCCTCCGGCGCCTGACGGTGGGCCTGCATAACGGAATAATAGGCCTTGGAAACGGATTCCATCCCGCAGCCGACCTCGCTGACGCTGATCCACAGCATCTGATCGTACGATTCGCGCATATCCTCAGCCACGGTGTTCAAAATGCGGCGGGTCTCCGTCTCAAAGTCATCTCCCCCGCCGTTGAGCAGAATGATCAGGGAGTCGTCATCCACCGTTGCGAAAGCATAGACCAGGGATTTGGGCGCAAGCTGAATGACGCGCTCCTTCACCATCAGCATGGAGATCAACTGCTGATCCAGCTCTCCCTCCTGCAGCCGCTTCACCAGCGCTACACGGAATTTGTCATACGGAAGCAAGATGCCGACCCGCTGCAGAGTGTTCTGGAAGCGGGGATAGTCCGTCACCGCGTTTCGGAAAAGCTGCATCAGCACGCTCTCCTGAATGCGCGGCATTTCCTCCTTCAGCGTATTCTCCAGCGCCGACATGGAGCGGGACATCTCTTTCATGGATCGCTCGATCAGGCTGAATTCCCCGGTGACCTCTTCCGGGTTTGCCTTGGACAGCATGGACTGCCGGCGCAGCTCGTTCATCAGCTGCTTGAGAGGCCTGTAGTTGCGGCGTGCCAGAATGACGCCGATGATGTTGCCTGCGACCAGCACCAGCGCCAGCATCAGAAGACTCAGATTCCTGGCCCCGTTGAGCTTTTTGACCATGGTGTGTTCCGGCTGGATGGAGAGGTAGCGCCATCCGTTCAGCGCGGAGGCCTTGTGCGAAACCGTGTGCGAGCTGCCGTTCAGGGTCTGGAATTCCTCCGCAGAGGCATCCGCCTCCGAAACCGCAGGCAAAAGAGCTTCGTTTCCAAACCACGCTGCGATCTCCCCCTCCGGGCTCAGCAGACAGTAAAGGCCAGCCTTCGCTTCCTCCGTCTCCAGAATGCCTTGAAACAGCGCGTCCTCCTGGATGACAAGGCAGACCGTTCCATAGGGCGCCCGGCCGGTACTCCAAAGCGGCATCGTATGCAGCAAAAGCAGTTTTCTCTCGCCCGTTTCTGTCTCAATCAGCTGAAACTGGCAATACGCACGCGTGTTCTGGAGTTTCTCCAGCACCAGGCGGTTCATCTCCTCGGAGCCGAGCCTTGTAATCCCCGCTGAAGCGCGGAAATCAATGTAGCTTCCGCTGATCAGGCAATCATAGCTTGAAGAATACACCAGGGTGTCGCACAGTCTTCCGGCGGAGGCGCTGTAATACTTCAGCTGGTTGGAGACCTGCCAGAGCTGGTAGTTGATATCCTCCTGGCTGTCCAGCTTCTTCTCAAGCGCCTGGCTGATGGTCGCGTCGTTGGTCAGATCCAGCGCGTGACGCTGCAGGCCCTGCAGTCGTTCATCGATAGCCAGCTGCACCTGCTCCAGCACCGCCGCCTGATAGTTGAGGTTCTCCTGGCGCAAAAGCGTATGGGAATAGAGATAGTTGACCATCACCAGCAGCAGTGGCAGGATCAGCATGATGAGGAACGAGCGCATCAGTTTATAGAAGGATTCATGCTCTTTGAAGTGCGTTTTCAAATCCCGTTTCATTCCGGCACCCCGATCATCAGAAAGCTGTGTTTCCACTTCCTTAATATAGTGGTATCATATCACATTTTTTCCAGAATGGGAATGCTGGAAAGCCAGTTTCACAAGAATTGAAGGGGATTCCTTAGAATTGCAGATTTATCCTCAGGTCGTCCTGTGCTACGATAGAATCAGGAAGGATGTGATGCGATTGACTCAACATCAGGATACGCGTCAGATCTCCGCTCGTGTCGAGGAGCTTCTTTCACAGATGACGCTGGAGGAAAAGATCGCCCAGCTCTGCTGCTGCACGCTCCCGGATACCTTGGACGACGAAGCCATGGAGCGGCTCTTCTCCCACGGCATGGGGACCGTGAACTATCTCAACTCAGCTCTGACGGGAGATTCTCAAAAGGATGTCGATACGCTCCAACGGATCCAGGAGTATTTGTGCCAGCATACCCGTCTTGGAATTCCGGTTCTGGCGCACAGCGAAGCGATCGCCGGCGCACAGATTCCCGGTGCCACGACCTTCCCGCAGTCCCTCGGCATGGCCGCCACCTGGCAGCCGGAGCTTGCCGAGCAGATGGGCGAGGCGGTCAGGGCTCAGCTCAAGAGCTACGGCATTTACGCAGCCCACTCGCCCCTCTTCGATCTGGGCCGGGATCCCCGTTGGGGCCGCATCGGAGAAACCTATGGGGAATCCCCGATGCTGGTTGCCCAGATGGGAACACGTTTTGTGAGGGGCCTGCAGGGAAACGATGAACTGATGGCAACTGCCAAGCACTTTATCGCCTACGGCAATTCCTGCGGCGGACGCAATGGCGGTCAGGTTGATCTGTCCGAGCGCAGCCTGCTGGAAGAGTATTGTTTCCCCTTTGAGGCGGCGATCCGGGAAGGCAACGTGATGGCGGTCATGAACAGTTATGGTACGCTCAACGGAGAGCCTACCGTTACTTCCCGCTATCTGATGACGGAGCTTTTGCGTGAAAAACTCGGCTTTGACGGTCCGGTAGTCTCCGATTACGGCAGTGTGGAACGGAGCTTTAACCGCTTTGGGACCGCCGCTTCCCGCACGGATGCCGCTGTGCAGGCCCTGACAGCGGGGATCGACGTGGATCAGCCGGACGGTGTATGTTTCCATCAGCTGGTGGACGCTGTTCACGAAGGTCTTGTGGAGGAAGCCTGCATTGATCAGGCCGTTCACCGCGTGCTTTCCGTAAAATGCCGGCTCGGTCTGCTGGACGACTGTGCACCGCAGGGGAGCTTCGAGATGCTCACAGCAGATCCCGCCGTCCACGCCCTGTCCCGCTCCATCGCGGAAAAATCCATCGTTCTGGCCAAAAACGACGGTGTCCTCCCTCTGCGTGAGAATCTGACCGTAGCCGTTATCGGCCCCTCGGCGGACACTGTCCTGCCCTTCTTCGGCGGCTACTCCAGCGTAGGCACGGTGAACGCCTCCAACCTGGACTTCAACCGCAGCGAGCTGGACAACTTCCGCACTATGATGCTGGAGATCTACACGACCCAGCGCAAGGACAAGCTTCTGGAGCGCGGTATCATTTTTGACGTGCCCCCCACGCCGGAGCAGGAAGCACAGATCCTGGAGCTTGTCAAGGAGGATCTCGGCAAGCGCAGCGAGCGCAAGGTCTACAAAGGACAGGAGGATTTCCTCCAGCGCTACTATCCGAAGGCAAAAACGGTGCGCCAGGCGCTCTCTGCGCTGCTGGGTGAGGAGCATGTGCTCTATGCGCCTGGCTGCGGCGTGAAGCTCCCCCTGGAGGGCGGGATTGAAGACGCCCTTTCCGCTGCCGAAAAGGCCGATGTAGTCGTTGCTGTGGTCGGCGGCCAGGAAAGCATGCGCTCGGTGGATGCCACCTGCGGAGAAAACAAGGACAATACCAATTTGGATCTGGAGCTGCCGCAGCGGAAGCTGATGCAGGCGCTGTTTACAACGGGGAAACCGATCGTGACGGTATTGATCGACGGACGGCCTCTCGCCATCCGAGACGCGGACTGCAGCAGCAATGCGGTGCTGTACGCCTGGCTCCCCGGGGAGCACGGCGGGGAGGCGATTGCCGATATTCTCACAGGCAAGGCGGTTCCCGGCGGCAAAATGCCGATCACTGTTCTCCGCCATGCCGGGCAGATCCCGATGCGTTACGATTTGCAGCCTTTGTTTGAAGGGCCGACTCACATGGCAGAGTATCTGGACAGCGAGAGCAGCACGCCTCTTTATCCCTTCGGCCATGGCTTGAGCTATACAAGCTTTCAGTACAGCGACCTCTCCGTCTCGCCGCAGGTCGTCTGTGGAGAGACGATGGAGCTGAGCTTCAAAATCAGGAATACCGGCAGCCGTCCCGGCGAAGAGGTGGCTCAAATTTACATGCGAGACCTTCTCGCTTCCGTGGTGCGGCCCATGCGTCAGCTCGCTGCCTTCGCGCGTGTCGCCCTGGAGCCGGGAGAAGAAAAACTTGTGCATATCTGGATCGACACGCCCCAGCTCGCGTTTTACGGACGTGACATGCAGCTTGGCATTGAACCGGGGAAACGGCAGGTGATGGTAGGCTCTTCCTGCGAGGACATTCGTCTGCGCGGAGAAACGGAGCTTACCGGGGAAAGGCTTCTCCTGAAACAGCGCCGCTTCTTCCCGAAGGTTGAGATTATATAGCGAAGAGGTGACCCGCTCCATGAATCGAAATAACACAGAAGGCGAGGCCAATGCTCTGCATCTGCTGGTTGGGAATCTTCTGCCGCAGGATTGGAAAAGCTTTGTCCTGGCTAATTTCCTTACAGCGCTCGGTGCGCTGCCCTTTGGTCTTGGGCTGGCGGCGGCCATGCTCACCCGCAGCTTCCTGATCCTGATGCTCGCCTGTGTGTTGGGCGGGGCCATCTTCGGCCCGGCGCTGTCCGGTATGGTGGACTGCATCCTGCGCAGCCTCCGTCATTGTCAGGACGACTGGTGGTGCAGCTACCGCAAAGCCTGGAAACAGAACTGGCGGGAATCCCTTGTGCCGGGGATCGTACTGTGCCTGTTTGTGGGTTTTCTCGTCTTTATGGGGCTGCAGGTCTTCTGGACCAGCGGAACGCTCCCACTGGGCACGGCGCTGTGCTGTCTGGCAAGCGCCCTGCTGGCTGCCATTCTCTTTTCCGTGTTCTGGCCGCAGCTGGTGCTGTTCCGTCAGAGCCATCTCTCACGTTTGCGCAACTGTCTTCTCTTTTTCTTCCCTAACTTTCTCCGCTGCCTCGCTGCCGGCCTCCTGCAGGTCGCCTGGTGGGTACTGATGCTGGTTTTGTATCCCGGCTCGCTTCTTTTGCTCCTGTTTCTCGGCTTCTGGCTGATCCTCTACTGGACCTATCAGATCCTGTATCCGGCCCTGAACCGTGTCTTTCAGATCGAAGAAAAGATTGCGGAGACGTTCCCGGAGCAGTGCATGTAACGACAACAGATAAGAATACCGCCGCTGCCATTGCCGGCAGTGGCGGTATTTCTTTATTTGGGCTTTTTGATGGTCCCCAGTTTCCTGTTGATCTCTTTGACAAAATCCTCGGTAAACTCTTTTCGCCGGAGATTAAAGATCTTCAGCAGCGATACGGGCGCGCTCTTGGCAAACTCGAAATCCGCAGCCAAGACAGGTACTTCCTTTTCAAGCATCGCCAGCACTCTGGGATCCGCCAGCAGCTCGCGCATGGGATCAAGCACAGACCAGCAGTCCGGATCGAAGAGCTTGTCAGACGACTCCTCCTGGGTAAACCAGTTCTTCACGTTGTATTCCGGATTCGGATCTACGTAGATGTAGCTGGGCTCCGCTTCTGTCACGCCGAGCAACGTAATCTCATCGATGCAGCTTCCGCTGACAGCCTTCAGTCGATTTTCTCCCAGGTGGAGCGGCACATGCTCGAAGGTGAACACCGGTGCGCAGCCGCTGAGCGTTCCCAGATCCGCCCCATCCGCGAAGAGCTGCACGCTCTTCTGATTGGAGTAAACCTTGACGCAGGTCTCCTCACCGCAGCGTCTGGCAAAGCGCCGGCCGCCGATGTGGACGAAGGAGTCCCTGCTCCAATTGGCCTTGTAATAGTAAAAGGCATCCTTTTTGATCTTTCGGTCGAAGGTGGCGAGGCCCTTGCGGTTCTGGCCCTGGCAGCCGCCCTCGTTGCGGGCAAAGGAGCCAAAATCAAACATGTTCCAAACAAAGCTGCCCCAGACAAAATCGCGGTCACGGAGCTTGGGGTATACGGTCTCGTGGAACAGCGCCTGAAATTCCTCGCTGTAGTCCTTCCGCTTGGGGGCGGCGGAATGGAGATCAGGCGAGCCGTCCACGCCGTATTCGCTCACACACAGGGGAACCTGCGGATTCTGGCTGTGGAAGCTGTCGAGGAAGCTGTCGTAGTCCTCCATCTCATGGTGATACCAGCCGAAATACACATTGTAGCCGAGAATATCGGGGATAAAGCAGAGCTCACTGTTAAAAGGAACGGAAAAGAGGTTTGCCGCCGTGGTGGGCCGGGAGGGATCCAGCGCCTTCGTGTGGGCGTTGATCTCCTCGGTCTTGCGGTACATCTCCAGGCTCTCGCCCAGCATGGCGATCTCGTTCTGAATGCCCCAGCAGAAAATGGAGGGATGATGCTTGTTTTGAAGGATCATCTCGGTCATCTGCTGCTTGGCGTTTTCAATGATCGCCTCGTTTCCGTCCGGCATCCCCAGCATCGGGATTTCCGCCCAGACCAGCAGACCGTTTTCGTCGCACAGGTCATAGAAATAGTCCGGGTGTTGGTAATGGGACAGACGCAGGGCATTTGCCCCCACCTCGCGAATTAGCTCCATATCGGTGTCCAGCTGCTCTCTCGTCGGGGCGCTGCCCATCCGGTCCCAGTCCTGGTGCTTGGCGACGCCGTTGAGCTTGAGGTGCTCCCCGTTCAGGAAAAAGCCCTTGTCCGCGTCCACTCTGCAATCCCGGAAGCCGCAGCGCAGGGAAACGCAGTCTTCAGACACGCCGTTTACCACAAGCTCCGCGCGCAGGGTGTAGAGGTAGGGATCGTCCTTGCCGTTCCAGAGGTGGGGATTGTCAAGCTGCAGCTGCACGGCACTTTCCTCCGGGGTTGCCTCCGCCTGCGCTGCTGTGGTCTCGCCGTCCAACAGGCGATAGATGATCTTACCCTCGCCGACGACATGGACGTTCGCTTTCACCAGGCCGTCAGCCCGTGTTTCGATCTCAAGCCCGCTGGATCCATAATAGAGCAGATCAAAGTGGTTTTTGCCGGTGGAGATCAGAGAGACCTCACGGTAGATACCGCCGTAATTGTTGAAGTCGCCGCCCAGCGGGCAGATGTCCTGATATTTGTAATTGTCAGCTGTGACGGTGAGAAGATTATCTCCCCCGTTCAAAGCCTCGGTCAGTTCAAAACGGAAGCAGCTGTAACCGCCGCGATGCTCGCCAATATACTGCCCGTTCAGCCAGACGCGACACACGCCGGCAACTGCGCAGAACTCCAGAAACACGCGCTCTCCGGCGATTTCCTCAGCACGCAAATGCCGCTGATAGACACGGCAGCCCACTTGTCCGGGATTCTCCACATTCCACACATGGGGAACACAGACGCTTTCCATTATCTCCGGCAGAAGCGGCAGTTCGTTTCCCTTCGGGGCTTCTGTGACTCCATAGCGCCATCCGTCAGTCAGCAGGACCTTTGTTCTCATAGCTTGCTCCTTCCTTTTTTACAAAGGCCCGCAGCACCTTGTACTGCGGGCCAAATCGGATTGTTTCCTGAAAGCTTAGCGGTTCATGAAGGCAGTGTAAGCATCCTGTACCCACTGGGTGGCATTCTCAATGCCCATTCCCTTGATGGTGTTCACATAGGTGTCCCAATCGGAATCAAGGTTGGCCTGCCCGGTAATGAACTTGATGTACATTTCCTGGATGTAGGTCTGCACCTCGTTCATGATCATGCGGTAGTCGTTGGCGTGGTCCTTGTCGACAGTCAGCTTGGGCAGGTTTGCACCCTGATCCAGGCTCTGCCACAGGCTGCGGGCAGCACCCTGCTCGGGCATATTCACAGCCAGCTGCACGTAAGCGTCGTTGTCCATGGCATTGACGAAGCCGTACATGGGCAGAGCGTAGTCGAGAACAGCCTCGGTGGGAGCCTTGCCGTCGGCAGCGTTCATAATGTTATCGGTGAAGGTCTTGGTGCCATCAGCGGCTACGGTGTAGCTCTCGCCCTCAATGCCCCAGGAGATCAGATCGCTGCCCTCATCGGAGTAGAAGAAGTCCAGAACCTGGGTAGCCAGAACGGGATCGGAGCAGCCGCTGGAGATAGCAGCCTGGACGCCCGTATGGGCAACGCCGCCAGCCAGAACATAGCTGGAGGGATCGCCGGCATTCAGAACAGGCCATGCCACGCCGGTGAGCTGGAAGTCGGGATTGTTGGGGCGAACATTGTTGGTAATATTACGGATGCCGCTGTTGATGGCCATCGTGGCAACAAGGCAGGAGCCGTCGGCGACCTTGCCGTTGAGGGCAGTGCCGTCATTGGACATAAACTCGGGATCGATCAGGCCAGCACTGTACCACTCATTGAGCTTGGCGAGGTAGGCCTTGTAGTTATCGGTGATGGGGCCATAGACGACCTCGCCGTTCTCACCCAGGCAGAACTCGGTGCGGGTGTTGTAAGCGGGCAGCAGTTCGTTGAACCAGACAGCGCCGGTGTAGCTCTTACTGGTGGAGAGAGGATACTTGCAGGTAGGATCCTGCTCCTTGACAGCCTTCATCACTTCTTCCCACTGATCAACGGTCTCGGGGAGAGAAAGACCATATTTGTCCAGAATGTCCTGGCGGAAGACCGGGCCGGAGGAAACGGGGATGCTGACGGTAAAGGTATAGAAAGCCTGATACTTGCCGGCATCGGAGCGGACCTCACGCGGATAAGCCTCGTTGCGCTCGAGAACCTTCAGATAGTTGGGAGCATACTGGCGGATCAGCGGATCCATATCGATAAGAATGCCCTGGTCAACCAGTTCGGAAAGACCCATGGCAGCGGTAGAGAACTCCCAGACAATGATATCGGGGTATTTGCCGGAACCGATCATGAGGTTAAACTGGTCAGCCTCGCTGCCGGTGGTGGGGTGAATGAACTCCAGTTCTACGCCGAGCTTCTCTGCGGCGGCCTTAATACCGGCCACGCGGCCATAATCGCCAATGACGCCGGCAGAATTATCGCGCATGTAGATGGTCAGCTTCTTGTTCTCGGTGGTCAGAGGATAGGTGGCCTCGACAGGTTCGACAGGCTGCGAGTCGTCAGCGGCGGTTTCAGAATTGGCGGTTGAGGTTTCCGAGGAGGAAGCCGCAGGGGCGGAGTTGCCGCAGGCGGCCAGAGCCATCACCATCAGGATGGCCAGAAGCAGGGAGAGAAGACGAGTGGCTTTTTTCATTCTGTTTGACTCCTTTTCCGCGTGATGTCACGCTTATAATGTGATGATAAACGCTTGCCGGGAGAAAGTATATCTACAGTTTTTTGGAATCCGATGCAATTTTCTCAATTCCATATCCTGTATGATACATCATGAAGTTTTTGCCTTATCCCTTAACAGAGCCGACCATGACGCCCTTGGTGAAGTACTGCTGCAGGAAGGGATACAGGCAGAGGATCGGCAGTGTGGACACAATAATGGTGGCGTACTTGATCGCGTCGGCCATCTCCTGGGTGAGGGCAGCGCCATCGTTCATAGCGGAGGTGGCGCTGGAAAGGACGATTTCGCGGGTAATCAGCGCCAGGGGGAAGAGCTCACGGCTGTTGGGAAGATAGAGCATGGCATTCATCCACCCGTTCCAGTGGCTCACACCGTAAAACAAGGTCATGACCGCAAGAGAGGTGGCGCTGACGGGCATATAGATCTTCCAGAAAATTGTCCACTGGTTGGCACCGTCAATCTTCGCCGACTCTTCCAGCGCATCCGGGATCGACTCAAAGTGGGTGCGCATAATGATGAAGTTGAAAACGGAAACAAGGCCGGGAAGAATCACGGCAAAACGGTGGTCCAGAAGGCCAAGGTCGCGGATAACCAGATAGGTGGGGATCATGCCGCCATTAAAGAACATGGTAAAACTGATCAGAAGGGTCAGAGGCTTTTTCAGCATCACGTTCTTCCTGGACAGGGCGTAGGCCAACATGGCAGTCAGAAGGACGTTAAGTGTTGTGCCGACGACGGTATACAGGACTGTGTTTTTCAAGCCGGTCCAGATATCCTGATTGGAAAAAACGCGCCTATAGGCGTCTAAATTAAGCTTTTGGGGCCAGAACAGCACACCCTTGCATCCGGCGACGACAGTCGGATCGGAGAGCGAGGCGCAGAAAACATACCACATTGGGTAGAAACAGGCGAGAACCAAAATGGCGATGACCGCATAGGAGACGATGTCAAATATGAGGTCTTCTTTCGACGTTTTAATCGTATTTTTCTTCATTACTGATTCACGTCCTTTCTTACCAGAGGCTGGACTCGGTCAGTTTCCGGCTGACCTTGTTCATAACAACAACCAAGATCAGGTTGATCACGCTGTTGAAGAGACCGATGGCTGCGGCGGAGCTGAAGTTTGCACCAAGAATGCCCTGCCGGTAGACAAAGGTGGAAATGATATCAGCAGTCTCATAGGTGGCCGGGCTGTAGAGGTTGAACACCTTTTCAAAACCAAGGCTCATCACATGGCCCAGGCGCATCAGAAGCATGGTGACCACTGTGGGGAGGATGCTGGGGAGAGAGATATGCCAGATGGTCTGCCAGCGGGAGGCTCCGTCGAGCTTCGCTGCCTCAAACTGTGCAAGGTCGATGCCTGCCAGTGCCGCCAGAAACACCACGCTGTCCCAGCCAAAGTTTTGCCATATCTCGGACCCGACGTAGACAGTGCGGAACCATTTGGGATCGGACATGAAAGCAATGGGCTTGCCGCCAAAGAGCTGAACGATCGTGTTGACCAAACCGTTGAGGCTGAAGAAGTTAACCACGAGGCCGCAGATCACCACGATGCTGATGAAGTGTGGCATATAAGTCACGGTCTGAGCCAGCTTTTTGAAGCCGCGGCTGCGAATTTCGTTGAGGACCAGCGCGAACAGGATGGGGATCGGGAAACCGAAGATGAGCGTCTCCAGACTAAGCACCAGGGTATTACGGAGCAGGCGGCCAAAGTAGTAGCTGTGGAAGAAGTCCATCAGATACTTGAGGCCGACAAACTTTCCGTCAAATAGTCCTCCGGAAATTTTGAAGTCCGAGACTGCGATGTACAGGCCGGCCATTGGCGCGTAGCAGTAGACGATGAAATAGATCAGCGCCGGCAGCGCCATTAAGTACAGGATCCAGTTTCTTTTGAAGTCCAGGGCCAGTCGCTCGAAGAACGGCTTCTGCGGTTTGCCCCGGAGCGCCCTCTTGGGCTTTTTTGCCACAGCGGCAGTTTGTGTTGGCATAAGCAACCTCCTAACAGTTTGACCTCTCACGGCTGGGGTTTTGAGCTGGCTTCACTATACCAACACCTTTATTGTTTTTCTATCTGCAGTTCATTGGATTCCGTGACAATCCCTGAGAAGCCACCCTGCAATTCTTTTTCCGAGGGTGCATTTTTTGTGGATAGCTGGAGTTCCCTGTGTTTTGACAACATAAAGGCATGTTTGTCTCCCCTGAAAAGAAACAAGCCGCAGGGGAGAGGATCTCATACACGCGATCCTCTCCCCTGCGGCTTTGTCATACTGCGGCTCTGTATTCAGTAGTAAATCGGTAGTAAAAATCAGACTGTACCGTGGATTATCGTGGTGAAACGGTGCAAAACG
>CAMHPQ010000032.1 GCA_946187035.1 uncultured Clostridia bacterium | reverse complement strand
ATCAACGACCTTTCCCGCGGCTGCGACGCCGAGGAAGTCTACCAGATGTCCATCATCACCGCCGCCCTGGCGTAAAAAACCAAATCATCCAAAACGCGCTGCAGAATGGGACGGCCCTATAAGGAAGTTTTCATTCACAAGGAATGGTGTAGCCCTGTTGGGGGCTGCACCATTTCCTTTTTTCTGCCGAAAGCCTGTATTTCTGCGGGTTTTCCCGAATGTCGTCCATTCCCGCAGAAATCCAGCATAATGAATTCCGGAAGGAAGGGAACATTAGGCCAACAAAACACCAGAAGAACGGTATGAAATCGTTAAAGCCTGCATTGACAGCGGCCTGGATTACGGAGCGACAGCAGAGAAATACAAAGTGAGCTACCAGCAGGTGTATACCTGGGTCAGGAAGTACAAGGAGCTGGGAAAGCCCGGCTTGGAAGACCGACGTGGACAGCGAAAAAAAGATCAGGCGCCGCGCAGCGAGAAGGAAGCGCTGGAAGCACGGATTGCCCAGTTGGAAGCGGAGAACCGCCTGCTGAAAATGGAGCGTGATCTGTTAAAAAAAGTGGAAGAGCTGGAAAGGAGAGATGCCTTTCTCAAGTAAGGCAAGGTCATTTGTATGATCCAGACAATTGAGAATTATATCCGCTACTACAACACCGGACGACTGCAGCGCAGACTTGGCGTCCTGACACCAATGGAGAAGCACGCGCTGTGTCTTGCCGCATAAAAAGCGGCCAGCAACCGAAGCTGCTAGCCGTGAAAAATTTTATATTATTTCATTGTCCTCTTGACGGGGCGCGCCTCATTGACGAAATCTGCCCACTTGCAGTATACTGGAAACAACAACCCGAAAGGAGCGATTGACATGAAAAGAATCCTGAGTCTGATGCTTGTACTGGTCATGATCCTCGCGCTGGGCGCCTGCGGAAAGAACGCCGCGGAGCCTGCAGGGTCTGAGGCTGGCGATTTGGTCACAATCATGGTCAACATTAAGGGCGTGGACGGGAATATCGCCATCTCCGATGACGGCACAGATCCGAAAATCGATCCCGAGTACCCCGCGCAGTCCGCGTTTATGAACGTGGAAAAGGGAACGGTGGTCAAAATTCTCGCGGAGCCGGAGGAAGGATATCACTTCTTCAAGTGGACCGTCGACGGGAAAGCGTATTCCACCGAGCCGCTGATCACTGTCACCGCGGAGGAGGACACCGAGTTTATTGCGGAGTTCCTGCCCGAGGGCAAGGACGGAAAACCCGTGGATCTCGATACGGTCAAGACCCTCGGCGACCTGCTTGGGCTGCCTGAAGTTGGCGCCAGTTTGACCGGCACGACCTATGTGTACGCCTTTGAGCAGGACGGCAATACCTATCGCGCCATCTGCGACGTCCCCGAGGAAACCGCTCAGGCCATCTTTGATCTGGACTTTGAAGACCCCGATTATGATAAGAAGCTCAGCGAACTGATTGCGCCGCTTCCCGTCAAGGTCATTGAGAATCTCACGGAGAACATCCCCTCGCAGCAGGAGGCAGATCAGTACATCGGCAAAACCGGTCAGGAACTGATCGACGATGGCTGGACGGTGCACTACTATAATCTGGATGAGCTGCAGTTCGGTATGAACCATGGCGCCTATTCCTACGACATCACCTTCGAGGGGACCGTCAAGGATCCCGAGAATTTCAACGAGGATACGGATATGGGCGGCCTGACGGTAAAAGCCATCACCTGCAGCGGTGTCGGCGACGCCACCTATATGGAGGTGCCGGAGGAATGAGAATGAAAAAAATACGTCTCCGTTCTTTTGGACGTCCTGATGCTGCTGACGCTTGCCGCCTGCGCAGGAGAAAAAACGCCCGCCGGCAGCGCTGAGCCGGAGGGCAGCTTGGATGATTCTGCGGCTTCGTCTGACGCCGATTACAGCGGCGTCACCGCCATGCCCGCAGATGAGGTGGAGCAATTTGCCGCGCTTGTGAAGGACGCCTATCTGAACGAGGATTGGGATTGGCTTGCAGAGCATGTGCGCTATCCCATCACCGTGGATGGCGAGGAGCTCGCCGACGCCCAGGCGCTGACCGCCTTCCTGAGTGAGCGGCACGTCCATCCGTCTGACCGGGCGGCAATGGAGGAAGAGACCTGCAGCGGCCTCTTTGCCAAAGGACAGGGAATTTGTCTGGGCAGCGGTCAGCTCTGGCTGCTGGATCCGAGCTATGCGTCGGATGCGGAGCCAAAGCTTGAAATCATTGCAATCAGCGGCGTGACAAAGGATTCTTAACGGAAAGCTGAAAACAGGGTCTGGCCCAGCCAGACCCTGTTTTGCGTATGACAGCGATGTTGAGGAGGTAAATCTTGCGTCGAATTAAAAAGTTTGATATAATCTATTATATCCAATCATCTGTCGGGAAGGAGGTCGATCCATGTCCCAAAGCACGATCACACTGATCATCATAGCCGCCACCTGTATTCTGTATCTGACAGAACATTTTTCCGTCGCGCTCACGACCGTGCTGGGTATGCTGGCGCTGGTGTTCACCGGCGTTTTGAGCTTCAACGAAGCGTTTGCCTGCTTCTCGAGCACCACGGTCATGCTCGTGCTGGGCATGATCATCATCGTAGATTCTCTGATGGAGTCCGGCGTGGCGGGAAAGCTCGGTCACACGCTCTCAAGGCTCATGGGCATGAGCGAAAAGGCCTTTGCCATCATCGTCTTTCTCACCTCCGGCATTCTCTCCATGTTCTCAAACAACACGGCGCTCATCACCATGTACATGCCGTTTATCGCCTCCCTCGCCATCACAAGCAAGGGGCGCATCACAAAGAAGATGACCTATTTGCCGCTGGCGATGGGCAGCCTCATCGGCGGCACGGGCTCGCTCGCCGGCAGCACCGCGCCCCTGCTGGCAAACGACGTGCTCGTGACGACCGGCGTGAAAACGATGCGGTTTTTCACACCCGCGCCGATCGCGCTGACGGTGATGGCCGTGATCGCAATCTGCTATTGGTTCTTCCTCTATGACCTGCAGAAAAAGTGGTTTGACTTCGATGAGGTCGTGAGCGAGGAAGAAAACAAGGCCGAGGAATTTCAGATTGACAAGCGCAAGGCGATCATTTCCGTCTCGGTGTTTGTGACCTGCATTGTGCTCTTCGTGATTCAGCCCTTCGGCTGGGATCTCGGTCTCATTGCCGTTGCCGGTTCCGTGGTGCTGATGGTCACGGGCTGCGTGCACGGGCAGTACGCCATGAGCAATATGAACTGGTCCGCGCTTGTGACCGTCGGTGCTGCGCTCGCAATCGCCAAGGGCTTTGTGGCCTCCGGCGTCGGCGCGGTCATCATGAACTGGCTGGTCTCGGCCCTTGGCGCGTGGATCGTGCAGCCGGCGGCGCTGGTGGCACTGTTTCTGCTGGCGGGCTTCCTGCTCAGTCAGTTCATGGCAAACGGCTCGCTGGTGTCCATGCTCGCGGCAATGGCGGTTCCAATGGCAATCCAGATCGGCATGGATCCCATGCCGGTGGCGCTGGCCTGTGTGTTCGGCTCCAGCCTTGCCATGGCGACGCCGGTCGCCACGCTCACGATCACGATGGTGCAGGTGGCGGGCTATCGCTTCAAGGATTATCTGCGCATGGGCGGTCTCGTGGGCTGCATCGGTCTCATAACCGCTTGGGCGGCGATCGTGCTGTTTTACGGTCTGCTGTAAAAAACAGCGCCCCGCAGACGCGCAATGTCATTCAGTTAAGGGAAAAGAACAGTGAGAGGCTCCATCGCAAAAGCAAGCGCTTTTGCAACGCTTGTTCGATGATGGGTATTCTAATGCAATAGAGGAGAAAACGATGAAAAAACGAATCGCAAAGCGGGCAGCTATCATTCTGCTGGCACTGACGGTGTGGGCATCCGCGTTTTCTGCCAACGCATTGGCATGTACGGGTATCTATGCAGGCGGCGGCACGACGGAAAACGGTTCCGTCTATCTGGGACGATCCGAGGATTTCGGACCGGATTGGGTGAAGCAGTTTGTGATTGTCCCTGCCGCTGACCATGCGCCGGATGAGATGCTCGAGGATGATTACGGCTTTCGTGTTCCCTATCCCGCGCATACGCTTCGATACAGTGCCGTAATGGATGACCCGTCCGAATACAGCGGAGTGACAGAGATTCCATTCGGAGAAGCAGGCATCAACGAAAAAGGCGTTGCAGTTTCTGCAACGGTGTCCACGTGTTTTAACGAAAAGGTCCAGGCTGTGGATCCCCTGACCTCCGGAGGACTGACAGAACTGTCCATGGCCTCCTATATTCTGCAGTCAGCAGATTCTGCGAAGGACGCCGTCCAGCTTCTGGCAGACTGTATTGACAGGTACGGACACGGCAACTCGGAACCCGATGATCCGGATTATCGGGAAGTGAGTACGGTCCTGATTGCCGACCGCGAGGAAACCTGGGTTTTTGAAATCGTATCCGGTCACCAGTATGTCGCCACAAGACTTTCCGACGATACGGTTTCGGTGCTGCCCAATGACATCATGACACAGCAGGTCAATGTCAAAGACGAGAATGTGATTGCATCGCCCGGACTCATCTCCACCGCAAAAGACGGCGGGTTCTATGTCACTGATATCGAGGGGGACGATGAGATCCATGTGGCGAAATCCTATTCACAGGGATACAGTCAGTATTCCAGCTACAGGCTTTATTACGGCGCATCGATTCTGAACCGTGAACTGGCAGAGGGGATGGACGTTGTCCCGAAGCCCGTTGCAGAAATATCGGACCAGTTCCCCAACGCGTCGGTGGAAGAAGCGGCGGTGGGTCCGTTCTGCCTGGAGTATGCGCCTTCTGATGCAATCAGAGGCAGGATCTCTCTCATGACTTTGAGACAGGTTCTGGCGTCTCACGGTGAGGGAACCGCTTATGAGACGACCGCAAGAAATAAGAATTCCGATGGGGTGCCCATGCGTTCGATCGGATCTTACAGTCAGAACGAGGAGCACATTTTTGAGATCCGAAGAGACCCCGCAATCCCGGCGCCTGTCAGCACGATTGAGTGGCTTGCCATGGCCCCGTCTGAGTTTTCGGTCTATGTTCCCTTCTACACCTGTGTGATGACCGAGACGCCGGATGGGTACACAAGCGAATCCACGCAGACATTTGATCCGGAGTCCATCTACTGGCTGTTCAATGAGCTCGGCAACGCTGGCAACGGCAGCTATTACAGAATGGATGACAGCGGCGCATACTACGACAGGAACGGAGATGCAGTGGACGCCGAAACAGCGCAGGCTGTTCTTCAGTTCCTGGCGGACAGCGAGCTGATTCGCAACCTGCATGATGATATGAACCGGGCACAGGAAGCGATGAATGCCAAAGCCGCCGCTGACGATGAGCGGATGGCCGCGCTGGCAAAATCGGCTTCTGATGAAGAAGTTGCGGCCATGGCGAATCAGCTGGCAAATGAGAATGCCGAATATATCAAGCGCATCGCCAGTGAAAAGCTCGCGGAAATTGACAATGCGGTTTCCGCCTATCTAGAGGAATCCGGTTTGGAACAAGCTGGTAATCATCATCCCGGCCCGGCAGTGCTTCCGATTGTTCTGCTCTGCGCGGTATTGGTTCTTGCTTTTTCGTTCTTAGGCTATCGCGTTTTGAAACGGAAAAAGGCGAAGCGGGTTTGATCAAACAGAGGTGCTCCTCTGCTTTCGCGGAGGTGATTCCGAAATTAAAAAAAGATTGCTGAAAGGTCTGGCCTTTCAGCAATCTTTTCTTTTGTAAAGCGAATCGTTTTGTATGTAATACTATCAGCCTGTGATCTGTATCGTTTTCCGCTCCGGGAGCGCAATCGGCTTTTCCTTCGGGAATTCCAGCGTCAGCACGCCGTCCTCGAATCTGGCCTTGATCTCCTCCTCGGGAATGTTTTCGCCAATATAGAAGCTTCTGGCAAGAGAACCCTCATAGCGTTCCTGATGGACGATGGTACCCTTTTTGTCCTTGTCGTCTTCTTCCAGGCCCTTGGAAGCGCTGATCGTCAGATAGCCGTTTTGCAGCTGCAGATCGATCTGGTCCTTCTTGAAGCCCGGAAGATCCACCTTCAGCTCATAGCCGTCATCGTGTTCCCTCAGATCCGTCTTCATCACGCGTGACGCATGCTTGCCGTACAGCTTGCGATCCACATCGGACTCAAAGTCTCTGAACGGGAAGCCCATCCAGTCGTCAAACAAACTCTCTCCAAAAATACTCGGTAACATAAGTCATGCCTCCTTTTGCAATCACTATGTTTGTTACCTGAGCAAGGGGATGGAGGTCATCCATTCGATCTCTGTTCCTTTGTTCGCTTTTTATTATAGCACCGAAATTAGCACTGTCAAGCCGAGAGTGCTAAAAGGTTGTAAACAATCTTCGGATGATTTGTAAATACATTTATTTCCTGTGAAATTCAGGAATTCTGACCGTCTCCGCTGCGTGCTGTTCTCTCCACGCACAGCATGGTCAGATCGTCGAACTGCGGCGCGCTGCCCTCAGCTTATGATGCGTACCATCATCACCCGATTGATTATTGTGTTATACCATTCCTGCCGCTTGCCTTCGAGGGATTGTCGTTTTGTGACTCCCGTGGATGGGAACGCATGCACTTGAGGCGGTTCCAACATTGATTGTAGCGCTGCAGCATGGCGGCAAACTGCTCGCGCGTGAGGGTGTCCATCGGTCCGAAGACGCCGTTTCCGTAGCCGCATGCAATGCCGTTTTCGTTCGCCCAGAGGACGGCGTCGGTGTACCACTGGTTCGATTTCACATCCTTGAAGGGATTTCCCGCGCTGACTGCGGGCGTGCCCTCAAGGCGATGGAGAATCGTGACGAGCATGGCGCGCGTGGTGGTGCCGTTCTTTGGTTCCGGAACCTTCAGCAAAAAGTGGCTGAAGCCGATGGGGGAGACGATCATTGTTCGGGATGCGACCGCCTACGGCCTGAGCCGATACCGCCTGCGGGATGATATCCTGTACGCAAGTACAGATGTACAACAGAATTAAAATTGCTTTTAAATGAAAATACAGATGTACGAATGACTGCGCCGAGCGTGCAAATCATTCGTACATCTGTACGTTTGTACGGTGTTCAGTTTTCAATAAAACAGACTATGTGCTTTGAGAAATTTCTTCTTGATCGCTCGTTGCATCAGTTAATTAAATTGGGTGGCAAATCGTTAAAAAGGCACTGTTAGAAGCTATGCTCTGTAAGCCATGCAACGGCTTTCTCCACAAGCTCTGTGAGATCAGTGCCGTCCGGCGCAATGACGGTTTGCCTTTCCAGCCCGTTAAACAAGTTCACGTGCTCTGCTTCGGCAAAGGAATTCTTCAGATAGTTGTTATCATCGGAGAAACCGGGGTAGGGCTGGATCTGGCAGATGCTGTAGGCCTGCAGGATTGCGCTGACAGGAACGCCGTGATATCAGCGAATAAAACTCGTAAAGGTTTTCTCCTCCTGCGTAGGGCGCTCAAGCCCGTCACGGTCGCCGGCTTCCATGGCCTTGAGCAGCCACGCCATGTTCTTCGCCAGCGTGCGCATGGTCTGGAGGCCCTCCAGATCCTGCTTCGATTCCTCGGCGGAGAAGCCATGGATCTGGTTCCAGTATTGTGAGCCGACCACGTGCATGTTGGACATGAGAAAATACTGATTCAGGCGCTCAAACGCAGCGCTCGCACCGCCGCGGCGGCAGGAAACAACGCTGGCCGCGAGCTTGCCCTCAAATTTGCTGTCCGGCACGCTGAAGAACAGGCGGTCGAGAAAAGACGTGAGGCGTCCGTTCGGGCCGCCGTAATAGACCGGCGAGCCCACGACGATGCCGTCAAACTCATCTATTCTGCTGCCGATTGCATTGACCTCGTCGTTGAAAACACACTTGCCTGCGGACATGCACTGATAGCACGCCATGCAGTCCGGCACAGCCTTTTTTCCCAGCCAGAGCTGTTCGGTTTCGATACCGCTCTCATTCAGTACGCGGATCATCTCATCCATTGCGGCGGCGGTGCAGCCGCTTTCGTTGGGGCTGCCGTTGATAAACAGTACTTTGCTCATAAAAAAGCTCCTTCCCGTATTTGGATTTAATCTTAAAATGTCATATAACCGACAACTTGTCAATGCCGAATCGACAAGTTGTCACTTGTGTGGTAAGATGCCATCAGTTATAAAATGGGAGGATAAGACCATGGGAAAAATCCGCGCGAGAACGGAAGAAGAGCTGACCGCCAGAAGAAACGAGATTCTGTCTGCAGCGGAATCGCTGCTGATGACAGAGGAGTATGACGACATTACGCTTGCCACCATCGCGGAGCGAACCAGCATTTCCCGCACATCCATGTACACCTATTATGACAGAAAAGAACGTGTGTTTCTCGACCTGATGATCCGGGAATATCTGAACCTGGAGCAGGAATTGCAGGCAGGTCTGTCGGTCCGGATGCAGCGGCAGGCGTTTTGCCAGTGGCTTTCCGAGCTGCTCTGGAGTCATCCGACGCTGCTGAAGCTTCTGAGCCTGCAGCTGTCTGTATGGGATCGGAAATATAGTAACGACCTAATTGAGCACTTTGTGCGGTCTTCCATGCCCTACATCCACGCACTGGACCGGGTTTTGGCCTTCCAGTTCCCCCAGTCGGATGAATCCGCGCGCAACATGTTCAAGGTGCAATATTCTGTCTACTGCAACGCATTATACGGCATACAGATTTTACCGCGCAGTCAAATGAAGGCCATGGAGGGCACAGCATTTTCTCGCATTCCCACTCCACAGGAGATCTGCCGGGACGGGCTCATGCTGCTCAGCGCCGTTCTGGAAGTGTAGTGCGTTTGGCATTTTATAAAAAGGCTGCGCTTGGATGAGCACAGTCTTTCCAGTAAGTATGCATCTTGATTCCGTCGCTCATTTCGAAAAGAAATGATATTATCTTTCCGAGCGATAGAACGGGAGATGACCCGGTATATAAAGAGAGGTTTCAGTTTTCAATCAAGTCTTGTCGAACGATTTCTTCTGCACGATGACGTATGTTGTTCATGCGCCGTATCAAAACCATTCTGAGTGCTTTCGTTTTGCGCCCTTGCAACGCCTTATAAGGTCGTTTTCAATACTTCCTTATAAGAGCGAGGCAAATGCAGCGCGTTTTTGGTTGTTCAAATTGGAGTTTATCGGGCTGTTGTTTGCACCAGACCCAAAGAATGTCATTGCGAACCAGCGCGCACACCTGTGGCAATCCGTTCTCTTGCACTGCAGATTCATTCTTTGCTGGAAGTTGGGCGAATTCGTTCTTTCTCGACGTTCTGCGAGTCTCTACTCCGCCGCCGGGGATGCGGATTGCCACGTCGCTGCGCTCCTCGCAATGACATACTTTTTTAGGTTTCCACAACATCCAAAGCCCCGATAAACTATAATTTGAAAGCATCGCTGTCGGCGCAAGCGACCCGCCCTACGGGAAATTGGATTTGTGCTGTAGTGGAAAAGAGCGAAAGCCTTCCCCCTCAGGGGGAAGGGGGACCGCGCAAGCGGTGGATGAGGGAGTTCAATCATGGCGAAGCCTCCTTTTTACACTCCACACTCCACACTCCACACTCCACACTCCACACTCCACACTCCACACGAAAAAACCGCGCACCGCAAGCTCTGCGATGCGCGATCTGTTTTTATCTTCGGTTGGATGTCCAGTCGTCGTACTCCTTCCGGACGGCGGCTCTCTGTCTGGCCTGCTCCTGCTGCATTCTTCTGCGGCGGGCCTCCAGGGCTCTGCGGCGCTTTCTGCGGTTGTAGCGGATCATCAGGATGATATAGAGGATGACCACCGCCAGAATCACCAGCAGGATGATCAGCACGATGGGCTTGCTGATCAGCCGTTCCAGTCCCTGCCGCAGGAAGGCGCCCCGGGAGAGCTCCACGGCGTAGCTGGAGATGATGGGCACGCTGCCGTAGGTGACGCCGTCCTTGGTGACGGTCACTTCGCCCAGCACCGCGCCGGATTCCACCGGGGCCTGGAGGGGCTCGTTGTCCCGCTCGGAGTAGATGGTCACGGTGCGCTCATAGTCCTCGATGGCCGCGTCGTTGGGCAGCACAGCGGTGAGATCCTCTCTGGCGTGGGCGGTGACGCGGTCTGCGTCGCTGCCGTAAAGCACCGGCACGTCGCACAGCAGCTCCGTGCTGCTGACCAGGGTGCGGACGCTGAAGTTGTTGAAGGCCCAGTCGTAGAGCTTGATGGTGTCGGTGAAGTTCTTATACTCCGCGGTGCCGTTGTCCTTGGTGCCCTCGCCGGCGCCCAGAACGATGCACAGCAGCCGAATGCCGTTTCGCTCGGCGGTGGAGATGAGGCAGTACCCGGCGGCGTTGGTGTGGCCGGTTTTGATGCCGGCGGCGCCCTCATAGAGATAGCCGGGATAGATGACGGAGTCGGGATTGATAAGGCCGTTGGTGTTCTGCAGGGTGCGGGTGTCGCTCTTGTTGGTGGCGGGGATGACCTTCGTGAGGGTGTTGCTCATGGTGAAAAACAGCTCGTGCTGCAGCGCCGCCTCGGTGATCAGCCGGAGATCATTGGCTGTGGTGTAGTGGTTGTCGTCGGGCATGCCGTGGGGGTTCATGAAGTGGGTGCCGGTGCAGCCCAGCTCCGCGGCCCGGTCGTTCATCCGCTGCACAAAGGCGTCGATGCTGCCGGCCACCGCGCTGGCAATCACGTTGCAGGCCTCATTGGCGGAGGAGATCATGGCGCAGTAGAGGTAGTTTTCAAAGGTCATGATCTCGCCCGGCTGGATGCCCGCGGAGCTGGATTCCTCATCCAGACCGTTCATGCAGTCGTCCCCGGCGGTGATCTCGTCCTTGAGGCTGATCTCGCCCCGGTCCACGGCCTCCAAAGCCAGCAGAACCGTCATGATCTTCGTCAGGCTGGCCGGATAGGCCCGCTCGTCCGCGCCCTGGGTGTAGTAGACGTAGCCGGAGTTTAAGTCCGCCAGCAGCGCCTGCCGGGCAGAGAGCTCGGGCACATCCTCCACAGCCATCGCCATGGGAGCCAAGATTCCTGCCAGCAGACAGAGCGCCAGCAGGATTGAAAGAATTTTCCGCTTTTTCATATCATTCTCCAGGAAAATGTGTTATACTGTTTAAAAGTCAAAAGAACTCTGTGTCCATTATAAAGGGAAAAAGAACGAAAATCAATGGAAAAATCAAATCTTAAGCTTTCGCTGCCGGAGTGGGTTGCCGTCGGATTGACGGTGGTGTTTGTGATCGCGGCGGCGCTGATCGCGCATCGGCCGAAGGTCGAGGTCACGGTGGAGCCCGCCAGACCCGCCGCGACGGAGACCATCCAGCTGATCGATCTGAACACCGCCGACGCCGAAGCCCTCCAGTCCCTGCCGGGGATCGGGGAGGAGCTGGCCAGAAGAATCATCGAATATCGCACCACCCACGGCGGATTTCAGGATCCGTCGGAGCTATTGAACATTGAAGGGATCGGCGACAAGACCTACGGGGAGCTGTTCGACCTTGTCACCGTCCCAACGGAGGAGGAGCCATGAAAATCTTAGTGGTGGACGACGAGAAAACCATCGTCAAGGGCATCAAATTCAATCTGGAGCGGGAGGGCTACGAAGTAGACGCCTGCTATGACGGGGAGACCGCCATCGAGCTTGCCAGAACGGAGCAGTACGCCGTGATCCTGCTGGATCTGATGATGCCGAAGGTGGACGGTCTGGAGGCCTGCCAGCAGATCCGGCAGTTTTCCAACGTGCCCATCATCATGCTCACTGCCCGCAGCGAGGACGGCGACAAGCTCATGGGCTTCGAGTCCGGGGCCGACGACTATGTGACCAAGCCCTTCAACATCATGGAGCTGAAGGCCCGCATCCGCGCCCTGATTCGCCGCGCCTCCATGCCCGGTACCCAGCAACAGAAGGAGGGGGGCAAGCTGGTCAGGGGTCAGATCGAGATCGACCCCGAGCGCCGCACCGCCCGCCGGTATGGGGAGCTTGTGGAGCTGACGGTGAAGGAATTCGACCTGATCGAGCTTCTGATGCGCAACCCCGGCAAGGTCTACAGCCGGGAAAACCTGCTGGATCTGGTCTGGGGCTACGACTACCAGGGCGACATCCGCACCGTGGACGTGCACATCCGCCGTCTCAGAGAGAAGCTGGAGAAGCAGCCCAACAGCCCGGAGTATATTATCACCAAATGGGGCGTGGGGTATTACTTCGCGGAAGGGTAAATGAAAACCGGTAGGGCGGGGACCTGTGCCCCGCCGCCGTGGGATTGGATTCGATCAACGGCGGGGCACAGGTCCCCGCCCTACGGAGAACTAAGGAAACCAACTATGGAGCTGCCGAAACGAAAATTCAAAACCAGCGTCCAGCTGCAGTTCGCCTCCTACTTCGCGGTGCTGACCATCGTTCTGCTGGCGCTTTTGAACACCTATCCGCTGAGAGCCTCCCGCGACGTGGTGTTCTCGGAAAAAGAGAGCGCCCTCATGAACCGGGTCTCGGTGGTTTCGTCGTCTCTGTCCCTGCTGGACCAGATGACCGCCGACAACACCCGGCAGGTCATGGGTCTGCTGGACGTGAACGACTTAAACCGCATTCTGGTGACAGACGAGACCGGCGCCGCCATCTACGACACCGTGGAAAACGGGGAGATTCCCGAGGAGATCACCGGCGCCCTGGAGGGGAAGGCGGTTTTCACCTCAAAGTTCGACATGGACGCCTTCTCCAGCGGGGCCGCGGTACCGGTGCGCAGCGGCGGCAAGACCATCGGCGCGGTGTATATCTCTGAATATGACACGGAGCAGGCGGAAATCATCGTGGGCATCCAGCATCGACTGGGCACCATCTCCATCTCCATTGCGGTGGTGGCGCTGGTGATCATCTTCTTCGCCCTGCGTATGATGACCAGACGCATCACCCAGCTGGCGGACGGCGTGCGCACGGTGCAGTCCGGGGACTACTCCTTCCGGCTGGAGCTCAGCGGCAACGACGAGCTCACGGAGCTGGGCAGCGAACTGAACCACCTGACCGAGCGGCTGGAGACCACCGAGGCCCAGCGCCGGCGGTTCGTCTCCGACGCCAGCCACGAACTGAAAACGCCCCTGGCCTCCATCCGCCTGCTGTCAGACAGCATCGTCCAGGACACGGAGATGGACAGCGCCACCATGCGGGAGTTCGTCACGGACATCGGCACCGAGGCCGAGCGGCTCCAGCGCACCACGGAAAAGCTGCTGAACCTCTCCAGAAGAGACGACGGCGTCCAGGGCGAGCTGCAGCGGGTGGATCTGAAGGCCGCGGTGGAGGGCACCCACCGGCTGCTGGCCCCGCTGGCCGAGGCAAGCCACGTGACCATCCGGAGCGAGCTTTCGGAAAACTGCTTCGTCCGGGCCACCGAGGACGACATCTACCACATCGTCTTCAATCTGGTGGAGAACGCCATCAAATACAACCTGGCCACCGGCACCGTGGACGTCAGAGTCTTCCGGGAGGGAGACCGCTGCGTGCTCTCGGTGGCGGACACCGGAATCGGCATCCCCGAGGCGGACATGCCCAACATCTTCACCCGTTTCTACCGGGTGGACAAGGCCAGAAGCCGGGAGCACGGCGGCAGCGGTCTGGGCCTCAGCATCGTCCACGACGCAGTGGAGCTCTACGGCGGCGTTGTCACCGTGGAGAGCGTGGACCCCCACGGCGCCAAATTCATCGTGTCCTTTCCCGCCGACGACAAATAAAACAAACCCCATCGCATCATAACGTGCGATGGGGATTTTTATGCGTTGGATCAATCCAGATCCAGAAGCGCTTTCAGGGTATCAGCCAGATTTTCGATCCGGAGGAAGTGCTCGCCGTCCTCGGTGTAGATCACGTCCTCGCCGTCGATCCAGACCAGGGTCTCCTTCTCCTGATCGGTGAGGGTGCAGACCGGCTCTGCCTCCGGGGCGTCGGTCTCTGTCCCGTCCTTCAGCAGGGCGCGGATCTCCGCCGTGGTCTCGTCATCCGACTGCGGCACACCGGCGCCCAGCACCGCCGCAAAGCCCTCGGTGTCCATGGAGACGTCGGCTGCGTCCAGGTCGTCGGACAGTACCGCCGCCAGCGCCTCGCCGTCGGGTTCTGATTCTTCCGCAGGCGCCGCCTGTTGGGTTTCGACGATCTGCGTGCGGTTCTGAGAGAGACTGGCCTCGGTGGGCAGGTTCCGTCCGGCCATGGAGACCACGCCGATGATCACCGCCAGCATGGCCGCCGTGGCCAGCAGGGGAGCGAAGGCGGATTTCTTTTTCTTCTTTTTCCCCTCGGCAATCGGCACGACCTTTTCCTTTTCTTCGGCCAGGATCTGCGCCATGACGGATTTTGCAAAGTCCTTCGGCGGCTCCGCCATGGTGTCCGAGAACAGACGGGATAAATTCTGATATTCCTCGTATCGCTTTGCGCAGTCGGCGCAAGTGCGCAAGTGTGCTTCCGCCAGAGAGGCGTCCCTGCCGCTGAGTTCCCCGTCCAGCAGCAGACTGATCTGCTGCTCGTATTGACAATTCGGCATTACTTCGCACCTCCCTTTCGGGTTTTAGACGCATAGGAATCGGGAAGGTTCCCGTCCTGCTTCAAAAAATCACAGAGGCGGCTGCGGGCCCGGAACAGTCTGGACTTCACCGTGCCCTCTTCCAGATTCAGAATCTCACCGATCTCGGCGTAGCTCATGCCCTCCAGCTCCCGGAGGATCAGGATGGTGCGAAACTCCTCCGGCAGGGCGTTCAGGCCCCGCTGCACCGCTCTCTGGAGCTCCGCTCTCTGGAAGTTCTCCTCGGGGTCGAAGCGGTCATCGGCCACGTCCAGCTCCTGAACCTCCTCGTCGTCGTTCTCCATAGTCAGGGAGACCGTGGGCTTCCGGCCCTTGCTGCGGAGAAAGTCGATGCAGATGTTGGTGGTCAGCCGGTAGAGCCAGACGGAAAATTTGCTGTCTCCCCGGAAACTCCCGATGGAGCGATAGGCGCGCAAAAAGGCCTCCTGCGACAGGTCGGCGGCGTCCTCGGGATTGCCCACCGTCCGCAGGGCCAGGTTATAGACTTGTTTCTGATAGGCCGTCACCAGCGCCTCGAAGGCGTTGGCGTCTCCCTGCTGTACTTTCAGGA
Source organism: uncultured Clostridia bacterium (assembly GCA_946187035.1). Classification (GTDB taxonomy): domain Bacteria; phylum Bacillota; class Clostridia; order Oscillospirales; family Oscillospiraceae; genus CAG-103. Next base: position 2,595 of record CAMHPQ010000032.1, on the reverse strand, counting down.
TGACGGCGCTCTCTTCTTCTCTTGTCATCTGTTCGTTTCCTCGTCACGGAGATTCAATTGGATCTGCCGTGCCACATGGCGCAGCTGCTCCAGGGTGCTCACCTGCACGATCTCCTGCTTGTAGGGCCCCGCGTGGGGGACGCCCCGCAGATACCAGCAAAACTGGCTCCGGGCCTCCAGACAGGCCACCCGCTCGCTCTTCTGCCGGGCGGCGTATTCGATCTGCTGTACGGCGGCCTCGATCCGGTCCTTCAGCGGCGGACGCTGCGGTTCCGGCGCTCCGTTCACGGCGGCGTTGCAGCGGGAAAAGAGCCAGGGATCGCCGAAGCTGCCTCTGCCCACCATGGCCAGGTCGCAGCCGGTGTAGCGTAGGATGTGCTCCGCGTCCCCGCCGGAGAAAATATCGCCGTTGGCGAACACCGGAATGCTGACCTCCCGCTTCACGTCCCGGATGATGTCCCAGTCCGCCTTTCCGGCGTACATCTGGGCCCGGGTGCGGCCATGGACCGCGATGGCAGCGGCGCCGGCCTGCTCCATGATCTTCGCAAACTCCACGGCGTTGACGTTTCCGCCGTCCCAGCCCTTGCGGAATTTCACCGTCACGGGCACGTCCACGGCCTTCACCACAGCCTCCACGATCCTGCCCGCCAGCTCCGGGTCACGCATCAGTGCGCTGCCGTCGCCGCTGCGGATCACCTTTCCCACGGGGCAGCCCATGTTGATGTCCAGAATCTCCGCGCCGGAGAGCTCCAGCGCCATGGGGGCGGCCTCCGCCATGATCTCCGGCTCGTGGCCGAAGAGCTGCACCGCCGTGGGGCAGGTTCTCTCAGGCGGCAGCCAGAGCAGAGACTTTGTCTTCTCGTCGCGGTAGCAGAGGGCCCTTGCGCTGACCATCTCCGTGCAGGTGAGGGCCGCGCCCTGCTGCTCGCACAGAAGCCGAAATGCCGCGTCCGTGACCCCCGCCATGGGGGCCAGCGTCACCCTGCCGTTTAATGTAACATTGCCGATCCTGACTTCCATCAGATGTCCAGATCCAGCCCCACGGGGCAGTGGTCGCTGCCCTCGATTTCGGGGCAGATGTACGCTTTGTTGATCTTGTCCCGGAGCCGGTCGGACACCAGGAAATAGTCGATCCGCCAGCCTGCGTTGTTGGCTCTGGCGTTGAAGCGGTAGCTCCACCAGGAGTAGGCCCCCTCCAGATCGGGGTACAGGTGGCGGAAGGTGTCGGTGAAGCCCGCCTCCAGCAGCTCGGTGAACTTGCCCCGCTCCTCATAGGAGAAGCCGGCGTTGCCGATGTTGGTTTTGGGATTCTTCAAATCGATCTCGTTGTGGGCCACGTTCAGATCCCCGCAGACGATTACGGGCTTTTCCTTGTCCAGCTCCGTGAGGTAGTCCCGGAAGGCGTCCTCCCACTGCATCCGGTAGTCGATGCGCTTGAGCTCGTTCTGGGCGTTGGGGGTGTAGACCGTCACCAGCCAGAAGTCGGGATATTCCAATGTGATCACCCGGCCCTCGGTGTCGTGCTCCGGGATGCCGAGATTGTAGCGGACGCTCAGGGGCTTGTGCTTGGCGAAGATGGCGGTGCCGGAGTAGCCCTTTTTCTCCGCCGAGCACCAGAACTGCTCGTAGCCCGACAGATCCAGCTCGATCTGGCCCGGCTGGAGCTTGGTCTCCTGCAGGCAGAAAAAGTCCGCGTCCATGCCCCAGAAAACATCCTCGAAGCCCTTCTTTACACAGGCTCGGAGTCCGTTGACGTTCCAAGAGAGAAATCGCATTTTGTCTCCTCCGTTTTGATTGCCACTACGCGGTTGATGGTGACGCCCTCGGCGTGGAATTTGGCCTCATAGTCCGTCATCACGCCCACGGGGCCGTTTTCGTGGAGATTCCGGGTCAGCTCCCGGAGCTCCCAGCCCATGTCCTGCAACTGCTCCACCGACCACTCGAACAGGGGATCGTTGTCGGACTTAAACCAGATCTCGCCGCCCATGGGCAGCACCTGGGCGTACAATGCCAGGAAGGCCGGATAGGTGAGCCGGCGCTTTTTCTGTCTGGATTTCTTCCAGGGGTCGGGGAAGTTGATGTAGATTCTCTGCACCTCGCCGGGGGCGAAGATGGTCAGGAGGTCCTTGGCGTCGAAGTCCAGGAACCGCACGTTGGTGAGGCCCCGCTCCGTGACGCGCTCCATGCCCACCACCATGGCGTCGGGCACTTTTTCCACCGCGGCCAGAAAGACGTCCGGATTCTGCTCGGCGGTGTCGGCGGTGAAGCGCCCCTTGCCGCAGCCGATCTCCAGATGCAGTTCCCTGTGGCCGGGATGGGTCTCCAGCCAGCGGCCCCGCAGCTTTTCGGGTTCTGTGATCAAGACCCCCGCACAGCGCTCCATCCGGGGGATCAGGTTTGGTTTTTTCCGCATTCTCATGCTGTTTAATGCTCCAATGAATAAAATGTCAAAACTCAGTTTACCATACAGAAGAAAAAACATCAATGAAACTTTTCTTAATTTTTCGGAGCGAATGCAGATGCAAATTGGAGTTTGTAGGGCAGTGTGGAGTTAGGAGTGTGGAGTGTGGAGTTTAAATGAGGTTTTACACTTCA
>CAMHPQ010000031.1 GCA_946187035.1 uncultured Clostridia bacterium | reverse complement strand
TCGACGGCTTCAAGCCCAGCCACCGGAAGCTGCTGTACACCATGTATAAAATGAATCTGCTCTCGGGCGGGCGCACCAAGAGCGCCAACATCGTGGGCCAGACCATGCGCCTGAATCCCCACGGCGACGCCGCGATCTACGAGACTATGGTGCGCCTCTCGAAGGGCTACGGCGCCCTGCTGACGCCCTTCGTGGACTCCAAGGGCAACTTCGGCAAGGTGTTCTCCAGAGACATGAGCTACGCCGCCAGCCGATACACCGAGGCGAAGCTCGCGCCCATCTGCCACGAGCTCTTCGACGAGATCGACAGCGACACCGTGGACTTTGTGGACAACTACGACGGCACCATGAAGGAGCCGAGCCTCCTGCCCACCACGTTCCCCAACGTGCTGGTGAGCGCCAACATGGGCATCGCCGTGGGTATGGCCAGCCAGATCTGCGGCTTCAACCTCACCGAAGTCTGCGAGACCACCATCGCCCTGCTGCAGAATGAGGAGCACGACATTCTCTCCACCATGCCGGCGCCGGACTTTCCCACCGGCGGCGAGATCCTCTACGACAGGGACGAGATGGCGGAGATCTACCGCACTGGCCGCGGCGGCGTGAAGGTGCGGGCCCGGTGGCGTTATCTGCCCAAGGAGAACATCATCGAGGTCTATGAGATCCCCTACTCCACCACCTCCGAGGTCATCATCGATAAAGTCGCGGAGCTGGTGAAGACCGGCAAGCTGCGGGAGATCTCCGACATGCGCGACGAGACCGACCTCAGCGGTCTGAAGCTGGCCATCGATCTCAAGCGCGGCACCGACCCGGAAAAGCTCATGGCGAAGCTCTTCAAGCTGACGCCGCTGCTGGACACCTTCTCCTGCAACTTCAACATCCTCATCGCCGGCAACCCCAAGGTCATGGGCGTGGGGGAGATCCTGGACGAGTGGATCGGCTGGCGGCAGGAGTGCATCCGCAGACGGGTGTTCCACGAGCTGCAGAAAAAGCGCGACAAGCTGCATCTGCTGGAAGGTCTCGGCAAGATCCTGCTGGACATCGACAAGGCCATCGCCATCATCCGCAATACCGAGAAGGAAGCGGACGTCATCCCCAATTTGATGGCGGGCTTCGGCATCGACGAGATCCAGGCCAACTACGTGGCGGAGATCCGTCTGCGCAACATCAACCGCGAATATATCCTCAAACGGTTGGAAGAGACCGACCAGCTCCGCAAGGACATCGAGGATCTGGAGGCCACGCTGAAAAGCCGGGCCCGGATCCGGAACATCATCATCCGGGAGCTGAAAAACGTCATCAAGAAGTACCCCGCTGAGCGGAAAACCGGCATCGTGGACGCGGCCGAGGCCGTGGCTGCCGAGCCGGAGGTGGAGCTGGTGCCGGACTACCCGGTGCACCTGTTCCTCAGCAAAGAGGGCTACTTCAAGAAGATCACCCCCCAGTCCCTGCGCATGAGCAGCGAGCAGAAATACAAGGAGAACGACAGCCTGAGCCAGAGCTTCGACGCCACCAACCGCGGGGAACTTCTGATCTTCACGGATCGTCAGCAGGTGTACAAGGTGAAGCTCTCCGACATGCAGGAGACCAAGGCTTCGGCTCTGGGCACCTATCTGCCCACGGCGCTGGAGATGGACGAGGGGGAGAACGTCCTGGCCATGATCGATCCCGGGCAGTACAAAGATGAGCTGCTTTTGGTCTTCCAGAACGGCAAGGTGGCCAGAATTCCGCTCTCCGCCTATGAGACCAAGACCAACCGCCGCCGTCTCACCGGTGCCTACTCCGACAAGAGCCCGCTGGTGGCGGTGCTGACGCTCAAAGAGGAGCGGGAATTCGTCCTCATCACCAACGAGGGCCGGGCGCTGATCACGAAGTCCAATCTGCTGCAGCCGAAGGTCTCCCGCGTGACCCAGGGCGTGGCGGTGATGACTTTGAAGAAGAAATTCCTGGTGGAGCGGGCCTGCTTCCCCGAGGACACCCACATCCAGAACCACTCCCGCTACCGCACCAAGACCATCCCCGCCGCCGGCGCATTGCTGAAGGAAGAAGACCGCGGCGAGGAACAGATGAGCCTGATTTGAGTGTGGAGTTGGGAGTGTGGAGTGTGGAGTTGAAACACGATTTCACATTTCCGCAATCTATTGGAGTTTAACGGGCAGTTCTCTGCTCCAAACTCAAAGAGTGTCATTGCGAACCAGTGCGCACACTGGTGTGGCAATCCGTTCTCTATGGAGGCAGTTCGATGACCTACTATGTCTATATCCTCGCAAATGTCACGAATACTGCCATCTACACCGGTGTGACGAACAATCTCTACCGCCGAATGGAAGAACATCAAAACCACGCCGATCCAGACAGCTATACCGCAAAATATAACGTGACAAAACTGGTCTACTTTGAGACAACAGATGACGTTTATTCCGCTCTTGAGAGGGAGAAACAGATCAAGGGCTGGAACAGGAAACGAAAGAATGCATTGGTGGAATCCAAGAACCCGCATTGGGCGGACCTTTTGCAAATGCTGCAAGACTGAACTCCGCCGCCGGGGGATGCGGATTGCCACACCAGTCTGCGGACTGGTTCGCAATGACATGCTTTTGCTCTGGCAGTTTTTCTGATTTTCACTCTTCACCCTGACTTGAGGTCTGTATCATGCAGAAATTCAAATCCTATTCCATTTTGGACATCCTGAAGCTGATCCTGGGGTCGGTGCTGGTGGCCTGCGCCTTCCGGTTTTTCACCTACCCCAACAGCATCGTCTCCGGCGGCGTCACCGGCGTGTCCCAGATTACGAACCTGCTGACCGGTCTGCCGGTGGGCGTGGTGAACATCTGCCTGAACATCCCGCTGTTTGCAGTCTGCTGGAAAAAGCTCGGCCTGCGGGATCTGGTGGGCGCGCTGATGGTGATGGTCATGGCCTCCGTGTTCATCGACCTGCTGGCCTACGCGAAATTCGTCGCCACCGACGATCCGCTTTTGGCGGCGGTCTACGGCGGCGTCCTGAACGGCGCGGGCAACGGCATCATCTACACCACCGGCTCCACCGGGGGCGGCATCGACATCGTGGCGAAGCTGCTGAGAAGAAAGTACGCCCACATCAACTTCGGCAACTTCATCCTGGGCATGAACGTCATCGTGGTGCTGACCTTCGCGGTGCTGTTCCACCGGTTCGAGAGCTGCATGTACACCATGATCATGATGTTCATCAGCTCCAAGGTCATGAACCTGCTGCTCTACGGCGCCAACGTCTCCACGGTGTGCTACATCATCAGCACCTGTCCCGCCGAGGTGGCGGACGCCATCAACGGGGAGATGCACCGGGGCGTCACCTTCCTGAAGGGGCAGGGCGGCTGGAGCGGCCACGACCAGCCGGTGATCCTCACCGTCATCAAGCGGCACGAGATCGCTCAGCTGCGGGCCTTGGTGCGCACCGTGGACGACCACGCCTTTTTCATTGTCACCGAAGCCAAGGACGTCTTCGGCAAGAACTTCGAGAACATTCAGAGCGAGGATTAAGGAGATTCCCATGCGCAGATGGATTGCATTGCTGCTGGTGATCGTCATGGTGTTTCTGACCGGATGCAGCAGCTTTTTTGAAAAGGAATACACCTCCTCCCGGGTCTACGAGGAGCCGGACACCACCGCCGACGCGGACACCACGGAGATCCACAACTACAACATGCTCCGGCGGGCGCTGAACGCCATGGTGGCCAGCTATCGGACCAATCAGGTGCTGATCTTCGCCGATTACGACGGCATCATCGCCGACGATCTCTCCAAGGCCTGCTGGGAGCTGCGCAGCGACACCGCCCTGGGCGCCTGGTGCGTCCGGGACATCGAATATACCACCGAGCAGGTGGTGGCCTACGTGGAGGCGGACATCACCGTGTCCTACAAGCGGTCCGAGCAGGAGGTGGAGAGCCTCCAGACCGCCCAGACCCGCAGCGCCCTGACCGAGTGCGTGGCCCAGGCTTTGGAAAACCAGACCAAGACCATCGCCGTCCAGATGAACACCGCCGCCCTCTCGGAGAGCGATGTGGCGGAGCTGGCGGTGCAGACCGCGCTGGACCACCCGCTTCTGTGCGTGGAGGTGCCGGAGGTGAACGTGACCCTCTATTCCGGGGCCACGAACCAGAAGATTTTTGAGATCTCCATGCACACCCGGCTCTCCGAGGCGGAGACACTCGCCAGAAGAGAGAAGCTGGAGAGCGCCGCCAGAGCGGTGATCGGGAATCTGAACGCCGAGGATCCCGCCGCTCCGCTGGAGGCCGCCGCCCAGGTGGCGCAGCGGGTCGCTGTCACAGGGGAGAGCGGCACGGCCTATGAGGCGCTGGTAAACGGAGCCTCTGACAGTCAGGGCCTCGCTATGGCCGTTCAGGCGGTGTGGCTCCTTCTGGGCGCCGAGGGCACCGTGGTCAGCGGTCAGCTGGACAGCAACCCCCACAGCTGGAACATCCTGAAGCTCCGGGGGAACACCTACCATCTGGATCTGGCGGGCTACAGCGGCACCATCTGGCTCCAGCCGGATCGGGACATCTGGGGCCGCTACTGGTGGAGCACCGAGCTCTATCCCGCCTGCGCCGAACAGGGCTTCTCCTGGCAGCCGGGCCAGACGCTGGAGTAAACCGAGAAAAGAATTCGCTGATTGCATCTGGGAAATGCGAGGCAAAATGTAAGAACTCCGATTATCCGAAATGGTGTCATTGCGAACCAGTGCGCACACTGGTGTGGCAATCCGTTCTCTTGCGTTGTGGACGGATTCATTGCGAAATGGTGGGCGAATCCGTTACATCTCAACGTTAAGCGTGCTTAAACTCCGCCGCCGGGGGATGCGGATTGCCACACCATCCTGCGGGATGGTTCGCAATGACAAGAGGGAAGTTCGACAAAGCCGTTTTCCATTCAGAAAACCGCAACATTTTCTTGCGAAATTGAAAAAAACCCTTGACAAGTTCACTTTTTGTGGTAAAATAACGCTTGCGTTCAAACGAATGCGGGCGTAGCTCATCCGGTAGAGCGCCACCTTGCCAAGGTGGAGGTAGCGAGTTCGAGCCTCGTCGCCCGCTCCAAACAAAAAGCCATGTCGTAAGACATGGCTTTTTGTTTGGAGCTTTGCACCGTCGCTTCCGCGACGATGTTCCGCTGCGCTCAATGATTCTGGGAGGGGATACCAATCCCCTCCCAGACCCGCCCCATGGGGGGAATGATGCGAGGCTTGCCCTATGGGGGAAGTTTTTGGATTGTATTCTCTGAGAAGCTGTGCTATAATAAATTGTTTGCGATCCCTCAAATGGAAGGGATTTGAAATTTGACTGTTATGATTCATATGGAGGGTCATACCATGCGTACAGATGTTGTCATCATCGGTGCAGGCCCTGCGGGCATTTTTACCGCTCTGGAGATGCTCCGCCGCGGCAGCACGAAAAAGATCATTATGGTGGAGAAGGGCCAGGCCATCGAAAACCGCCGCTGCCCCAAGCAGAAGACCGGCAAGTGCATGAACTGCAAGCCCTACTGCCACATCACCACCGGCTTCTCCGGTGCCGGCGCCTTCTCCGACGGAAAGCTCAGCCTCTCCTACGAGGTGGGCGGCGATCTGCCCACGCTGATTGGGGAGCAGAAGGCCCAGGAGACCATCAACTACGCCGACCAGATCTATCTGGAGTTCGGCGCGGACGAGCATGTGGAGGGCCTCGGCAACACCGAGGAGGTCAAGCAGATCCGCATGCGGGCCATCAAGGCCGGCCTGAAGCTGGTGGACTGCCCCATCCGCCACCTGGGCACCGACAAGGCCCACGACGTCTATCAGGCCATCGAGGACCATCTCATGGCCAACGGCGTGGAGATCATGTTCGGCTGCCAGTGCAACGACATCATTCTGGACGACGGCCGTTGCCTGGGCGTGGTGGTGGAGGATTCCAACCAGAGCTACGAGATCTACGCCGACCACACCGTCATCGCCACCGGCAGAAGAGGCGCCGACTGGCTGGAGAAGGTCTGCGCCGAGTACGGCGTGGCCCATCAGCCCGGCACCGTGGACATCGGCGTCCGCGTCGAGGTGCGCAACGAGATCATGGAGAGCGTCAACCGGGTGCTCTATGAGTCCAAGCTCATCGGCTACCCGAAGCCCTTCAAGAACAAGGTCCGCACCTTCTGCCAGAACCCCGGCGGCTTTGTCTCTCAGGAGAACTACGACAACGACCTAGCTGTGGTCAACGGCCACGCCTACAAGGAGCGCAAGAGCGAGAACACGAACCTGGCCATCCTCTGCTCCCACAACTTCTCCGTGCCCTTCAACCAGCCGATTGAATATGCCCAAAAGGTGGGCGAGCTGACGAACATGCTGGGCGCCGGACACATTCTGGTGCAGCGCTTCGGCGACATTCTCGACGGCAAGCGCACCTGGGAGAAGGAGCTGGCCCAGTCCAACGTCAAGCCCACGCTGCCGGACGCCGTGGCGGGCGACATCACCTCCGCCATGCCCTACCGCGCCATGATCAACATCATCAATTTCATCCAGTCTCTGGACGAGGTGGTGCCGGGCTTCGCGGCCTACGAGACCCTGCTCTACTCCCCGGAGCTGAAGTTCTACTCCAACCGGATCAAGATGACCCCGGATCTGGAGACCAACGTCAAGGGCCTCCACTGCCTGGGCGACTCCTCCGGCTGGACCCGCGGGCTCATGATGTCCTCGGCCATGGGCGTGCTCATGGGCCGCAGGCTGGCAGGGGAGGACTGAGCCGAATCCGGCATCACTTGTCAGAAAAGCCGCAAAGCCGATTTTTTCCTTGCAGTGCAAGACAAAATGTGATAGTATACTATAGATACTCTGTGAAAAAATATCGCTGATACGGTTGGAACGGTGATTTATGGAGCTTCGCAACAAACAGAATTCTGTGTTTCTGCCCACGGCGGACATGCACATCCATCTGCTGTGCGGTGTGGACGACGGCGCCCAGGACGAGGAGACCATGCAGGCCATGGTGGACGCCGCCTATGACGACGGCACCCGGGTCATCTGCGCCACGCCCCACTATCATCCGGGCTTCTTCGGGGAGAACCATGAGAAGATCCGCCGGAGCTTTCAGCTGCTGCGCATCTACGCAAAGCAGCGGTACCCGGATCTGCATCTGTACCTGGGCAACGAGCTGCGCTACGGGCCCAGCGCCCCGGACTGGCTGGAGCGGAAGGTCTGCAACACCATGAACCGCACCCGCTACGTGCTGGTGGACTTCACCGAGCACGAGTCCGCGGACACCATCGTGCAGGCCAACCTGCAGCTGCTCAATGCCGGGTATCTGCCGATTCTGGCCCACGCCGAGCGGTACGAGAATCTTCACCGGGATTTCCGGGAGGTTCTGAGACTGCAGGATCTGGGCGTCACCATCCAGATCGACGCCGACTCCCTCTTCGGCGCCTGGAGCCGGAACGCGAAAAAGCGCAGCCGCGCGCTGCTGGAGCAGGGCATCGCCCAGCTGGCGGCCTCGGACGCGCACAATCTCACCAGCCGCCCGCCGCAGCTGGCGAAGTATCGGGCCTTTGTGGCCAAGGAATACGGCGAAGCCTATGCTAGGCGGCTGTTTTGGGATACGCCGCTGGCCATCCTGCGGAATCAGGAGATTTCCATTCCCTGATCCGCCCATCAGAAAGATAATCGATAGGGGTTGAATGTATGGACCATCAGGAAAGTTCCGTCACGATCTATCTGTCCGATCTCTGGGACGTGTTCGTGCGGCACATCGTTGTGATCATCCTTGCGGCACTGGTGTGTCTCGCCGGCGTGTTCATCTACGCCACGAAGATCGTCAAACCGCTGTACAATTCTACGTCCACGCTGTATGTTCTGCGTCAGGACGACACGGAGAACTACTCGTCCTCGGACTTCAATCTGGCGCTGAATCTGGTCAACGACTGCACCTACATGCTCAAGAGCCACGCGGTGCTGGACGACGTCATCGAGGAGCTGGATCTGGACATCGGCTACAGCGATCTCTCCGACAGCATCTCCACCAAGAACCCGGACAGCTCCCGTATTCTGGAGGTCAGCGTGAAGACCGAGGATCCCGAGCTCTCCAAGCGGATCGTGGACAAGGTCTGCTCCATCGGCGCAGAGCGGATTTCCGAGGCCATGCGCATGGATCAGGTCAGCGTCTTTGAGCGCGGCACCCTGGAGCAGAAGCCCTGCAACCGCGTGGGCGCGACGCGCTACATCCTCTTCGGCGGACTGGGCGCGGTGCTGTGCTATCTGATCTTCGTGGTGGCGTTCCTGCTGGACGACAAGATCAAGACCGAGGAGGACGTCAAGCGGTATCTGAACCTCAGCGTGCTGGGCGAGATCCCCTTCACCTCCGCCAGCGGCAAGCGTGAGCAGTCCCGCCGGATCAAAGCCATCGAGAAGGCCAACAAACGAGGGAAGAGAGGTCAGAACGGATGAAAACCACGAAAATCAAGCTGGACGGTCTGGACGACTACTTCACTCAGGAGGCGTTCAACGTCCTGCGCACCAACATTCAGTTCTGCGGCCCCACGGTGAAGCTGATCACCGTCACCAGCTGCGGCATGAACGAGGGCAAGACCACCGTGTCTCTGAACCTGGGCCGCTCTCTGGCTGAGCTGGGCAAGCGGGTCCTGGTCATGGACTCCGATATGCGCAAGTCCGTCATGGCGGGCCGCAACTCCAACACCCGGGACGCCCGCGGCCTCAGTGAGGTGCTCACCGGCATCGCCAAGCTCATGGACTGCATCTACGCCACCCAGTATGAGAATCTCCACGTCCTCTTCGCGGGCAAGTATCCCCCGAACCCCGTGGAGCTGCTCAACGGCGACTACTTCAACAAGGTTCTGGAGTTCGTCAGCGAGGCCTATGACTACGTCATCATCGACACCGCCCCCCTGGGCATGGTCATCGACGCCGCGGTCATTTCCGCCAAGTGCGACAGTTCCATCGTCGTCATCCGCAACAACTCCGTCAAGTACAGCCAGGCCCAGGAGGTCGTGGACCAGCTGCAGAAGAGCGGCTGCAACGTGCTGGGCGTTGTCCTCAACGACACCGACCGCAAGTCCGGCTCCTACTACCGCAGAAAGAAAAACTACGGCTACGGCGCCTACTACGCTTCTGGCAAATAACGACAATCATAAAGGAAAGAGCATCCCGAAATCGGGGTGCTCTTTTTGCGTGGTTCGTGCGTTTGTAGGGCGGGGACCTGTGCCCCGCCGCGTGGTTTCAAATTATAGTTTATCTCTCTGCGAGCGTGTAGAGTGAAGAGTGTAGAGTGGAGATAAGGAAGATTGAAAACAATTTGCGCCAGAGTAAAAATATGTCATTGCGAACCAGTGACCGATGTCATCTGGTGTGGCAATCCGCATCCCCCGACGGCGGAGTAAAAACTAGCAGAACGTTGAGATCAAACGAATTCGCCCAACTCTATGCAAAGAATTGGTTTATATCGCAAGAGAACGGATTGCCACAGGTGTGCGCACTGGTTCGCAATGACACTCTTTGAGTCTGGCACAGAAAACGGCCCGATAAATTCCAACTTACCTCTGAAACGCCTCTTTCAAAATCTCTGCTCTGTGGCGGACGGTGGCTTTTGTCATGGGGGCGTTGGAGATGAACTCAAACCCGTGGGGGGTGCCGTGGGTCTCGTGGCGCGTGACCTTCACTCCGGCGGCCTCCAGCGCGTCGGCGTAGGCTTTGCCCTCGTCCTGGAGAGAGTCGAACTCCGCCACCTCCACGTAGGCCTCCGGCAGACCCTCGAAGCTCTCTGCCTCCATGGGGGAGGCGTATTCGATGTGTTCCTCCGGCAGGGCGGGGAGGTAGTATTCCCACATCTTCTCCGACAGGGCCGTGTTCCAGACCGGCGCGTCCCGGTAGGCCCTGGAGGACTCGGTCTGCATTCTCCGGTCCGTGACCGGGTAGATCAGCAGTTGGAACATGGGCTTCGCCGCGGCCTTCCGGTCTCTGGCCATGAGGGTCATTACCGCCGCCAGATCACCGCCTGCGCTGTCGCCGCCCACGGCGATGCGGCTGGTATCAATGCCCAGGGTGGAGGCATTTTCCACCATCCAGCTGTAGGCCGCCCAGCAGTCCTCCGCCGCGGCGGGGTAGGGGTACTTGGGCGCCAGCCGATAGTCCGGATAGATCACCACGCAGCCGGCCCGCCAGGCGTACTCCTTGGCAAAGGCGTAGTGGTAGGGGGCCGAGGGGAAGTAGAACCCGCCGCCGTGGATGTAAAAGAAGCAGGGGACGCTGCCGTTGAGCTTCCGGGGCCGCATGATGTGCACCAGGATCCTGTTCCCGTCGGGGCCGGGAATCTTCTCGGTGATCACCTGCACCTTGTCGTCCGAGTTCACCGGCCACAGGCGCATGCCCGTCTGCAGCGGCACCGCCGGCCATTTCCACAGGGGCAGCTTGAAGTGGGTGAGGATCTTGTACTGGGGGTTCAGGTTGTACTTCGCCATGTTCGTCACTCCTTTTTTATGAGAGGGAGGCCAGCCCCTTGTCGATGAGCTTCTGGAGACTCAGGAGAATGCCCAGCTTCGCGTGGTACCAGGTGAGTCCTCCCTGGAAGTAGACCGCGTAGGGCTCCCGGATGGGGCCGTCGGCGCTGAGCTCGATGCTGCTGCCCTGGACGAAGGCCCCCGCCGCCATGATCACCTCGCTGTCATAGCCCGGCATGGCCCAGGGAATGGGGTCCACGTAGCTGTCCACCGGCGCGGCGGCCTGGATGCCCTTGCAGAAGGCCACCATCCGTTCCGCGGAGCCCAGCTCCACCGCCTGAATGATGTCGTGCCGGGGCTCGGCTGCGTTGGGCACGCAGCGGAAGCCCAGCTTTTCGTAGATGTTCGCCGCGAAAATCGCGCCTTTGAGGGCACCGGCAGTGACCGTGGGGGCCAGGAAAAAGCCCTGATAGAAGGCGGGCATCAAGCCCAGGTTCGCGCCCACCTCCTGCCCCAGGCCCGGGGCGCTGAGCCGGTAAGCGCACCGCTCCACCAGATCCGCTCTGCCGCAGATGTAGCCGCCGATGGGCGCCAGACCGCCGCCGGGGTTTTTGATCAGGGAGCCCACGATCATGTCCGCCCCCACGTCCGAGGGCTCCATGGGCTCCACAAACTCGCCGTAGCAGTTGTCCACCATGCAGATCACGTCGGGCTTCACCTTTTTGCAGAAGGCGATCAGCTCCCCGATCTGCGCCACCGAGAAGGTGGGTCTGGTGGCGTAGCCCTTGGAGCGCTGGATGGTGATGAGCTTGGTGCGCTCGTGGATCTTTGCCTCGATGGCGGGATAGTCGAAGCTGCCGTCGGGCTTCAGATCCGCCTGGGCGTAGGTGACGCCGTATTCCTTCAGCGAGCCCACGCTCTCCCGGATGCCGATGACCTCCTCCAGCGTGTCATAGGGCGCGCCCACAGGGGAGAGGAGCTCGTCTCCCGGCAGGAGGTTGGCGCTGAGGGCCACGGTGAGGGCGTGGGTGCCGCAGGTGATCTGGGGCCGCACCAATGCCGCCTCGGTGTGGAAGGCGTCGGCGTAGACCCGCTCTAAGTTGTCGCGGCCCTCGTCGTTGTAGCCGTAGCCGGTGGTGGCGGCGAAGTGGGCGGCGTTGACCCGGTTTTTCTGCATGGCCAGCAGCACTTTATTTTGATTGTATTCCGCCACCCGGTCGATCTCCCGGAAGCGGGATTCCAGCGACTGGAGCACGTCCTCGCCGAAGCGGTACACGTCCTCCGACACGCCGAGGGCGCGGTAAATCTGTTCCATTTCCATTGAAAAAACTCCTTTATAAGCTGAAAAGAGCATAGCGCAATCCAGGAAAATTGTCAAATGGCGAAAAAAGCGTTGCGCGATGGGAATTTTGATGATAGGATAGGAACCACCAAAAAAGAGGGGGAACCAGCGATGAAGCTTTTGGAGGATCGGATCCGTGCCGAGGGCGAGGTACTGCCCGGCGGCGTTTTGAAGGTCGGCAGATTCCTGAACCAGCAGATGGACCCGAAGCTGTTTTATGCCATGGCCGAGGAGTGGAAGCGGCTGTACGAGGGCGCAGGGGTGAACAAAATTCTCACCATCGAGGCCAGCGGCATCGGCATCGCGGCCATTGTGGGCCTGGTGTTCCAGTGCCCGGTGGTCTTCGCCAAAAAGAGCAAGACCAGCAACGTCACCGGCGGCGTGTGGCAGACCATTGTGGAGAGCTTTACCCACGGCGTCACCAACACCGTCATCGTGGGCAGAGAGTATCTGCAGCCCGGGGACAAGGTGCTGATCGTGGACGATTTTCTGGCCAACGGCGCGGCTCTGGCGGGGATGATCGACCTGGTGCGGCAGGCCGGGGCAGAGGTGGCCGGAGCCGCCATCGCCATCGAAAAGGCCTTCCAGCCCGGGGGAGACCGGATCCGGGAGACCGGCGTCCGGGTGGAGTCTCTGGCAAGAATTTCCTCCATGGACCCGGAAAAAGGCGTGGAATTTGTAAAATAATTCTATTTTTAAATTATTCCTTGTGAAACAAGACGGTCTGAGCGGCGAAAAACGGTGAGATTTCGGCCTTTTCGCCGCTTGACAGATGCATGTCAGCATGATAACGTAATAGCGTATTTTCGAGGCGTTTCCCCATGGAAATGGCTGAGAATGGAAGACAAATCAACAGGTTTTCAGCGGACATTCGTTTGATACATCGCAAATAATATGGTTTTGCAGTCTCTGGCCGGTCGCCGTAAATGACCGGGCTATCAATCAAACCCCGCGAGGAGAAGATTGATGCCGGACGCAATGCCATATTGCGTCTTTTTTCTTTTTGTATCCAACCGCATCAGTGGTTACGATAAATATTGTAATGAGGAGACACACAAAATGAAGAAACTCACCGCCCTGCTTCTGGCGCTCGTGATGGTCTTTGCTCTGGCCGCCTGCGGCTCCAGCAACTCCACCCCCGCCGCCGAAGGCTCCGCTGCCGACGAGGCAGCCGCCCCCGCCGATATGAAGGTCGGCTTCATCTTCCTGCACGACGAAAACTCCACCTATGACCTCAACTTCCTGAACGCTGCCAAGGCCGCCTGCGAGGCCGAGGGCGTGGAAGCCGTCATCAAGACCAACGTTCCCGAGGGCCAGGAGTGCTACGAGACCGCCGCTGAGCTGGTGGACGCCGGCTGCTCCATCGTCTTCGCCGACAGCTTCGGCCACGAGGATTACATGATCCAGGCCGCCAAGGAGTTCCCCGAGGTTCAGTTCTGCCATGCCACCGGCACCAAGGCTCACACCGAGGGTCTGGACAACTACCACAACGCTTTCGCCTCCATCTATGAGGGCCGCTTCCTGGCCGGCGTCGCTGCCGGTATGAAGCTCAACGAGATGATCGAGGCCGGCGAGTTCACCGCTGACGAGGCCAAGATCGGCTATGTCGGCGCCTTCACCTACGCCGAGGTTATCTCCGGCTACACCTCCTTCTTCCTGGGCGCCCGCAGCGTCTGCCCCACTGCCACCATGGACGTGACCTTCACCGGCAGCTGGTACGACGAGGCCGCTGAGAAGGAAGCTGCCACCAAGCTCATCGAGGGCGGCTGCAAGCTCATCAGCCAGCACGCTGACTCCATGGGCGCTCCCACTGCCTGCGAGACCGCCGGCGTGCCCGACGTGAGCTACAACGGCTCCACCATCGACGCCTGCCCCAACACCTTCATCGTGTCCTCCCGCATCGACTGGACGCCCTACATGCAGTACATGATCCAGTGCGTCAAGAACGGCGAGGCCATCGACGCTGACTGGACCGGCACCCTGGAGACCGGCTCCGTGGTTCTCACCGACGTGAACGAGGCCGTTGCCGCTGAGGGCACCGTCGAGGCTCTGGCCGACATCACCGCCAAGCTCGAGTCCGGCGAGCTGCACGTCTTCGACGTGAGCACCTTCACCGTGAAGGACGCTCCTCTGGATTCCTACATGGCCGACGTTGACACCGACGAGGCATTTGAGGGCGACACCGAGGTCGTGGCCGACGGCTACTTCCACGAGTCCGAGTTCCGCTCTGCTCCTTACTTCGACGTTCAGATCGACGGCATCAACCTGCTGGATACCTCCTTCTAATGCTTCGAAGGAACCTATTGTAAGCCAAAAACTGGGAAGTCCCACCATACATGGGACTTCCCAATTTCCACTTTGAGGATCATGAATGCCGTGTGCAGTGCCGGCTTTCGCCCCAAAGGGGGATCTGATTGTTTTTGAGGCAGCTTTGCCGCCTCAAAAACACACTGAGGCGAGCGAGGCGCGAGCCCTCGCACCGACCAAGCGGGGCTGTGCTCCGCGCGATGGAGTGCGAGTGCTCAATTGCGAAACGCGTTTCGCAATTGAAATGATTTCCACTTCAAAGGAGAATGTGCTCATGGAGCGCAGTGTCCCTTGCAGTGAAAGAGACCATAAGGAGGAGAGACCTTGAAGGAAAAACAGGCCGCCGTCCAGATGCGCAACATCACGAAGCGATTCGGCTCCGTGCTGGCCAACGACAAGTGCTGGCTGGACATTTACCACGGCGAAATTCTCGCCCTGCTGGGGGAAAACGGCAGCGGCAAGACCACCATGATGAACATGCTCTCGGGCATCTATTTCCCGGATGAGGGGCAGATCTCCATCAACGGGAAGCCTGTCTCCATCCGCAGCCCCAAGGACGCCTTCGGCTACGGCATCGGCATGATCCACCAGCATTTTAAATTGGTCGACGTGCTCACCGCCGCGGAGAACATCACCCTGGGTCTGGATGAAAAGCTGGATCTGAAGTCCGTCTCCAGAAAGGTGCGGGAGATCTGCGACAAATACGGCTTCGAGGTGGACCCCGATCAGAAGATCTACGACATGTCGGTCTCCCAGAAGCAGACCGTGGAGATCGTCAAGGTGCTCTACCGCGGCGCCGACATCCTGATCCTGGACGAGCCCACCGCGGTTCTGACCCCCCAGGAGACGGACAAGCTCTTCGCCGTCCTCCGGAACATGCGGGACGACGGCAAGGCCATCGTCATCATCACCCACAAGATGCACGAGGTGGAGGATCTGTCTGACCGCGTGGCCATTTTGCGCCACGGGCAGTTCGTGGGCGACATGCTCACCAAGGAGACCAACGCCCAGGAAATGACCAACATGATGGTGGGCCACGCCGTGACTCTGAACATCGAACGGCCCGATCCCGTGAATCCCAAGCCCCGCATCGAGGTGAAAAACCTCACCGTGCGCAGCATGGACGGCATCGTGAAGCTGGACGACGTGAGTTTTACCGCAAACTCCGGTGAGATCCTCGGCATCGCCGGTATCTCCGGCTGCGGCCAGAAGGAGCTGCTGGAGGCCATCGCCGGACTGCAGCCCACGGAGAAGGGCAGCATCTGCTACATCACCGACGAGGGCAAAAGGGAAGAGCTCCTGGGCAAGGATCCCCTGGAGATCGCGGAGATGGGCGTGGCATTGAGCTTCGTGCCCGAAGACCGTCTCGGCATGGGCCTGGTGGGCAACATGGACCTGTCCGACAACATGATGCTCCGCTCCTTCCGAAGAGGGAAGGGCGTCTTCACGGACCGCCGCACCCCCAAGAAGCTGGCGGAGACCGTGGTTCAGGAGCTGGAGGTCAACACCCCCGGCGTCAGCACCCCGGTGCGCCGTCTCTCCGGCGGCAACGTCCAGAAGGTGCTGGTGGGCCGCGAGATCTCCTCCGCCCCCACCGTGCTGCTGACGGCCTACGCCGTCCGCGGCCTGGACATCAACTCCTCTTATACCATTTACGATCTCATCAACCGGCAGAAGGCCCAGGGCGTCGCCGTCATCTACGTGGGCGAGGATCTGGACGTGCTGCTGGAGCTGTCCGACCGGATTCTGGTGCTCTGCGGCGGCAAAGTCAGCGGCATCGTGCCCGGACGCGGCGCCACCAAGCGGGACGTGGGCATGATGATGACCCGACTGGGAGGGAACAAAGCCGATGAATAACAAGACAAAAGAGCCTCTGTTCCATATCGTCAAGCGGGACAACCTCCCCTGGTACCACGCCTGGGGCATCCGCTTCATTGCCATCGCCCTGTCGCTGGTGCTCTGCGCCCTGGTGACTACCATCACCACCGGCGAAAACCCCATCGGCGTCTTCGGCACCATCATCTCCGGCGCTGTGGGCACCAAGAGAAGAGTCTGGATTCTGCTGCAGAATCTGGCGATCCTGCTGGGCATTTCCCTGGCCGTGACCCCCGCCTTCAAGATGCGCTTCTGGAACATCGGCGCCGAGGGCCAGGTGCTGGCGGGCTCCCTTGCCAGCGCGGCCTGCATGATCCTCCTGGGCAACAAGCTCCCCAACGGCGCGCTGATCGCCGTGATCGTTCTGGCGGGCGTTCTGGCCGGCGCCGTCTGGGCCGTGATCCCCGCCATCTTCAAGGCCAAGTGGAACACCAACGAGACCCTCTTCACCCTGATGATGAACTACGTGGCGACCCAGCTGGTGGCCTATTACATCATCATCTGGGAGGTCCCCAAGGGCTCCGGCACCGTGGGCATCATCAACGCCTCCACCGAGGCGGGCTGGTTTCCCATGCTGGGCGGCAACCGGTATCTGCTGAACGTGCTGATCATCGCCGCCATGACCATCTTCGTCTATTTCTACCTGAACTACTCCAAGCACGGCTATGAGATCGCCGTGGTGGGCGAGAGCGAGCGCACCGCCCGCTATGTGGGCATCAAGGTGGAGCGGGTCATCATCCGCACCCTGCTGCTCTCCGGCGCCCTCTGCGGTCTGGTGGGCGTCCTGCTGGTGGCGGGCACCAGCCACACCATCACCACCACCCTGGCAGGCGGTCAGGGCTTCACGGCGGTCATGGTCTCCTGGCTTGCCAAGTTCAACCCCATCGCCATGATCTTCACCAGTCTGCTGCTGGTGTTCATGGGCCGCGGCGCCAGCGAGGTCTCCACGGTCTTCGGCCTGAACCAGGCCTTCAGCGACATCCTCACCGGCATCATTATCTTCTTCATCATCGGCTGCGAGTTCTTCCTGCGCTATCGGGTGAGCTTCCGCAAGCGCGAAAAAGCCAAAATTGCAGAGAAGGGAGGCGAGCAGCATGTTTGATTTCACCGCTTTCATCCCCAGAGCCATCATGCAGGGCATCCCGCTGCTGTACGGCAGCACCGGCGAGACCCTCACCGAGAAGTCCGGCAACCTGAACCTGGGCATTGCGGGCATCATGTACGTGGGCGCCATCTGCGGCGTCATCGGCTCCTTCCTCTATGAGCAGTCCACCACGGCGGCGGAGATGAACGCCATCCTCGCCATCGGTATTCCGGTGCTGAGCTGCCTGGTGGGCTCCCTGCTTATGGGCCTGCTCTACTGCTTCCTCACCGTCACCCTCCGCGCCAACCAGAACGTCACCGGCCTTGCGCTGACCACCTTCGGCGTGGGCTTCGGCAACTTCTTCGGCGGCTCTCTGATCAAGCTCTCCGGCTCTGACGTGCCCAGCATCGCCCTGAGCGCCACCCACAAGTATTTCGCCGCCAAGCTGCCCTTTGCCGCCAAGCTGGGCTGGTTCGGCAAGATCTTCCTGAGCTACGGCTTCCTGGCCTATCTGGCGGTGATCATTGCTTTCATCGCGGCCCATATCCTCAATAAGACCCGCGTGGGCCTGCATCTCAGAGCCGTGGGCGAGAATCCCCAGACTGCCGACGCCGCCGGCATCAACGTGCAGAAGTATAAGTACCTCGCCACCTGCATCGGCAGCATGATCGCGGGCTTGGGCGGCCTGTACTACGTCATGGACTACGCCGCCGGCGTCTGGTCCAACGACGCCTTCGGCGACAGAGGCTGGCTGGCCATCGCCCTGGTCATCTTCACCCTGTGGAAGCCCAACTGGGGCATCCTGTCCTCCTTCCTCTTCGGCGGACTGTACATTCTCTACATCTTTATCCCCACCGGCACCAACCTTGCCACCAAGGAGCTCTACAAGATGCTGCCCTATGTGGTCACGATCATCGTCCTGGTGATCACCAGCA
>CAMHPQ010000030.1 GCA_946187035.1 uncultured Clostridia bacterium | reverse complement strand
AGAAGATGGGCGTCAAGTTCAAGATGAACACCGAGGTCGGCAAGGACATCACCATTGCTCAGCTGCGCAAGCAGGGCTACAAGGGCTTCTATGTGGCCATCGGCGCCCAGAAGAGCGCGAAGCTGAACATCCCCGGCGAGGACCTGAAGGGTGTCTTCGGCGGCGTGGACTTCCTGCGCGAGGTCAATCTGGGCAACAAGCCCGTCATCGGCAAGAAGTGCGCGGTCATCGGCGGCGGCAACGTTGCCATGGACGTCTGCCGCACCGCTGCCCGCCTGGGCGCTGAGACCTACGTGGTCTACCGCCGCAGCGAGGCCGAGATGCCTGCCGATAAGGAAGAGGTCGCTGAGGCCATGGCCGAGGGCGTGAAGTTCTGCTACCTGAACGCTCCTGTGGAGATTCTCGGTACTGCCGCCGACAAGGTCAACGGCCTGAAGGTGGAGATCATGGAGCTGGGCGAGCCCGACGAGAAGGGCCGCCGCGCACCGGTGGGCACCGGCAAGTTCGAGACCCTGAAGGTCAACTCCGTCATCGCGTCCGTCGGCCAGGTCATCGACTGGGGCGACCTGGATGTGGGCGATCTGAAGACCGGCCGCAAGGGCAACGCGCTGGCTGACGGTCTGACCTATCAGACCGCACAGGAAGACATCTTCGTGGGCGGCGACGTGTTCACCGGCCCGAAGTTCGCCATTGACGCCATCGCTGCCGGCCGTGAGGGCGCTGAGTCCCTGCACCGCTTCGTCAACGACGGCCAGAGCCTGACCATCGGCCGTAACTTCCGTGAGTTCTACGAGCTGGACAAGGACAACCTGGCCCTGGACATCGACTGCTACGATGCGCCTGCACGTCAGCCGATCCTCCACGACCCGAAGAAGGCCATGAGCTTCCAGCATGACCGTCTGACCTTCACCGAGGAGCAGGTCAAGGCTGAGGCCTCCCGCTGCCTGGGATGCGGCGTCAGTGTCGTCGATCCGAACCGCTGCATCGGCTGCGGCCTGTGCACCACCAAGTGCATGTTCGACGCCATCCATCTGCATCGCGATCACCCCGAGGCCTCCGAGGGCTTCGTGGCCTGCGAGCAGCGCATTCCCGCTCTGCTGCCTTATGTGGCAAAGCGCGCTGTCAAGATTGTCAAGCGCACTGTCGCCGACAAGGTCAACAAGTAAAAACCATAAAACCAGGGCTGCGTACGCAGTCCTGGTTTTGATCGTTTCTCAACAGTCTGAAACCGGCTTGATCCAAGGATCAAGCCGGTTTTGTCATCAGAGCTCCAGATAGGTTTTCAGATCATCCATGCTGTTTCTGGCGTCCAGATAGCCCATATCATAAAGAGCGCCCAGCTTCTCCATATCACCCTCCAGACGGCTGATCTCCACCGGGCGGGAGGGAGCAATGACGAAGATGCGTCCGGATGCCTCCAGCTCCAGGAGCTCTTCGCACTGCTTGTTGTAGTTCTCGGAGCTCTTCTCCAGCGCGTCGGCGAACTCTGGATAATTGCGGTAGACCGTGTGGGCCGCCGCGTGGGATTTCCGGGGCGTCACTTCCTTCCGAAAATCTCTCGGTCTGGTGCGCACCACCACGATCTTGCGGAAATTCCGATCCAGCGCCCACTGGTAGGGGATCTTCACGGTGCAGCCGCCGTCCAGATAGGGAACGCCGTCGATCATCACCGGCTCAGAGAGATAGGGCATGGAGGCTGAGGCCTGGGCTGCCAGAACAATCTGATCACTCCGGTTGGTCTCAAAGAATTCCGGTTTACCGGTGGTGAGATTGGAGGCCACCGCGATGAAACGCCGTTCTGGACGGAGAAAACGCTCCTCGTCAAAAGGCTCTACGCCGGGGACGTCATCACCGAACATGAAGTCAAAGCCGATGACGCCGTGATTGTTCTTCATGGCGGTCAGACCCACATAACGGCTGTCGTGCCGATACAGGAGATTCATTCTGGCTGCCCGTCCGATCTGGCCGGAGACATAGCTCATGCCGCTGAGGGCGCCTGCACTGACGCCGATGGTGGTCTGCAGATTGATATTTGCCTCCATCAGCGCGTCCAGAACGCCTTCGGTATACATGCCCCGAAAGGCGCCGCCCTCCAGCGCCAGACACCCGGGGACGATCCAACTTTTCGCTCTGCCTTGGGGGAGAGAGTCCATTCCGGAGTATGAGGAGTCTTTGAACATCACGTAGCATCCTTTCTGTTTATCATTTCACATATTTATTATAGCGTAGAATCTCCGGAGATTTCAATTGCGACAATGCGCGGAATTCCGGATTTGACTTGTAATTTTTTGTGCAGGGTGTTAAAATAATTTATTATGCATCTAAAAGGGGGAATGGGCTTTGCCAAAGCTGCATGTGGTCTCGGATTATCAGCCCTCCGGTGATCAGCCGGAGGCCATTGACGCCCTTGCCGCGGGCTTGGAGGCCGGCATCGAGGAGCAGGTATTATTAGGTGTCACCGGCTCCGGCAAGACCTATACCATGGCGAAGGTCATCGAGCGTCTCCAGCGGCCCACGCTGGTGCTGGCGCACAACAAGACCCTGGCCGCTCAGCTCTGCGCGGAGTTTCGGGAGTTTTTCCCGGAGAACGCCGTGGAGTATTTTGTCAGCTATTACGACTACTACCAACCGGAGGCATATATTCCGCACACGGATACCTTCATCGAGAAGGACGCCTCCATCAACGATGAAATTGAGCGTCTGCGCCACAGCGCCACCTCCAGTCTTTTTGAGCGGAGAGACGTGATCGTGGTGGCGTCGGTCAGCTGCATCTACGGTCTGGGCGACCCCATTGACTACGCCAACATGGTCATTTCTCTCAGACCCGGCCAGCGTCGTGACCCGGACGAGCTCATGCGCAAGCTGATCGACATTCGCTATGAGCGCAACGACATCGCCTTCGAGCGCAACATGTTCCGCGTCCGGGGTGACACCATTGACATTTTTCCTGCCTATTCTTCGGATCACGCTGTGAGAGTTGAGTTCTTCGGCGACGAGGTGGACCGAATCTCTGATATCAACATCGTCACCGGCGCGCCCATCCGGACGCTGAACCATGTGGCGATCTATCCCGCCTCTCACTATGTCACCACCAAGGACAAGATGGCTCGGGCCATTGAGGAAATCCGCAGAGAGTGCGACGAGCGGGAGGCCTGGTTCACCGCCAACGGCAAGCTGCTGGAGGCCCAGCGTATCCGCCAGCGGACGGAGTACGACATCGAAATGATGCAGGAGCTGGGCTACTGCTCCGGCATCGAGAACTATTCCCGGATCATCTCTGATCGTAAGCCCGGCAGCGCGCCCATGACGCTTCTGGACTATTTCCCGGAGGACTTTATCCTGTTTGTGGATGAAAGCCATGTTACACTCCCGCAAGTAAGGGCCATGTACCGGGGAGATCGGGCCAGAAAAGAGACCCTGGTGGAATACGGCTTCCGGCTGCCGTCGGCCTTTGACAACCGGCCATTGAAGTTCGAGGAGTTTCAGGATCGGATCAAGCAGGCGGTCTACGTCTCCGCCACCCCCGGCGACTTCGAGCGGGAGCGGGCAGGCCAGATTGCCGAACAGATCATCCGTCCCACGGGCCTGCTGGATCCGGAGATCGAGGTGCGCCCGGTGGAGGGCCAGATCGACGACCTGATCGGCGAGATCAATACCCGCGTGGAAAAGGGCCAGCGGACTCTGGTGACAACGCTCACCAAGCGGATGGCGGAGGATTTGACGGAATACCTCGCCAATGCCGGAATCAAGTGCCGCTACATGCACCACGACATCAGCGCCCTGGAGCGTATCGAGATCATTCGCGACCTGCGCATGGGCGCATTCGATGTGCTCATCGGCATCAACCTGCTGCGCGAGGGTCTGGATCTGCCGGAGGTGTCTCTGGTGGCCATTCTGGACGCGGACAAGGAGGGCTTTCTCCGAAGCGAGACCAGCCTGATCCAGACCGTGGGCCGCGCCGCCAGAAACGCCGAGGGCCGGGTCATCATGTACGCCGACAAGATCACCCCGGCCATGCGCGCCGCCATCACGGAGACCAATCGCCGCAGAGAAAAGCAGCAGGCTTATAACAAGGCTCACGGCATTGTCCCGAAAACCATTGTAAAGAATATCCATGAAATGATAGAGATCTCCGGCGAGGTGACGGACGCTATGCGCAAGGACGGCGTCAAGATGACCGCCCACGAGCGGAAGGCTGAAATCGAGCGGCTGGAGAAGGAAATGAAGAAGGCGGCCCAGATGCTGGAGTACGAGTATGCCGCCATCCTCCGCGACCAGATCATCGAGCTGCGCGGCGAGAGGAGCTGAACCACCATGAAGTTAATGATTCTAGACGGCAACAGCATCGTCAACCGGGCCTATTTTGGCATTAGGATGCTGAATGCGCCGGACGGTACGCCCACCAACGCGGTCTACGGCTTTCTCACGATTCTCCGTCGAATGCTGGATCTGGAAAAGCCGGAGGCCCTGTGCGTGGCCTTCGACCTGAAAGCGCCCACCTTCCGCCATAAGCAGTATGCCGGATATAAGGCACAAAGAAAACCCATGCCGGAGGATCTGGCGGTGCAGATGCCGATTCTGAAAGAGGTTCTGGATGCCATGGGCATCCGCCGCCTGGAGCTGGAGGGCTGGGAGGCCGACGATCTGCTGGGCACGGTTTCCAGAATCTGCGAGGGCGCAGGCTGGCAGTGCACCGTCGTCACCGGAGACAAGGACAGCTTCCAGCTGATTACGGATCAGACCCACGTCTGCCATGTGAAGAGCCGCATGGGCAAGACCGAGACCATCGATTATTCGCCTTCCGTGTTTCAGGAAGAGTATGGCTTCGACCCCATCCGGATGATCGATCTGAAGGCCCTCATGGGCGACGCCTCGGACAACATCCCCGGTGTCCCTGGTATCGGAGAGAAGACCGCCAAGGATCTGCTGGCGCGATTCCACACCTTGGATGCGATCTATCAGGATCCGGAGACGTTGGATGTGAAGCCCGGCGTGAAGAAAAAACTGATTGAGGGAAAAGAAAGCGCATTCCTGAGCTTCGACCTCGCCACCATTCACACGGATGCGCCCATCGAGTTTTCTCCGGACGAGGCAATCTGGAACCGGAATTTTCAGCCGGTGCTCTATGACCTGTTCCTGCGTCTGGGCTTTTCCAAGTTTATTGAGCAGTGGGGCTTGAAGCCCAATGAGGAATCCGCCCAGCCGGAGCAGTTTACGGGGGAAGTCACCTCGGTTCTGATTCAGAACGAGTCCGATGCTGCGGAGGCCTCCAACTCGCTGAAAGAGAGCGGCAATCCAGCCTGTTACTGGTGCCAGCCGGAGCTGGACATGGTCGCCATCCAGATGGATCAGGGCGACAACGCGGTTGGTTACTTCCTACGCCGTGATGACTTTACCGGGGATTATGATGCAGCATTGAGACTGCTGTTTGATCCCGCCATCAAAAAGATCGGCCACAACATCAAGAACATCCAGAAGACCATGCTCACTCTGGGCGTGGAACCGGAGGGGTGGGTTTTCGATACGGCGCTTGCCGCCTATCTGCTGGACGCCACCGCGGGGAGCTATGAGATTCGCAGTCTCTGCGTGAAGTATTGCGGCTTTGAGCCTTGGAGACCGGAGTCCGGCGAAGACCAGATGTCCCTTCTGGACGAGTCCGCAGCGGATGATGCAGCCATCATTGGCGAGCAGTTGAGTCTGGCGGCGTCTCTGGCATGCCTCCACGAATCCATGGAGAAGAAGCTGGAAGCTCTGGGCATGACGAAGCTCTACTATGAAATTGAGCTGCCGCTCTGCCCGGTACTGGCTAGAATGGAATTGGCAGGCTTTCTGGTGGATCGCCAGGCGCTGGTGGCTTTCGGCGACAGCCTGACCGATGAGATTGAGCGGCTGCAGCAGAGTATCTGGAGCTATGCGGGAGAGGAATTTAACATCCAGTCTCCCAAGCAACTGGGCCACGTGCTGTTCGAGGTTTTGATGCTGCCCGCCGGAAAGAAAACCAAGACCGGCTGGAGCACCAACGCGGATGTGCTGGACAAGCTCCGCGGCAAGCACCCGATCATTGAGGAGATTTTGGACTACCGCGTACTCACCAAGCTGAAGAGCACCTATGCAGAGGGCCTTTTGAAGGAAATCTCCGAGGATGGCCGCATCCACACCAGCTTCCAGATGACCGTCACCGCCACAGGCCGGCTCAGCTCCACAGAGCCGAATCTCCAGAACATTCCCATCCGCCGTCCCCAGGGGGCGGAGATCCGGAAAATGTTCGTGCCGGAGCCGGGGAAGGTGCTGGTGGACGCGGATTACAGTCAAATCGAACTGCGGCTCCTGGCCCATATTTCCGGCGATGAGACCATGATTGACGCTTTCAAAACCGGCGAGGACATCCACGCAGTCACGGCGTCTCAGGTGTTCAACGTGCCCCTTCCGGAGGTCACGAGCCTCATGCGCTCCAGAGCCAAGGCGGTGAACTTCGGTATCGTCTATGGCATCTCCGCCTTTTCGCTGGCCCAGGATATCGGCGTGTTCCAGAACGAGGCCAAGGCCTATATGGAGAACTATTTTGCCAAATATCACGGCGTGCGGGAGTATATGAACCGCATCAAGGAGCAGGCGAAAGCCGACGGCTATGTGACGACGCTGTTTGGACGCCGGCGGGATTTGCCGGAGCTCAAAAGCAGCAACTTCAACATGCGCAGCTTCGGCGAGCGGGTGGCGCTGAACATGCCCATTCAGGGCACTGCCGCGGACATCATCAAGCTTGCTATGGTGCGGGTAGCCAACCGAATCGAATCGGAGCGGCTGGAGGCGAGGCTCCTGCTGCAGGTGCACGATGAGCTGATTGTCGAGTGCCCGGAGTCTGAGGCCGAAACGGTGAAAGCCCTTCTGAAAGAGGAAATGGAAAACGTGGTCTCTTACAGCGTGCCCCTTCTGGTTGATGCGAAGATCGGTCGCAGCTGGGCGGAGGCGCATTGATGGAATACACGATCCGTAATGCCTGTGAGGCTGATCTGGACGCCCTGGAGCGGCTGGAAACGCTCTGCTTTTCCGTTCCCTGGAAGCGCTCGACCCTGGAATGGTTCCTGCCCGATGACCGCCATGAATTCCTGCTGGCGGTGCAGGGGGAGACCATCCTCGGTTATATCAATCTGCTCCACGTGATGGATGAGGGTTATATCGGCAATGTGGCTGTGCATCCCGATTATCGGCGAAACGGCATCGGCGCTGCGCTGGTGAAGGCCATGCTCCAACTTTCTGAGGAATTGGAGTTGCTGTTTGCCACTTTAGAGGTGCGAGCCAGCAACGAGCCCGCTATCAACCTCTATGCATCCCACGGTTTCGAGACGGTGGGACGCCGCAAGGGCTATTATGAACGTCCGAAAGAGGACGCAATCCTGATGACATATTATTGGAAGGAATTAGACTGACATGATCATTCTCGCCATTGAATCCTCCTGCGATGAGACCGCCGTGGCGCTGGTGCGCGACGGCCGGGAGGTGCTGACCGATCAAATCTTCTCACAGGCCGCGCTTCATGCGGTCTACGGCGGCGTCGTGCCGGAGATCGCCTCCAGGAGCCACGTGGAGGTCATTTCTCAGTTGGCTGACCGCGCTCTGGAAGAGACCGGTTTGACACGCAGCGACATCGATGCCGTGGCGGTCACGTGCGCTCCGGGTCTCATCGGCGCGCTGCTGGTTGGCGTGAATTTTGCCAAGTCCGCCGCCATGGCACTGGGGGTTCCGCTGATTCCGGTGCACCATATCCGCGGCCACATCGCGGCCAATTACATCGCCTATCCGGAGCTGGAGCCGCCCTTCGTGTGTCTCGCCATTTCCGGCGGCAATACGCTGATCGTAGACGTGCGGGATTACACGGATATGCACATCCTTGGCGCCACCCGGGATGACGCGGCAGGGGAGTGCTTTGACAAGACCGCCCGCGTGCTGGGGCTCCCGTATCCCGGCGGAAAGCCCATCGATGATCTGTCCAAGGGCGGCGACGATCAGAGATACGCCCTGCCCATCGGCCATGTGGACGGACATCCTTATGACATGAGCTTCTCCGGTCTCAAAACCGCCGTCATCAATCTGGCCCACAACGCCGAGCAGAAGAACGAGCCACTGGACCGCGCATCCCTGGCTGCCAGCTTCTGTCGCGCGGTCAGCGACAGTCTGGTGCCCAGAGCTATGGACGCGGTGCGCGCGCTGGGGTACGGAAAGCTGGCTGTGGCAGGCGGCGTCGCTGCCAACTCCAGAATCCGTGGTGACTTTGAAAACGCCTGTGCCAGGGAGGGCGTGGAGCTCTACGTGCCGCCGTTGAAGCTCTGCGGTGACAATGCGGCCATGATCGGCTGCCAGGCTTACTATGAGTATCAGAAGGGGATCACTGCCGGAAGCGATCTGAACGCATGGGCCAATTTGGATCTCAGTGAGGAATATCCCTATGAGCAGCCATGACGGCGCGCGGGAACGGCTGCGGGAACGGTTCTGGCGGGGAGGTCTGGACGGGTTTCCCGATGTTCACGTTTTGGAGCTGCTGTTGACCTTTGCCATCCCGCGTCGGGAGACCAACACCATTGCCCATGCTCTGCTGGAACACTTCGGCACGCTCTCTGCAGTGTTTGAGGCATCCCGTGAGGAGCTTGAGCGTGTGAGCGGCATCGGCGAGAACGCTGCGGCTTTGATCAAGCTCATTCCCGCGCTGGATCGCCGGTATCATATGTCAAGGGCCGGAGATGTACAGAAGATCCTGAGCAGCGATGACGCAGGCCGGCTTCTGGTGCCGCGCTATCGGCACGCCAGAGATGAGATTGTGTATCTGATCTCTCTGGACGGTAAGCGGGAGTTGATCGCTTGCGAGGAGATTGGGCGCGGAACGCTGGATGAGGCCCATGTGTCCATTCGCACGATCGTAGAAACAGCTCTGCGCAGGAACGCGGCATCTGTGATCCTCAGCCACAATCATGTGGACGGTATTGCGCTGCCCTCTCGCGCCGATGAGCGCACCACGGAAACCATCCGGCAGGCGCTGCGCTATGTGGGCATCACTTTGTCGGATCATATCATCGTTGCGGGGGAGGACTATGTGTCCTTCGCGGACAGTGGTCTTCTGGGCGCGGTCTGGCCGGGATAAAATCCTGCAGTTCTTTTGTCAAGTATTTTTTTGGAAAGCCGGTTTTGCATATTTTTTGTAATTATGAAAACCAAATCGAAGGAAAAATAGAAACAAAAATCCATTTGAAGCTTGGGAAAAAACTCCAGTGTTTTCAAAAAATATTGATATATCAATGTTTTTATGGCTGTTGAAAAATCGGTGGAAACTGTTGATAACTCTCCGGTAAATATCCATGTAAAAGAATTATGGTAACTTTGTGAAACTCTTTTGTTACGGAAAATACAGCTTTTTCCGGAGATTTTTCCCTTGATTCCTCGGTTTTTCTGAAGGAAAAAGTTACTGTGCAAATTCTGCACAGAACAGCTTTCGTTTGAAATTGCGCAAATGAAACTGCATATGCCGGGATCTTTTGCATGAATATTACCATTTGTTATATTATCTCGTATTTTTCGACGAAAAACGCCTGTTTGGAGGGCATTTTATGAAAAAACATATCCTTGCCGTTTTGACTGCCGGCTCTCTGTGGGGAACCATGGGACTCTTTACGCGGACGCTCGGCACCATCGGCATCGATTCCACCGGAGCAATTCTGGTGCGCTGCCTGCTCTCTGCGGTGTTTTTTGGTCTGACGATTTTGCTTACGGATCCTGGTCAGTTTCAGATTCGACTGAAAGACTTCTGGTGCTTTTTCGGCAGCGGCGTATGCAGTCTGCTGTTTTTCACCTTCTGCTATTTCCACGCCATCAATCTCATGAGCCTCTCGGCTGCGGCGATTCTGCTTTACACCGCACCCAGCATCGTCATGTTACTGTCGGCGCTGCTTTTTCATGAGAAGATCACCGGAACGAAGATTGCGGCGCTAATAATGGCTTTTGCAGGCTGCTGCCTTGTGTCCGGCATCATGGGCGGCGACACCCGCATCACCCTGACAAGCCTGCTTTTCGGATTGGGCAGCGGACTTGGCTATGCTCTTTACAGCATTTTTGCCCGGTATGCGCTTCTGCGGGGATACAGCAGCAACACGGTGAACTTTTATTCCTGTCTGCTGGCCGGACTCGGCGCCTGCCTGATCTCCGATCCCGGCGTCTATGTGTCGGCATTCACCGCCAGCTGGGGCAACGCGCTGTTTTGCCTGCTGGCCTCTGCTGTCACCTGCTATCTGCCGTATTTGCTCTACACGTATTCGCTCACAGGACTGGAAAATGGCAAGGCCTCTGTTCTTGCCTCTGTGGAGCCCATGGTGGCGACTTTGCTCGGTATTTTCGTATACCATGAGAAGCTGACGGTCTGGAGCCTTCTGGGACTGGCTTTGGTTCTGGGAGCCATTGTTCTCTTAAACCGCCAGACCAACGAGGCCGCCAAGAGATCAACTTGAAAGGGGGGACTGCTGTGCCCAATACCCGCAAAAGCTGCTGTTTTACCGGACATCGGGAGACGAAGCTCCCCTGGGGCAGCGACGAGCAGGATGCGCGCTGTTTACAATTGAAGCAGACCCTCTATGACGCGGCGGAGTGCGTCTACGCAGAGGGCGTCCGTCATTTTATCTGCGGCATGGCCAGCGGCTGTGACCTCTATTTTCTGGAGGCTGTCCTGAAGCTTCGGGAGAAACACCCGGAGATCAGCGTGGAGGCCGCGATTCCCTACGAGGGCCAGGCAGATCGATGGCGCAGCCAGCTTCGCGGCAGGTATCTGGAGCTGCTGCGGCGCTGTGATTATCAAACGCTGGTGCAGCAGCATTATACGCGAGACTGCATGATGCGAAGAAACCGCTACATGGTAGATCACGCAAACGTCCTGATTGCGGCATACAGCGGTGAGAAGGGCGGAACCATGAACACCATGCTTTACGCCATGCGCCGCGGCCTTGATATCATTGAGATTCCAATTGCACAGGCATGATTCGTTCGTTTCCGGCATAGACTCCTGTATCACGATCAGAAGGAGCCGATGCCATGAAGCGAACGATTCGTTTTTTTGTCTGCGCGGTGCTGTTTGTTGCGCTGACCGGTCTGAAAATCCTTTCCCCTGCGTCCGCCGCAGCTGTACGGGACACGATCCTGCCTGTGCTGGATCGGGACGATGATTTTTCCGAAATCCGCGCTCTGCTTCCGGCGGAAGAAAAAGAACCTGTAGGAACTTTGAACCGCACAGTGTCGCCCCTGGAACAGACGAACTCGTTCCTGGAAAGCTTACATCATGACTATTTTTCAGAGCTTCCCACCTCGAAATTGCCGAATCCGACGCCGACTCCGGAGCCCGATCCCAGACTCCAGGCGGCAGAGACAGCGAAAGCGGTCTTTCTGGAGCGCCAGTCAGAGTTCTCTGGCTATGATCTGCCGGAAAATGTGAGCTATGAATTGCTGCCGCTTCCATTTGAAACCGTTTCTCCGGTCGCATTGTGCACCTCGTCGGGCTTCGGCTTCCGGATGCACCCCATCGATGATGTGGTGAAGTTCCACTATGGTACGGATTTTGCCGCAGACGCCGGGGCTGAGATTCTGGCGTTTGCCGACGGGACTGTTTTGGCGGCAGGAGAAGACGAGGGGTACGGAAACTACGTGATGTTGGACCATGGCGATGGATTTGTCACGCTCTATGGACACTGCAGTACGCTGCTGGTAAAGGAAGGGGAGACAGTCGAAATGGGTCAGCCCATCGCGTTGGTGGGCGCATCCGGTCATGTCACGGGACCGCATCTGCATTTTGAACTGATTCACAATGGCGTTTATCTGAATCCGGAGTTTTATTTGACAGCTTGAAACGAATGGATTTCCAGCCCGGCGCCGCGCTGCTGCTGGGCGTTTTGGTTTTTGCATTACATCCTGAAGAGCTTGCCGCCCTGATTCTTGCGGTGACAGTGCACGAGCTGGGGCATTGGCTGATGCTCCGAATTCTGGGTGTGCGGATTTACGGGCTCACCATCACCATGACCGGACCGGTTTTGAAGTGTGAACCGCTATCTGCATGGAATGCGGAGCTGCTGGCAGCGCTGTCCGGGCCTGCATCAGGCTTGCTGCTCTGGCTTCTGACACGCACGCACTGGCCGCTTCTGGGCGAGATCAGTTTGTTTCTGTCGCTTCTGAATCTGCTTCCAGCACGGCCTTTGGATGGCGGACGGGCGTTATGGGCCGTCTGCTCACATTTGTTTGGTGATGTTTCTGCCACTGTTCTCTGTAATTTGCTGCGCACGCTGCTCTGCGTCACCCTGCTGTGCAGCGGGATCTATGCGGCGGCTTCGGGATATGGGATCACCCTTGCGGTTTTTGCAGCCTGGCTCACGGTGCTGGCTTGCCAAGCGAATGGAATTGTTGTAAAATAGAGCAAATCAACCGAAACGGAGTTTTCATATATGGATGCAAGATTGGAGCGTATTCTCCCCAGAGTCCTAAAGCCGGCGCGCTATGTGGGCGGGGAATACCAGCAGATCATAAAAGACAAAGCGGACGTGGACTTGCGGATGGCTTTCTGCTTTCCGGACGTCTATGAGATCGGTATGTCCAACATCGGCATGCGGATTTTATATGATGTGATCAATCGCATGCCCGGCGTCTGGTGCGAGCGCGTGTTTGCCCCCTGGGGAGACATGGACGCGGAAATGCGGAAAGCCGGAATACCGCTCTATGCTTTGGAGAGCGGCGATCCGGTGTCGGAGTTTGATGTGCTTGGCTTTTCTGTGGGCTACGAGATGGCCTATCCGGCAGTGCTGAACATGCTGGATCTTGCCGGAATTCCGCTCCGAAGCGCTGACCGTCCGGACTTGACGCCTCTGGTGTTTGCCGGCGGCACCAGCTGCTGCAATCCGGAGCCCATGGCGCCCTTCTTCGATCTTATGGTCGTGGGCGAGGGGGAAGAGGTGGACTGCGAGCTTCTGGAGCTCTTCCGTCATGCGCAGAAGTCCGGTTGGAGCAAGACGCAGTTTTTGGAGGCTGCAGCCCAGATTCAGGGCATCTATGTGCCCGCCTTTTATGAACCGGAGTACAACGATGACGGCACCATCAAAACGGTTCATACGACCCACAACGCCCCTGCGCGGGTGACGAAGCGGATCATCGAGGATCTGGACGCCTGTCCGTTTCCCACCCATCCCATCGTGCCCTCTACTGAGATTGTCCATGACCGCGTGAATGTGGAGCTGTTTCGCGGCTGCATTCGCGGGTGTCGATTCTGTCAGGCGGGCTATGTCTATCGCCCGGTGCGTCCCAGAAAAACAGAGACCCTGATCAAGCAGGGGATTGAAGCCCTGAAAAGTACCGGCTATCAGGAGGCGACGCTTCTCAGCCTCTCCAGCAGCGACTATCGGCCCTTGTCCGATCTCTGCGACGGTATGCTGGAATACTGCGAGCCTCGCAGCATCAGTCTGTCGCTTCCCAGTCTTCGCGCAGACAACTTCTCCATGGATATCATGAGCCGTCTGCAGAAGGTTCGCAAGGGCGGTCTGACCTTCGCGCCCGAGGCCGGAACCCAGCGGCTCCGGGACGCCATCAACAAGAATGTGACGGAAGAAGATCTCTTAAACTCCTGCCGCGTGGCCTTTGAGGGCGGCTGGAACGGCGTGAAGCTCTATTTCATGTTGGGCCTGCCCACTGAGACGGACGAGGATGTTCTCGGCATTGCGGAGCTGGCCAACCGCGTTCTCCACTGCTGGCGGCAGTACGCCAAATTCAAAAACCGCGGCGTCCGCATCACGGTCTCCACCTCTTGCTTTGTGCCGAAGCCCCACAGTCCCTTCCAGTGGGAGGCGCAGGTGACCATGGCGGAGTATCAGCGAAAGGTGAATCTGCTGCGGGAGAACATCCGCGCCCGGAATGTCACCTATAACTGGCACGATCCGGATACCAGCTTCGTGGAGGCGGTGCTCTCCAGAGGAGACCGCAGAATTGCGGATGTCATCGAGCATGTCTGGCGCCACGGCGGCAATCTGGAGGCCTGGGGTGACTATTTCTCCTTTGAGCGATGGATGAATGCTTTCAAGGACTGCGGTGTGGATCCCTATTTTTACGCCTGCCGAGAGCGCGGGGCGGAGGAGATCATGCCCTGGGAGGTCATCGACATGGGCGTCACCCGACGGCACCTGCGCCACGAGCGTGACCAGGCCTATAAGGCGGTGCTCTCCCCGGATTGCCGGAAGCAGTGCACTGCCTGCGGGGCGCTGAAGCTGATGACGAAGGGAGGCTGCTGTGATGCCTGAGAAATTGAGAATGCGGTTTTCCAAGACCGGGCGGGCCATCTGGCTGAGCCATCTGGATTTGA
Organism: uncultured Clostridia bacterium; assembly: GCA_946187035.1. Classification (GTDB taxonomy): domain Bacteria; phylum Bacillota; class Clostridia; order Oscillospirales; family Oscillospiraceae; genus CAG-103. Next base: position 3,777 of record CAMHPQ010000030.1, on the reverse strand, counting down.
TGCGCACCATGCAGCGCGCCTTTCTCCGGGCGGAATATCCGCTGAAATATTCTGAGGGATTTAATCCCCATGCGCAGATCTCGATTCTGCTGCCCCTGTCCGTGGGCGTTTCCAGTGTCTGTGAGCTGATGGATTTTCAGCTGAGAGAAGATGTGGATCTCACGCAGCTTCCTGAGCGACTGACTTCCGTCATGCCGGAGGGCATCGTGATCCACGAGGCCTATCCTATGGAAAACAAGTCCAAGTTCCTCAAATGGCTCCGCGTCACAGCCAGACTGGAGTATGATGACCGGAATCTGGAGGAGATGGCTGCCGGACTGAATGCGTTTTATGCCCAGGACAGCATCGTCATCACCCGAAAAACCAAGCGGGGAGAGGGGCAGACGGACATCGTGCCCGCGATCCAGACGCTGAATGCTACTGCAGGAGAGCGCCATGTGGAGCTCGAAGCGATGATTTCCGCCCAGGAGCCCACGTTGAACCCGGACCATCTGATCGCGGCGCTGCGGCAGCTGAAGCCGGAGCTGGCGCCGGACTTTGCCGCATTCACACGGCAGGAGGTCTATTTTGAGAACGGGGAAGTGTTCCGCTGAATGACCGCCGAGGAACGAATTGAAATCTTTGAGAATCTGCCGGTGCCGCAAGCTGTGCGCCGGCAGATCATTCCTGCTGTCATCAGTCAGATGATCGCGCTGGTCTATCAGCTGGCGGACACCTACTTTGTCGGTCTGCTGAATGACCCGGTGCAGACCGCAGCGGTGACAGTTGCTTATCCGGCGTTTCTGATGGTGACGGCTCTCTCCAATCTTTTTGGCGTCGGCGGCGCCAGCGCGCTGTCGAGAGCGCTGGGCAGACATGACGCCCAGAAGGCAGGGCAGATCAGCGCAGTATCCTTCTGGTTCGGCGCAATTACCGCGGCAGTCTACGTGGGGATTTTCGCTCTGTTTTCTGCTCCGATTCTCCGGGTTTCCGGGGCGACAGACGCGACCATTTTCGCAGCGTTTGCCTATGCGCGATGGGTCATCCTGTTTGGCGGATTGCCCACATTGCTGAGCGTTCTGCTGGCAAATCTGATCCGCGCCGAGGGGAGAGCCGCCAAGGCCTCCTTCGGTCTTTCCATGGGCGGCATGCTGAACATCGTCCTGGACCCGCTTCTGATCCTGCCCGGATTCGGCGGATTGGGAGCAGCCGGCGCCGGTATTGCAACGGCAATTTCCAATTGTGCAAGCTTGATCTATTTCCTGATCGTGATTCTCCGTGATCGGGACGGCACGGTTCTTCGTTTGCAGCCATCCTTGCTTCGATATACGAAAGAACATCTGAAGCCCATCCTGAAAATCGGCTTTCCCTCGGCGCTGCAGCTGGGCTTGACGGTGGTGGCGGTCTCCGCCCAGGCAAAGTTTGTCTCGCACTATCCGACAGAGGCAGTGGCTGCGCTGGGCATCACGAAGAAAATCGATCAACTTCCGCTGTATTTCTCCATCGGTGTCTCCAGCGGAATCCTGCCGCTTCTGGCCTATACGCACTCCGCTGGAAACGAAACGCGTCGAAGGGGTGTATTCCGCCTCGGCGTCGGAATCTCACTTGGGTTCTCGCTGTTTTGCCTTGTGCTGTTTGAGCTTCTGGCGCCGCAGCTGGCGGGACTCTTTATCCAGGATCAGACCACCATTCAATATGCCGCGTCTTTCCTCAGAAGAATGGTGACGGCCATGCCGCTGATGAGCGTCTGCTATCCCATGATCATTCAGTTCCAGGCCATGGGTCGGGCAAAGGAGTCGCTGATCTGCTCCATTCTCCGAAAAGGCGTGCTTGACATTCCGCTTCTGCTTCTGATGGATGCGCTTCTGCCGCTCTACGGCCTCATGTGGGTGCAGCCCATGGTGGACGGCATTTCGCTGATGGTCTCGCTGGTGCTCTATCGAAGAATCCAAAAATAATAAAAAAAGTACTTGCATCCGCAAAAACTTTATGGTAAACTATCATGGCTTGTGCAGAGCAGATCTGCACCATCACGGCGGTCCGCTGCCGAGGCTCGGCGAAGCCCTCCGGTAAGAACGTCGCAACAAAGGAAGGATTTCTTATGGATCTCATCAAAACCCTGACCGAGCAGTACATGAAGCCTGAGCTGCCGGCCATGCGCGTGGGCGACACCGTGCGTGTCACCGTCCGCGTCAAAGAAGGCAACCGCGAGCGCAACCAGGCGTTCGAGGGCACCATCATCGCCAAGAAGCACGGCGGCATCAACGAGACGATCACCGTGCGCCGCATCTCCTACGGCGTTGGCTGTGAGAAGGTTTTCCCTGTTCACTCTCCCACCATCGTGTCCGTGGATACGGTTCGCCGCGGCAAGGTTCGCAGAGCGAAGCTGTACTACCTGCGTGACCGCGTGGGCAAGAAGGCCAAGGTCAAGGAGCTCATCTGAGCGGTACCAAAAGCGAAAAAAGAGGCGTTTCGCCTCTTTTTTCGGCTTTTATGGGAAAATTTGATTTTCTTATTGCGATTTCGACATGGATTCGTGTATAATAACTCTATTGAGCTTTAGAAACCGAGGTGTTTTTTATGGAGCAGGAGAAGAACGTGCAGTCCTCCCGCGCGGAAATTTATGATTGGATTCAGAGCGTGCTGGCTGCACTGATCGCCTGTGTGCTGATCTTTGTCTTTCTGGCGCGCATGGTGAATGTGGATGGCAACAGCATGTATCCCACGCTGAACGACGGGGATAAAATCATTATCTCCAATCTCTTCTATACACCGAAGCAGGGCGACATTGTTGTGCTGCGCAAGGACGCCTTTATGAATGATCCCATCGTCAAGCGGGTCATCGCCGTGGGCGGCCAGAAGATCGACATTGATTTCGACACCGGCATCGTCTATGTGGACAACGTGGCCTTGAAGGAAGACTACGTCAACGAGCTGACCTTTGATCCTGAGAACTTTGAAGGGCCTGTGACCGTGCCGGAGGGCAGCATCTTCGTCATGGGCGATAACCGCAATGCTTCCACTGACAGCCGTTATGCGACCCTTGGCTGCGTGGATACCCGCTATGTCATGGGCAGAGTTTACTGCACCGTGTTCCCCATCAAGAATATGGAGTGGAACGCGAAGAATCCCTATTAAACTATGGAACAGAATTTTGAAAAACTGAATATCCAGTGGTTTCCCGGCCATATGACCAAGGCTCAGCGGATGATCGAGGAACAGATGCGTCAGGTGGACGCGGTCTGTGAGATCCTCGATGCCCGCATTCCCATGGCCAGCCGGAACCCGGACATCGACCGCCTGGCCGGTGACAAGCCCAGAATCGTGATCCTGAACCGCGTGGATCTGGCGGATCCCAAGTGGACGGCCCAGTGGAGGAAAGCGTTCCGGAACCAGGGGATATATGTGCTGGAGACCGACAGCCGCAGCGGTAAGGGCGTCAAGGGCTTTGCCGACGGCGTGCGCGCGGTTTTGAAGGATAAATTCGACGCCTACGCTGCCAAGGGGCAGGTGGGGCGACCAATGCGCGTCATGGTACTGGGCATTCCCAATGTTGGAAAATCCGCCTTCATCAATCAGGTGGCACGCCGCAAGGCTGCCGCTGCGGGAGACCGTCCCGGCGTCACCAGAGGCAAGCAGTGGATCACTGTGGACAAAGGGCTGGAGCTCCTGGACACCCCGGGCATCCTCTGGCCGAGATTTGACAGTCAGGAGGTCGGTGAGCTGCTGGCCATCACCGGCGCAATTAAGGCCGAGGTGCTGGATCGGGAGACGCTGGCTGCAAACTTTCTGCTGCGG
>CAMHPQ010000029.1 GCA_946187035.1 uncultured Clostridia bacterium | reverse complement strand
TCCATGGGCACCACCTGGGCATAGCCGCCGCCGGCAGCGCCGCCCTTGATGCCGAAGACCGGGCCGAGGCTGGGCTCACGCAGGGCAACGACTGCATTCTTCCCCAGCTTACGCAGGCCGTCGGTGAGGCCCACGCTGGTGGTGGTCTTGCCCTCGCCCGCAGGGGTGGGGGTGATGGCGGTGACCAGGATCAGCTTGCCGTTGGGTTTCTCCTGCAGATCCTTCAGCAGGCGGTTATCCACCTTGGCCTTGTGGCGGCCGTACTGCTCCAGATATTCCTCCGGGACGCCGGCGATCTCGGCAATCTCTCCGATGGGGCGCATCTTGCAGGCCTGGGCGATCTCAATGTCCGTTAAATAAGCCATGAATCTGTCTCCCTTATATTACTGATTGAATTTGTCCTTCATCTCTTCAAACAGGGCGTCCAGCTCGTCCAGGTCGCCGGTGAACTTGTACTTGTGCTCCGGCATGGGGAACTGGCCCTCTTTGACCTCTTTGATGTAGTCGATCATGCCCTGGGTGGCAACCCCGGCGATGTCGCAATATTTCTTGGCGAACTTCGGAGTGAAGTTCTTGTACATGCCCAGCGCGTCGGCGGCCAGCAGCACCTGACCGTCGGTGTCGGCTCCGGCGCCGATGCCGTAGACCGGGATCGGGAGCATCTTGTGCACGTAGGCGCAGACCTCCTCCGGCACGCCCTCCAAAAGCAGGCAGCGAGCGCCCGCCTCGTAGACCGCGATGGCGTCCTCGATGATGGCCTTGGCGGCTCCGGCGGTGCGGCCCTGGGCCTTGAAGCCGCCCATGGCTGCGGAGGACTGGGGCGTGAGACCGATGTGGCCGAAGACCACCATGCCGGCGTTCACGATGGCGCGGATCTTGTCCGCAACCGCCACGCCGCCCTCCAGCTTGATGGCGTCCACGTCCGCCTCCTTGTAGAAACGCAGCGCATTTTTCACCGCGTCCTCGGCGCTGATGTGGTAGGAGCCGAAGGGCATGTCGCCGATCAGGTAGGTGTTGGGGGCGCCTCTCCGCACCGCCTGGGCGTGGGCGATGGAGACGTCCATGGTCACAGGAACGGTTCCGGGATAGCCGTAGACGATCATGCCCACGGAGTCGCCGCAGAGGATCATGTCCATGCCGGCTTCCTCGGCGTAGGAGGCGAAGCACGCGTCATAGAGCACCATCCAGACCGCCTGCTCGCCGATTTCTTTCATCTTATAGAGATCGAGAATTGTTTTCTTCTTTGCCATGATTTTGCCCTCCCATAAGCAAAAATTTCCTGTGTCCAAATTAGCATGATTGCGTCTGAATGTCAATGTGCGAAAACGCAGAAAAAACAGCCGCTCCCGGGCGGTCTTCCATTCTGTTTCACGACTGAATGCTTCCGGATCCGAATCTACGCTGAGAAACCGATTTTATCGCAGGAGCAAATGTAAAAATATTCCCGAGGCATTTTGTGGAATGTGCCGTTTTTTATGGAGAAAGACACATTTTCTTTGACACTATTCCCTCCTTGTGTTAAATTAATCTTAGCAAAATGTTCTTATTAAATTAAATAATAGGAGGAAATGAGAATGACGAAAACCAGATCTTTCCGCGCCCTTGCCCTGCTGCTGGCGGTGCTGGTGTTCGCATCGCTGCTGACCATGGGCATGAACGCAAACGCAGCCTTTGAAACCCTCACCCTGAAAGAGGGCGCCACCGTCACCTACACCAAGGATCAGGACGCGCTGAAGGCCGCCATCATCGACGCCATTGTGGACAAGGAGGCCTCCGGTCTGCCGGAGGACGTCTCCCCCGATGACTTCACCGTGCGCTATCCCGGCGACGTGGCCGGTCTTGTGGATTTCCACGCCGGTGAGGAACAGAACATCTCCGTAACCTACGGAACCTTCGGCATTCCCGCCTACGGCAAGATCACCATCGATAAGGCCAACGTCAGCGTCACGGTCAAGAGCGGCAGCATCTATCCCGACGAGGCGCTGCCCGAGAACTTCGTCACCACCAACCCCGATGACGATTTCGCCATCTGGACCCTGTACGCCGGCGTCACCGCCAGCCTGAACCCCACCGTCTATCTGCAGTTCCCCCAGTCTGACGCATGGGATCTGGCCATGACCTTCATCGATCCCGCCTATGCCCTTGTGAACGGCGGCGAGACCTTCACCCAGCGTCTGCAGCGGGGCGTCACCGTCGGCCAGTTCCTGGACATCATGAGAGGCATGTCCGCCGTCATTGAAAAAGCCACCTCCACCGAGCTGGGCAAGAACGCCCTGGAGGCCGCGGGCTTTGACGCGGAGTTCATCAACGGTCTGCTGGACGCCATGGCAAACTTCCCGGACATCGCTGACGACTGGGCCATGGCCATCGGCGTTCCCAACCGCTCCGGTCTGTACACCGTCTGCGCCGTCGCCATGAACCGCAACTACAATCCCGGCTTCGGCTTCGGTCTGCTGCTGGTCAAGCTGCGCATCTCCGGCGTGAGCCTGGTGTGGAACGACACCGCCACCTCCGTCAGCGCTGCGGACGTCGCCAGTCACGACTTCGGCGCTGTCACCTGGTATGACGGCAAGGCTTTCCCGAACCAGCCCGTGAAGTACAGCTTCATCGGCCTGAAATCCGCCGGCGGCCTGTATGCGGGCATGGACGCTCCCACGGAGCCCGGCACCTATCTCCAGACTGCCTTCAACCTGGGCGGCAACTTCTTCGCCATCCCGCAGATCCGCAGCATCACCATCACCGAATAACCCCTGCCCCACTTTCGCACCCGCTTCGGCGGGTGCGTTTTTTGTTCTTCCGATTCAGAGATCGGCATATGCTGATGCAGGAAACGGAGGGATGATCAAAATGGCATATGAAGAAAAGCGCTCCGCAGTACCCCCATCAAAACCCCATCAGGTGACGCTGTCGGAGCGGGAGCAGCTCACCGTCACCGGCGTGGAGGAGGTGCTCCGGTTCGATGAAAACGAAGTGGAGCTCCGCACCGGCAGAGGGACGCTGCTGGTCCGGGGCGAGGGTCTCCATGTGGGAAAGCTCGCCATCGAGAGCGGTGAGCTGGGCGTGGACGGCAGAGTTGCCGAGCTGGTCTACGCCGACGAGCCGGAGCGCGTCGGGTTCTTCGGCAGACTCTTCGGGTGATCGTTCCCATCGATGCCCAGGCGCGGCTGCTGGGGGTCTGTCTCGCTCTGGGACTGACCCTTGCGGGGATCTTCGATCTGCTCCGCGCCCTGCGAAAGCTGCTCCCGGGGCGATTTTTTCCCCGGCTCACGGATCTACTGTTTGCCGCTCTGACGCTGGGGGCGCTGTTCCTTTTGGGGATGGTCTCCCCCATCGGCAGACTGCAGCCGGCGCCGCTGGCGGTGGTGTTTCTGGGGGCTCTGGCCTACGGAATCTGGCTGCGGCCCGGGCTTTTCCCGGTATTTTCCGGATTTTGGCGCACGATTGGCCGTCCGGTATACGATTTTGTAAAAAAAATTCAACTTTTTTTCAAAAAACTCTTTCCAAATCCTGAAAAGTGGTTTACAATAATCAGGAATCTACCCGTAGCTGCCGTGGGAAAAAGGAGGGAGTCGCGTCATGCAGAACCACAAGGTGCGTTTCACCAGGCCAGCCATCGGTATCGTGATCCTGATCCTGGTTTTGATGATCCTCGGCGCGGTCACACTGATCCACGCAAAAAACGAACTGCGCGAGCTGCAGGCGCAGACCGAAACGCTCAAGCAGGAGGTCACAAAAACCATCGAGGAAAACGCCGCTCTGGATTACAAGATCGAGCACAGCGACGACCCCGAGATGATGGAGCAGGCCGCCCGCGAGGAGCTGGGCCTGGTCAAAGCCGGCGATAAGGTCTTTTACGATACCAACCACTAAGCGCATTTTGATATAGAGAGAACAAGGAGCAGCGCAATATGCCAGTTATCGAAGTTGGAGCCATTCTGGAAGGAACCGTCAGCAGCATCGCCAAATTCGGCGCCTTTGTCAATCTGCCCGAACGCCGCAGCGGGCTGGTGCATATCTCTGAGATTGCATCCCAGTATGTGGCCGATGTGAACGACTTTTTGAAGGTCGGAGATCCTGTGAAGGTGAAGGTGCTCGCCATCACCCCGGAGGGAAAGATCAATCTCTCCATCAAGCAGGCCCAGCCGACCCAGCCCGCTCCCCAGCGGGAGCACCGTTCCCCCAGACCCCAGCAGCAGGCCCAGCCCCGCCGGGAGATCAGCACGCCCCAGGGTATGGTCTACGGCAACACCGGGGACGCCAACTTCGAGGATCAGCTCAAGCATTTCATGCAGGAGTCTGACAAGCGCATGGCCGGAAACCGTCTCTACAGTGACCGCAGCCGCGGCAGACGCAGAGGCAAAGGCTGAGAAGTTTACACACGGCACGGCTCCCCGCTGTGCCGTGTTCCATTTACAGAGGAAAGAGACATGAAGACACTTACGATTTTGGTAATGCGCGGCTGCCCCTACTGCCTGATGGCAAAGCGGGCGGTGGAGGCATTGCAGTCTGAGGACGAAAGATTTGCCCGGGTGCCGGTCCGCTGGATCGACGAAAACCGGGACAGAGAGGCCGCCCTCCCCTATTCGGACTACTGGTATGTGCCCAGCCTGTACATCGACGGCGAGAAGCTCTATGAGGCAAACCCCGGGGATTCTTACGAGGCCATTTTGGAGCAGGTTCGGCTTGGACTGGAGCGGGCAGCACAGGATACTATTTAATAAAAGGAGAACCTATGGACGATTTACAAAGCATCGCGCTTTTGATTGACGCGGACAACACCCAGCCCTCGAAGATCGAGGCGGTGATCCGTGAGATTTCCACCCACGGACGCATCGTGGTCAAGCGCGCCTACGGAAACTGGAGAAAGGACTCCCTGAAAAACTGGGAGGGTGAACTCAAGCGTCTCGCCATCAAGGCGGAGCAACAGTTTGACTACGTCAGCGGCAAGAACGCCACCGATATGGCCCTGGTCATCGACACCATGAATCTGCTGCACCGGGGCATCTATGACGCCTTCGTCATCGTCTCCAGCGACAGCGATTTCACCCCGCTGGCCATCCATCTGCACGAGTCCGGCGTCTACGTTATGGGCGTGGGCGAAAAGAAGACCCCGGAGCCCTTCCGCAACAGCTGCGACGCCTTCGTGTTTCTGGAAAATCTGGAGGAGCCCAAGAAAAAGAAGAAAAAGAGCCAGAAGAAATCCTCTGCCAAGGCCGCCAAAGCCGCCGAGACCGTGGAAGTGCAGGAGCCGGAAGAGCCGGAGGAGACCAGCGACACCGCCGACATCGACGAGATCCACAACCTGCTGCACCTGGCCTCGGACAAGTATCAGGACGCCGACGGCTTTGTGAACATCTCCACCGCCGGCAACTTCCTCAAGCGCGCCCTGCCGGATTTCGACACCCGCACCTACGGCTATGTGAAGCTCACCAAGCTGCTGAAGGCCTTCCCTGAGAAATACCAGATGCGCCACCAGCCCAACAAGGACGCGGTGCTGTATCGGTGTTTGGACAATGACACGAACTGAAAAATGTTTAAAATGAAAAGAACCGTGTGAGCGGTTCTTTTTTGTTTTAGATTAAGATTCATAATAAATGTCATTGCGAACCAGTCCGCAGACTGGTGTGGCAATCCGCATCCCCCAGCGGCGGAGAATAATAACAGAAATCTTGAAACAGAACGGATTCGCCTATCATACAGAATCATTCAATCTGTTCTGCAAGAGAACGGATTGCCACACCAGTGACGTCGGTCACTGGTTCGCAATGACACGGGGAAAGACTCCCGATTAACTGTTTTCTGATATATAACTTCTAACTTGTTTGAAGCTCGTGTAACTGGAACTCCCGACAACACTTCAGTTACCTATTTCTACGTCTATGATTGAACAACTGCCACTCCATATTTCCAAAAAAAGAGCCGCTCACGCGGCTCTTTTTCAGGTTTGGCCCCACTTTCGCATATCTTTCAGAAGAATCCAATAGGAGATCAGGATGGTCAGCAGGTCTGCGGTCACCTGGGCCCAGGCGAGGCCGTACATGCCGAGGAGTTGATTTAACAGGAACAGCATCGGGATGTTCAAAACTGCCCACCGGAGTACCGCCAGCAGCAGCGAACGCCGCCCGTCTCCCAGGCCCTGATACAGGAACACGCAGAAGAAGCAGAAAAACATCAGCACCGCCGCCACCGAACGGATCCGCAGCAGACCCACGCCGGCGGTCAGGGTGGCTTCGTCCCGGATGAAGAACAGAACGATCTGCCTGGTGAACAGCTCGTATGCCGCCACACTAATCACTGCCACCGTGAGACCGGCTTTCAGGGTGCAGGCCATGATCTCCCGGATGCGTTTATAGTCCTTCAAGGCGTAGCTGTATGCCACCAGCGGCACCATGCCCTGGCAGAGACCGATGCCGATCTGCTGGGGCAGCCGCTCCGCCTTCAGTACGATGCCGATGGCGGCGAGGGCGGTCTCCCCGTATCCGGACATGAGCCGGTCCAGCACCATGTAGTCCAAGTCGAACAGCAGGGTGCCCACCGTGCCCGGGATGCCCACCACGTAGATGGCGCTGCGGCTCTCTCTATTGGGGCTCCCCAGCAGGGTCGGGTGAATTTCCTTTTGCTTTTTGAAAAACACGATGCCGCAGTAGGCGCAGGAGATTAGATTCGACAGCAGCGTCGCGATGCCAACGCCCAGCACCTCGTTCCCTTTCGGCAGCAGAACGAACATGAACAGCGGATCCAGCGCCAGGTTCAAGATGCCGCCCAGGGCAACGCCGATGCCCGCCTCTCTGGAAAGGCCAAGGCTCCGCAGCAGATTCGACAGCACGTTGGAGGTGATGGTGGGAATGCCGCCGATGACCAGAACGGTCAAAAGGTAGATCCGCGCGTAGGGGTAGGTCCTCTCCCCCGCGCCCAGCAGACTCAGGATCGGTCTGGTGAAGATCAGCAGACCCACAGAAAACAGCAGCGCCACCAGTGCGCCCCACCGGATGCAGTAGGCCGCCGCTCTGGAGGCCTCTCCCCTGTCCTCTCTCGCCAGAAGCTTCGGCAGCAGCGCGCCGCCGCCGATTCCGAAGAGGCCGCCCAGGGCCAGGGTCAGATTGAACACCGGGAGGATCAGCGAGACCCCTGCCACCATATTGGGGTCGTTGGTCTGGCCGATGAAGTAGGTGTCCGCCAGATTGTAAACCAGCACGATCAGCTGGCTCACCACCGCAGGGATCGCCATGGTTTTCACCGCCTGCGGCACCGTCATGGTGCGGAAGATCTCTTCGGTTGTGGGCTTTGAGGCCATGGCGCGTCCCTCCTTTCGTGTCTTATATTTTAATTGTATCACAGGTCATGCTGATTTCGCAAGCAATGCCGTCTGTTTCCAGGGTTCGCCGCATAGGCTGAAACAGAAATGGAGGTATGATTATGACAAAAAAGTTCTCCCCTCGGCTGCGGACACTGCTCTCAGCGCTGGCGCTGGCCGCCGCCGTGGCGGTCATCATCTGGGTCATCCACGAGCCGGCCATCGTGGGCGCCGCGGTGAGTCAGCGGCAGCTGCCCATTTACTGTGTCCAGAAGGAGGAAAAGATCGCCGCCCTCAGCTTCGACGCCGGCTGGGGCAACGAGGACACCCAGCAGCTTATCGACATTCTCACCGCCCACGACGTCCGCGCCACCTTCTTTCTCGTCGGCGATTGGGTGGAGAAGTATCCCGAATCCGTGAAGGCCCTCAGCGACGCCGGACAGGAGATCATGAACCACTCCGGCACCCACCCGCACCTGAGCCAGCTTACCACCGAGGAGATTCAGGCCGAGGTCAACGGCTGCTCTGACAAAATCGAGGCCATCACCGGCACCCGCCCCACCCTCTTCCGCTGCCCTTATGGCGAGTACGACGACCATGTGATCGAGGCGGTGCAGGATCTCGGCGTCACAGCCATCCAGTGGGATGTGGACTCCCTCGACTGGAAAGGGATTTCCGCGGAGGAGATCTCCCGGCGGGTGCTGCAGGGTGTACAGCCGGGGAGCATCGTTCTGATGCACAACGCCGCCGAGCACACGCCGGAGGCCCTGGCCGGGATCATCGAGTCTCTCCAGGCCGACGGCTACACGCTGGTTCCGATCAGCGAGCTGCTGCTCACCGGAGACTACTCCATCGACAGCACCGGGCGGCAGTGTCCGGCGTGACGGTTGCCTCCGGGTCCCGATTCTGCTATACTGGCAGCGAGGAGGCGAGGACTTGGATCAGATCATCATACACGTGGACATGGACGCATTCTACGCCTCTGTGGAGATCCGGGACACCCCTTCCCTGTCGGGCAAGCCGCTGATCATCGGCTCCCTCCCCACCGAGCGCGGCGTGGTGGTCACCTGCAGCTATGAGGCCAGGAAATTCGGCGTCCACTCCGGCATGAATATCAAGGACGCCTATCGCCTCTGCCCTGCCGGGATTTACATGCACCCGAACTTTGAAAAATACCGGGCCGTCTCTCACCAGCTGCACGAAATCTGGAACGAATATGCCACCGCGGCGGAGTACATCGCCCTGGACGAGGCCTATCTGGATGTGACGGAGACGGCGGGCAGCTTTGAGCGCGCCAGAGAATTCGCAAGGCTGATCAAAGAGCGCACGCGCGCCGAAGCGGGACTCACCTGCTCAGTTGGAGTTGCCTACTCCAAAACTGCCGCCAAGACCGCCAGCGAGGAAAAGAAGCCCGACGGGTTCTTTGAGATTCCGACGGCAGAAGATTATGTAAACTTAATCATTGACCGGGACGTGCGCGTGCTCTACACCGTCGGGGCCAAGACAGCGGAGCGACTGCATCAGGCCGGCATCCGCACCGTGCGGGACATCCGGGAAAACCGGGAGGCGGTAGTCTCCCTGCTGGGCAAGCAGGGGCAATGGGTGACGGATCTGGCTTTCGGCATCGACGACCGGAGGGTGACGCCCTACCGGGTGCAGGACGCCAAGTCCATCAGCCGGGAGCTGACCTTTCAGGCGGACGTGAACAGCTTCGCCTTTCTCAAGCAGGTGCTGCTGCTTCTCTCCATCGCGGTGGAGGCCAGAGCAAAACGTTACGGGCTCCACGGGCGCGGCGTCAGCTTAAAACTCACCTACGCCAACATGAAGAGCATCAGCCGCTCCAAGGCATTTGACCGCACCGTGGACGACGCCATCACCATCTACCGGGAGGCGGCCCAACTGCTGGATCAAGTGCCGCAGCAGCCGGTCAGGCTGGTGGGCGTGGGAATCTACCACCTCTCCGAGGACTACAACGAGCAGTTGGTTCTGGAGGGCTTCGAGGAGCGCCGCACCGTCGATCCCGCGGCGGCGTTAAAATCGGAGCTGGAGGCATTGGGGCAGATCTACCATCTGGATTTCTACGGCCATCTGGAGGAGCTCTCCCACGGCGCCACCCTCTACCGAACCGTGGAATACATGCGAAAGAAGCGGTTTACATAAAAAATCGCCATCCTCCAAATCGGGGGATGGCGATTTCGTTGTCAATTTTCAAGTAGTTTTATTCAACCAAATAATGTTATCTGAAGTTATAGAAATATGATGGGTAATATGATATAGTAATTGTACAGAGTACAAATCGGCGCTCCTGACGCAGGGGGCAGTTTAATCTTTGCAGGACCAATGCAGATGCCTTCACGATCAACAGGATTAAGAAAAGGGCTTACAAATGCTGGAAGTGATCTTATTCATCGGTTTGCTGTCATTCTATATGCTGTTGCCTCGAACGCCGGACAAATGGTGATTGCGAATCATACGAAATGAGGCTTAGCATGGGACTTTTTTATTCGATTACCACATTAGTATTCCACTATTTCAGCGGGTATTGGATCAATGAACAGTGCAGAGACCCGCGGTTTGCGTCTCATTTGATCTCGATGAATATGCGAAACTCTCATTCTCTCTGGCGTCGCCTTTTGATTTTGGGAAAGTCGAAAATGTCTGACGTTGTTACAGAAGCTGCCGTCGTTCAAATTGCCGGAATTGTATGGAGCATCATCGAGCTGACAGTTGTTATTATCAATAAATTGCATCCTTTCGACGATTATCGAAGCGCTCTCATGTTATTGTTCTATGTTGAAGGCGCCATTTCCCTGTCATTCGCTCTTTATGTATCCATCAGATTTGATAAGAAAAAACGATCCCTTATGAATAAGCAATTTGATATGGAAACGGATGACAATATCTAACGAATTGAAAAAGAGACCATCTGCGGCAGTTCCAATGGGAAACATGATTTTCCTTTCAATCTTTAACTCATTGGAATCTAAAATCGCCATCCTCCAAATCGGGGGGATGGCGATTTTGTTATTCAGTTGTTCTCTCTCCAGTGGGCGTCTCCGAAAAGGGCTCTGCCGACGCCGATGAGGTCGCTCTTCCCTTCTTTGAGCAGACGCTCAGCGTCTGCGACGGTTTTGACGCCGCCGGTGAGCAACACCGGAACCTGAACGGCGGCCTTGATCTTCTCCGTCATGGAACCGAAGTAGCCGGGCTCCGGATGATCCGGACGGTCAAAGGAGCACATGCCGCCGGAGAGATCCAGCAGATCGACGCCCGCCGCCTCCAGCAGCTTGCAGGCCTCCACCGCGTCCTCCTCGGTGGCGCCATTGGGGAGATAGTCCGCGCCGCCCAGACGCACAGCCATGGGCGTGGATGCACCAAGCTCCGAACGCACCGCCGCAAATACCTCCCGGAGGAAGCGGGTGCGGTTTTCGATGCTCTGGGGGCCGTATTCGTCCTCACGGTGGTTGGTCAGCGGCGAATAGAACTGATCCAGCAGGTAGCCGTGGGCGCTGTGGATCTCCACCCCGTCGTAGCCGGCTTTCATGGCCCGTCTGGCCGCCAGCACATAACGCTCCTGCAGGTATTTGATCTCGTCCTTGGTCAGGGCCCTTGCCATGCCGCGGTCCAGCTTCTTAAGGGGCATGGAAATGGCGCTGGCGGAGACCCGGTCACAGGGCTCCAGCGGCTGCGCGCCCGCCCCGGCGTGGTTCAGCTGCAGGATCACGTAGCTCCCAGCCTCGTGGATGGCGTCGGTGAGTTTTTTATGCTCGTCGATCCGCGCGTCATCGCTGATGGAGAGCTGGGTGTGGGAGGCGCGGCCCGCCTCGGTGATGCAGGTGTGCTCCATGATGACGAGTCCCGGCGCGCTGTATTTGGCACGCTCTGCGTAATAGGCCGCCAGCGCGTCCGTCACATGACCGCCCTCTGTGGCGAGGCCGGAGTGCATGGGCGGCATGACCAACCGGTTTTTCAGCTGCAGTTGGTTGATTTTGATGGGCATATCCAACATGGGTATTCCTCCTTTAATCGTCGATGTAGGTGAATCTCTGACAGGTCTTCCCTTCCCGCTCCACGGTTTCGTTCCACATGGCGGCTGGCCGCACCCAAATCCCGCGCTCGCCGTAGAGCGCCCGGTACACCACCATGGGCTCCATGGTCTCGGAGTGGGTGGCTGTGAACAGCACCTCGTATTCGTTGCCCTTGAAGTGGCGATAGCGTCCGGGTTTGATGTCTGCCATCTGGATTCCCTCCCTCTGGTTTTTCTGCATTCAGTATAGCAAAGGAATGTCCCCGGTGCAAGTGCCCCGGATGGACAAAATCAGGCGTGCGCAAGGAAACCTGCACACGCCTGATTGATTTTATAAAACCATGGTCAAGATCCAGATGACCAGGGCCCCGGCGGCAATGAAGATTCCGCCGATCAGTAGAGACGCGCCGATGGCGCTTTTGATGATGACCATCCGGTCTTCCCTGCTCATCTGCTGGGCGTCCGGCTCCGGGTCTTCCCTCTTCCTTCGGAATCTGGGAAGCAGCATGGGCTGCCGATCCAGATCGCTCATGTCGGCGATCACGCGTCCGTCATCGTCGTCATAGGTTTTCTTGCTCATGAAAACACTCCCAACTCTTCGCAGAACAGTTCGTTCCGCATGGGGCGGGTTTGGGAGGGGATGGGATTCCCCTCCCAACAATTCTGTTTTTATTGCGCTGAAAGCGCGGCATCTTTATGACGTCAGTCGTAAAGATGGCAGACCACGTAGTGGCCCGGCTCGATCTCCTTCTGCTCCGGCGTGACCTCCTTGCACTGGGCCATGCACTTGGCACAGCGGGTGTGGAAGGGGCAGCCCTTGGGCGGGTTCGCCGGGGACGGGATGGAGCCCTCCAGCACGATGCGCTCCATCTTCACCGTGGGGTCCGGGATCGGGATGGCGGAGAACAGCGCCTCGGTATAGGGGTGCAGCGGATGGTTGAAGATGTCCTCGGTGGCGCCGTATTCCACCAGCTTGCCCAGGTACATAACGCCCACGGTGTCGGAGATGTGCTCCACCACCGAGAGGTCATGGGAGATGAACAGGTAGGTCAGCTTGTACTGCTCCTGCAGATCGTTCAGCAGGTTGATGATCTGCGCCTGGATGGACACGTCCAGGGCGGAGACCGGCTCGTCGCAGACCACGAAGCTGGGGTTCAGGGCCAGGGCTCTGGCGATGCAGATACGCTGCCGCTGGCCGCCGGAAAACTCGTGGGGATAGCGGTCCTTGTGGAAGGGCTGCAGGCCGCAGCTGTCCATGATCCGGTCAATGTAGTCGTTATACTCCTCTTTCGGGACGATGTTGTGCTCGCGCACGGCCTCGCCGATGATCTCACCGACAGGCATTCTGGGGCTCAGGGAGGAGAAGGGGTCCTGGAAGATGATCTGCATCTTCGGGCGCAGGTCGTGCATCTCCTTGTGGCTCAGGTCATAGACCTCCTGCCCTTCAAAGAGCACCTGGCCGGCGGTCTTCTCACCGGTGAGACGCAGGATGGTGCGTCCGGTGGTGGTCTTGCCGCAGCCGGACTCGCCCACGAGGCCCATGGTGGTGCCGCGCTTCAGATTGAAGGTGACGCCGTCCACGGCCTTCACGTAGCCGGTGACCTGGCCGAAGAATCCGCCCTTGATGGGGAAATGCTTCTTCAGGCCGTTCACCTGCAGAATGTACTGGGGATCATACTCCACGGGGGTGATCTTTTCTTCGATTTTCTTTGCCATCAGTCGTCACGCCCCTTTCCGTCCGCGTAGCGCCAGCAGCTGACATAGTGGGTGTCGGAGAGCTTGATCTCGCAGGGATAGTCCCCGCTGCAGGCCTCCACGCACATCTCGCAGCGGTCTTTGAAATAGCAGTAATCCGGCATGTTGATGGGGTTCGGCACCTTGCCGGGGATGGAGTAGAGCTTCTCCACCCGCTTGCCCACCACGGGCTTCGACGCCATCAGACCGATGGTGTAGGGGTGGGAGGGGTTCTGGAAGATGTCC
The DNA here is from genome assembly GCA_946187035.1 of uncultured Clostridia bacterium. Taxonomy (GTDB): domain Bacteria; phylum Bacillota; class Clostridia; order Oscillospirales; family Oscillospiraceae; genus CAG-103. The sequence goes on along the minus strand of CAMHPQ010000029.1, from coordinate 4,884 downwards.
AGGGCCGTGCCCTTCTCCACCACGCGGCCGGAGTACATGACCACCACGTAGTCCGCCATCTCCGCGATGACGCCCAGGTCATGGGTGATGAGCATGATGGAGGAGTTGATGCGGTCCTTCAGGTTCCGCAGCAGATCCAGGATCTGCGCCTGGATGGTCACGTCCAGGGCCGTGGTGGGCTCGTCGGCGATGATCAGCTTCGGGTCGCAGGCCAGGGCCATGGCGATCATGACACGCTGGCGCATACCGCCGGAGAGCTCGTGGGGGAACATCTTGTAGACGCCCTCGGCGTTGGCGATGCCCACCATCTGCAGCAGCTCGATGGTGCGGTCCTTCACGTTCTGGTCGCTGCCGGAGCGGTGGAGCAGCAGCACTTCCTCGATCTGGTCGCCGATGCGGAAGACCGGGTTCAGGCTGGTCATGGGCTCCTGGAAGATCATGGACATGAAGTTGCCGCGGAGGGTCTGCATGACGTTCAGCGGGGTCTTGGTGATGTCATAGGCCTTGTCGCCCAGATTCATGCGGATCTCGCCGTCCACGATCTGGCCCACGGGACGCTGCAGCAGCTGCATGATGGACAGGCTGGTGACGCTCTTGCCGCAGCCGGACTCGCCCACGACGCCCACGGTCATGCCCTGGGGGACGTTGAAGCTGACGCCGTCGACGGCCTTGCTGGTGCCGATGTCGGTGAAGAAGTAGGTGCGCAGATTGTCGATCTCCAGCACGTTCTTCGGGTCGTGCATCTCGGTCAGATACTCAGACTCCGGCACGTTCTTGCGCTTATACCGTTTTTCGTATTCCTTGGTGATCTTCCGGTTTTCCCGGCTGATCCGGCGGGATTCTCTGGCGGACAGATATCCGTCCTGTTTCTTTTTTGCCATCTTTCTGTCCCCTCCCCTCAGCGTTTCATCTTCGGGTCAAAGGCATCCCGAAGGCCGTCGCCGACGATGTTGAACGCCAGCACCGTGGCCAGCAGCAGCACGCCCGCCGGGATCCAGATGAACCAGTAGTTGGTCAAAACGAAGGTATCGTTAACGTCGTTGATGATGTTGCCCCAGGAGGCGAAGGGGAAGCGCACGCCCAGACCCAGGAAGGACAGGGTCGCCTCGGTGATGATCGTGCTGCCGAGGCCCATGGTCATGATGACGATGAGCTGTGGGATCACGTTGGGCACCAGGTGCTTGAAGATGCGCTTCGGGACGCTGATGCCGCAGGACTCGGTGGCGGTCATGAACTCCTGCTCACGGAGGGACAGGATCTGGCCGCGAACCATACGGGCGATGCTGGGCCAGCCGAGGAAGCCCAGGATCAGCATCAGGTAAAGCATGCGGGTGTAGGAATCCAGGTTCGCCGCGTCCATGGCCGCGCCCAGAATGATGATCAAAGGCAGCGACGGGATGCAGTAGAAGATATCCACGATACGCATGATGAGGTTGTCGATCCAGCCGCCGAAGTAGCCGGAGATGCCGCCCAGGATGACGCCCAGGACACTCTCGATGATGACGACGATGAAGCCGATGATCAAAGAGACGCGGCCGCCGTACATCAGACGGGTCAGCATATCCATGCCGTTGCGGTCGGTGCCCAGCCAGTGCTCCTTGGAGGGAGAGGCGTAGGTGTCGAACACGCGGGTGTCCTTCTCCTGCTTGACGTTCCAGGTGTTCTTGGCGGCGTCGAAGCTGAGGACGTACTCATAGGTCTCGCCGTTTTCGTCCTTGAAGTTGAACTCCGAGTCCTTGGCCTCCACAGCGTCGATGAGCTGGGTCTTGAAGTCGCGGCTCAGGAACACGTCGCTCATGACCGGGCGGATGATGTATTCGCTGACGTAGCCCACCTCTTCCCCGCCGGCGGTGATGACGCCGTCCTTGCCGAGTTCGAAGGTCTTGCCGTCGGCCTCGAAGGAGTCCTCTTCATTGGCGTGGGCCAGCAGGGCGTTCATGGTGAAGTCGAAGCTGAAGCTGCCGCCCACGTCGGAGGCACTGACGGTCTCCCGGTTGGCGAGACCCACCACCTTGTCGCCGACTCTGACCACGTAAAGGCCGTCATTGACCTTCTCCAGATCGTAAGTGCTGCCGTTGTAATCGAAGCTCTCGTTGCCCCGCATGATGTTCAGCAGGGTCTGGGCCTGCACCGGGCCCCGGAAGAGGTCGGCGTCGGCCACAGTATAGACCAGATCCTCGTTGTGGATGACGGCGGCGTAGTCCTTCACCTGCTGGTCGATGCGGTAGAACTTCTGGTCCTGTTTATAGGGGCTGATGATGCCGCCCACGAAGGAGAACAGGAACATCAGAAGCAGGATGACCATGCCGGTGACGGCCAGACGGTTCCGGAAGAACCGCTTTGCCACCAGGGCGCCCGGAGAGAGCACCTGCACACGGCGGTCGTCGTTCAGGGAGTACTGCTCGTTGGAATCATCCCCATTGGGTGCGGAAGCGCTGCTGTTTTTCACTGCGTCCTCCGTGAGCTTTTCCGCGTGGCGGCGCGCAGCCTTCTGCGGAACGGAATGGGGATAGACCGGAGTGGCTTCGTATTTCATATCCTTGTTATCGCTCATAATGCAAACCACTCCTTTCTCACGAGATGCGCACACGGGGATCGACCACCGCGTACAGAATGTCCGAGAGCAGGTTGCCCAGCAGCGTCAAGACCGCCAGGAACATCAGATAGAACATCTCGAACGGGATGTCGCCGGCCACCATGGACTGGTAGGACGCAAAGCCGATGCCCGGGATGGAGAACAGGGTCTCCGTGATCAGGGCGCCTGCGAACAGGCCCGGCAGAGAGCCGCCCACGATGGTGACAATGGGGATCAGGGTATTGCGGAAGGCATGCTTATAGATGACCTTCTTCTCCGACAGGCCCTTGGCGCGGGCGGTACGGATGTAGTCGGCGTTCAGCACTTCCAGCATGTTGGTTCTGGTGTAGCGCATGAGGGAGCCCATGCTGACCACCACCAGCACGATGATGGGCAAGACCAGATGGTGCGCCTTGTCCAGGAACTGGCCCCAGGCGTTGAGCTGGTTATAGTTTCGGCCGACCAGACCGTACAGGTCGAACCACCCCAGCTTCACGGAGAACACCAGCTTCAACAGCGACGCAAAGAAGAACGTCGGCAAGCTGATGCCCGCCAGGGCGATGACTGACACCGCGTAGTCCGTCTTGGAATACTGCTTCGTGGCGGCGATGACGCCCAGGGGGATCGCGATGATAATCTCAAAGAAAAAGCTCACCGCGCCCATGATGAAGCTCAGCCACACGGTCTTGTTGAACTCGTCCACAACCGGGATGGTCCACTTCCAGCTGTCGCCGAACTCGCCGCGCAGCATGGAGCCCAGCCAACCCAGGAAGCCGGGAATAATGCCCTTATCCAGATTGTAGGACGCGGCCAGCTGCGCCATCCACTCCTCATAGCTCTTGGAGCCCGGCTGCATGGACTTCTGCCGCGCCATGGCCTCCACGTAGCTGGTAGGCAGGGCGCGCATCAAAGCGTAGATGATAAACGCCACAAAGAACAGAATCACCACGCTGAGCAGCACGCGCTTGAGGATATACTTCCACACTTTCACATCACCTCTTGGTTTTTCTCTCATTGAACAATCTCAGTGCTCAAGCATCCGTCGTTTCACACGGCGGAGGATTCAACGCTGAAAAGATTTCTATGGGGCGGGTTCGGGAGGGGATGGGATTCCCCTCCCGATGTTTCAATCACAGCAGGCGCAAAGCGCCTGCCCTCTGCATTGGAAGGTTCCCTTCAAATGCAGAGGGGCAGACAGGAGTCTGCCCCTCCCTGTTCATTTAGGTATTTGCGATTTCAAAGATTCGGGTTCAGCCGATTCAGTTGAGCTCGACGTTCTCGATCTCTCTGAGCCAGTTGTAGTAGGTGGTCATGTCAGAGGCCAGGCTGTCAAGCTTCACACGCTCGGTGGAGAAGATGAAGGCGTTCTGACGCTGATAGACAGGCACCTCAACGGCCCAGTCAACGATGATGTCCAGGCAGCTCTTGTACATCTGCTTACGGAAGGACTGATCCAGGCTCTCGCGGGCTTCCATGATCAGCTTATCCAGCTCTTCGTCAGCGATGTCGTACATGTAGTTGGAGCCACCGGCCTCGCCGCCCTGGCTGCCGGAGTAGTAGATCTGATACATATCCGGGTCAGGCGTGGCGCCCCAGGCGGCGCACCACATGGGAACCTGGTCGGCCTCGATGCCGGTCCAGAGGTCAGCGGAGTTGGCAAGGTCTTTCACAACCAGCTCGAAGCCGATCTTGGCAAAGGCGTCCTTGGCCAGGTTCAGCATCATGAAGGAGGGGTGATCGCCAGCGCCGTCGGCGGGGATCCAGACTTCGTAGCTCAGGGCAGCGCCTTCGGGAGCAGCGGTCAGCTTGCCGTCAGTGACGGTGTAGCCGGCAGCCTCGAAGTAACCCAGGGCGGCCTTCAGAGCGGCCTCCTCGCGGGCGGCGTCGTCCATGTCGGAGGTGTAGATGTCGTTGCCGTCCACGTCCTTGCTGAAGGCAATGGCGTAGTCAGCGTCGGTGGCCTGCGGAGCAGCCCAGGAGGTGTTGGAGATCGGGTAGTTGATGACGGAAGCAACGCCGGCGCCATAGTAGCTGTCGACGGTGACGTCACGGAAGTTGGAGAACACGGTGGCGAGGGCCTTGCGCAGGTTCTTGGAAGCGTCGGAGCCGATGTCGCCGCCCACGTTCACGGCCTTGGCGCTGATGCCCAGGTAGCCGTAGCCGAGGTTGTCAACAGTGTTGGTGGTGATGACAGGACCATTCACATCGTCGTTGCCGTTGGCAGCCTTGATGGCGTCGACGGTATCCTTGGAGTAGCTGGGATCGGTGATGTCGATGGTGCCGGTGGTGACGCCATTGAGCTTATCCTT
>CAMHPQ010000028.1 GCA_946187035.1 uncultured Clostridia bacterium | reverse complement strand
GCGGCCACAGCGTAAACCAACAACCAGTTGCCGTTCCGGATTTTCCGGAACGGCATTTTTTGTGCAGATAAGCCAACATTCAACTGGGTAAAACGCTGAAAAATAGGCATTGCGCTTTTTTTGCCGAAACGACTTGTTTTGCAGGGGAGGATTCTGTTAAAATAACGTTAAATCTAAGTGAATAATAGGCAAAATCTGTGATTTTGTCATAAGTATGGGAGGAAGTTCCTGTATGACCATCACCAACATCCTGGCCCTGCTGAGCGGCCTGGCATTGTTCCTCTATGGCGTCACCCTCATGGGCGACAGTCTCAACCGCGTGGCCGGCGGCAAGCTGGAGGCCGTGCTCTACCGACTGACCAACCGTCCCATCAAGGGCATTCTGCTGGGCACCGCCGTCACCGCCGTGGTCCAGTCCTCCACCGCAACCAGCATCATCGCCATCGGCTTCATCTCCTCCGGCATGATGCAGCTGTCCCAGGCGGCCAGCATCATCCTGGGCTCCATTCTGGGCACCAGCATCACCGGCTGGATCGTGAGCCTCTCCTTCGTGGGGAACGGCGGCAGCGGCATTGCCAGCATCCTCAGCGTTGCCAACATCACCGCCATCCTCGCCATCATCGGCATTTACCTCCGCAAATTCTCCAAGAAGGCCAACAGCAACTCCGTGGGCACGATCCTGCTGGGCTTCACCATCCTGATGACCGGCATGAGCGCCATGAGCGCCGCCGTCTCTCCGCTGCAGGAGAGCGAGGCCTTCATCTCTCTTCTGACCAAGTTTTCCAACCCGCTGCTGGGCTTCCTGGTGGGCATGGTCTTCACCGCCATCATCCAGTCCTCGGCGGCTGCCATTGGTATTCTGCAGGCGCTGAGCGTCACCGGCGCCATCACCTTCGGAACTGCCTATCCCATCGTCCTGGGCGTGGCCGTGGGCGGCGCGCTGCCAGTGCTGCTGAGCGCCCTGGGCGCTGACATCAACGCCCGCCGCACCGCCGTCATGCACCTGACCATCGACATTCTGGGCGCGGTGCTCTGCGGCATCCTCTTCTATGCGGTGAACGCTGTTGCCCACTTCGGCTTCGTGAGTCACACCCTGAACGCCGTGGACATCGCCCTGGTGAACACCCTCTTCCGTCTCGCCACCGTCATCATGATGACCCCCTGCATCAAGCTGCTGGAGCGGATCGCCATGAAGCTGGTGCCGGAAAAGGAGACCGTCTCCGACGAGCCCAAGGCCGTGGAGCTGCTTTTGGAAGAGCGCTTCCTCCAGTACCCCGCCCTGGCTCTGGCCCAGTGCCACACCGCCATCCAGGACATGGCCAACTGCGCCGCCGACAGCCTCTCCCGCTGCACCGCTCTGCTGAAGGAGTATTCCGACCACGGCTTCGGCGAGATCGAGTGGCTGGAAAAGCAGTGCGACACCTACGAGGACGGCGTCAGCACGTATCTGATGAAGGCCTCCCGCGGCGAGCTCACCGAGACCGAGAACCAGGACGTGACCCTGTGCCTCCACGCGCTCTCCGACTTCGAGCGCATCTCCGACCACACCATGAACATCGCCCATGTGGCCAAGGACGTCCACGCCAAGAACATCTCCTATTCCGAGTCGGCTCATGCGGAGCTGAAGGTGCTCCAGGCCGCCGCGGCAGAGAACCTCAGCTGCTGCATCCGGGCCTTTGAGGGCCGCAATCAGGGCAGCGCCAAGCAGACCGCCGCCATCTCCGCCGTCATCGAGAACCTCTGCGAGACCATGCGCGACCACCATGTGGACAGACTCCGGGCCGGCACCTGCACCATCGAGCAGGGCATGAGCTTCAACGACATTGTGTCGAATTATGAGGCCATCTCCGTCCGCTGCAACAAGCTTGCCTTCATGATCATGGAGACCGCCCAGAACAGCGCCGACACCCACGCCTACCACCAGATGCTCAGCGCCTCCCAGCAGGAGGACTTCAATCAGGCCTACGAGGCCTATTCCGAGAAATACGCCGTATAAAACCAGCACACGCTGCGGATGAAAGTCTGCAGCGTGTTTTTTTGCTCAAATTGTAGTTTATCGGGGAGTTGGATTGTGCTTTTAAAGGCTTCTCCTTGAGGAGAAGCTGGCTCGCGAAGCGAGACTGATGAGGTGGCCAAATTTCAGATGCAGTGCAAGATTGCCACCTCATCCGTCACGGCTGTTATCCGCCGTGCCACCTTCCCCTCGAGGGGAAGGCTTTCGCTCTTGTCGACTCCCCACTAAACTCCAATTTACCACTGAATGTGAATCTCTATTTAAACTCCTCACTCCACACTCCAAACTCCACACTCTCTGCTGATTTCCCCCTGCAAACGGTCTCTGACGGGCAAAATGTGTCATTTTCAACAACATGTCCAAAGTCATGGGGGCAATTTATACAGATTTCTCGAAAAAAAACGTTCAGAATCGGGAAGCCGCCTCTTTCCAAGCGTGGATTTTGCTGTTATAATAGCTTTGAGAAATCAGGGGCGGATCCCGCCTCCGTATCAAAATGAATATCTGGGTCAAACGAGGGAGAAAAGAACATGATTGCACACGGAAAAGGAATTAAGGTATTTACCGGAAACTCCAACCCGGCGCTGGCGGATCTGATTTGCAAGCATCTGGGCGTGAACATCGGCAGCTGCACTGCCACCAACTTTGCCGACGGCGAGTGCTCCATCAGCATCAACGAGCCGGTGCGCGGTCTGGATGTGTTTGTGGTTCAGTCCACCTGCAAGCCCGTCAACGACAGCCTCATGGAGCTGCTGGTGATGATCGACGCCCTGAAGCGCGCCTCCGCCGGCCGCATCACCGCCGTCATTCCGTACTTCGGCTATGCCCGTCAGGACCGCAAGGCCAAGGCCCGCGATCCGATCTCCGCAAAGCTGGTGGCGAACCTGATCACCAAGGCAGGCGCCGACCGTGTGCTCACCATGGACCTGCACGCGCTGCAGATCCAGGGCTTCTTCGATATCCCTGTGGATAACCTCTTCGGCGCGCCGCTGTTCGCCTCTCACTACCTGCGCCGCTTCGGCTACGGCAATGAGAACATGATGGTGGTCTCTCCCGACGTGGGCAGCGTGGCCCGCGCCCGCACCTTCGCCATGAAGATGGGGCTGGGCCTGGCCATCGTGGACAAGCGCCGCGAGAAGGCCAACCAGTCCGAGGTCATGAACCTGATCGGCGACGTGGAGGGCAAAAACTGCATCCTCCTGGACGACCTGGTGGACACCGCCGGCAGCCTCTGCGGCGCGGCGAAAGCGGTCATCGAGGTGGGCGGCGCCAAGAGCGTCATCGCCTGCGCCACCCACGGCGTCCTCTCCAAGCCGGCCATCGAGCGGCTGGAGCAGAGCCACATCGAGGAGCTGCTGCTTCTGGACACCATCCCGTATCCGGAGGATCAGCCCCCCTGCGAGAAGGTGAAGTACCTCTCCGTGGCGCCGGTCTTTGCCGAGGCCATCACCCGCATCTACGAGGAGGTCAGCATCTCCTCTCTGTTTGAGTAAGATGTTCTTCTCCAATTCCGGCGGCGTCCAGTGGCTGCTGGTGTTTCTGGGCAACCCCGGCCCGCGCTATGCCTTCACCAGACACAACGCCGGGTTTCTCACCTGCGACGCCCTCTGCGACAAGCTGGGCGTGAAGGTGGAGCGGCTGCGGTTCCACGCGCTGACCGGCCAGGCGGAGATCGGGGGAGAGAAGGTCCTTCTGATGAAGCCCCAGACCATGATGAACCTCTCCGGCGACGCGGTGGCCCCGGCGGCGAAGTTCTACAAGGTTCCGCCGGAGCGGGTGATCGTGGTCTCCGACGAGGTGAGTCTCCCGGTGGGGCAGCTGCGGATCCGGAAAAAGGGCTCTGCCGGCGGTCACAACGGGCTGAAAAGCATCATCTCCAGGCTGGGCTCCGACCAGTTTCCGAGAATCCGCGTGGGCGTGGGCGCAGCGCCGCACCCGGACTACGACATGGCCGATTGGGTTCTGGGCACCTTTCAGAATGAGGACGCCGAGACCATCAAAGAGGCGGTCAAATCCGCTGCGGAGGCCTGCGTCAGCTACATCAAAGACGGCCCAGACAAGGCCATGAGCAAATTCAACCAGAAGAAATAAGAGGGACGGACCCTCATAAAAAAGAGAATATAAATTAACGGTCATGCGATTCGCGTGACCGGGAAGGAGTGGTTATTCTGAAAAAGAACTGCATTGCCATGCTGCTGGCCGGCGGACAGGGCTCGCGTCTGTACGCGCTGACGGCGAAGGTCGCCAAGCCCGGCATGCCCTTCGGCGGCAAGTATCGCATCATCGACTTCCCCCTGTCCAACTGCGCCAACTCCGGCATCGACACCGTCGGCGTCCTGACGCAGTACCAGCCCCTGCAGCTCAACCGCTACGTGGGCAGCGGTCAGCCCTGGGATCTGGACACCGAGGACGGCGGCGTCTACATTCTCCCGCCCTACCAGAGCGCCGGCGAGCGGGGCTCCTGGTTCAGCGGTACCGCCAACGCCATCTACCAGAACATCGACTTCATCGAGATGTACGACCCGGACAACGTGCTGATCCTCTCCGGCGACCACATCTACAAGATGGACTACGCCAAGATGCTCCGCGCCCATGAGGAGGCGGGAGCGGCCTGCACCATCGCGGTCATCCAGGTCTCCATGGAGGAGGCCACCCGCTTCGGCATCATGAACGTGGGCGAAAACGGCTTCATCGAGGAGTTCGAGGAGAAGCCCGCCCACCCCAAGAGCGACCTGGCCTCCATGGGCATCTACATCTTCAACTGGAAGAAGCTCCGCCAGGCCCTGATCGACGACGAGAACGACCCGAACTCCGACAAGGACTTCGGCAAGAACATCATTCCGAAGATGCTGGCCGACGGCGAAAAGCTGCTGCCCTATCGCTTCGAGGGCTATTGGCGCGACGTGGGCACCATCACCAGCCTCTGGGATGCCAACATGGACATGCTGGGCAACACCAGCCTGAACCTCTTCGATCCCCAGTGGCCCATCCGGGCCAGAAGCCCCATCCGCCCGCCGCACTTTGCCGGCAGCAACGCCCACATTGAGCACTCCATCGTCACCGAGGGCTGCGTCATCGACGGCCAGGTGGACAACTCCGTGCTCTCCGCCAACGTCACTGTGGGCGCGGGCGCAAAGATCAGCTACAGCGTGCTGATGCCCGGCGCCGTGGTGGAGCCCGGCGCTGTGGTGGAATACGCCATTCTCGGCGAACGCGCCGTGGTTGCCGCCGGGGCCCATGTGGGCCAGCAGCCGGACGGCAGTGAGGGCTGGGGCGTCGCCACCGTGGGCCCGGACGTCCGGGTTGCCTGCGGCGCAAAGGTGCCTGCCGGCGCCATGATCTACGACAGTGAGGAGGTGCAGTCATGAAGAACGTCCATGGTATCGTCTATGCTTACCACAGCTCTCCCGCTCTGGGGGATCTGACCCGCAACCGCACCAACGCTTCGCTGCCCTTCGCAGGCCGCTATCGTCTCATTGACTTCGCCCTGTCCGCCCTGTCCAACGCGGGCGTCCGGGACGTGGGCGTCATCATGCAGCGGGACTACCAGTCTCTGCTGGACCATGTGGCCGGCGGCAAGGCCTGGGACATCTCCCGCCGCCGCGGCGGTCTGAAGCTGCTGCCGCCCTTCGGCACCCACCATGAGGGCGATTATGTCGGCACCGCCGAGGCGCTGAACGCCGTCATTCGCTATGTCCGCGACATCCCCCAGGAGAACATCGTCCTCTACCCGGCGGATGTGGTCTGCAACGTGGATCTCACCGACGTGATCCGGCAGCACATCGTCTCCGGCTGCGGCATCACCGCCATCTGCTCGGACTATGTGCCCAAGGCCGTCCACTACCGTCTCACCCGGAAGGAAGACGGCAAGGCCGAGAAGGTGCTCTTCCGCCAGACCGACGGCAGCCAGGGCGTGCTGGCCACCGAGCTCTACGTGGTTCGGAAGGACACCCTGCTGGAGCTGCTGGACCGCTGCGAGGCCGAGAACCGCTTCCACTTCCACCGCGACTGCCTGGCTGCCTATCTGGAGCAGGGCGGCGAGATGGACATCTATATGTACAACGGCTACATCCGCCGCATCGACTCCGTGGCCGACTACTTTGAGTCCAGCATGGATATGCTCAAGCCCGGCCCCCGCGCCGACCTCTTCCCGGAGGATCGCCCGGTGCGCACCAAGGAGCGCTCCGACGTGAGCACCTATTACAGCGAGCAGGCCCAGGTGCAGAACAGCCTCATCGCCGACGGCTGCTACATCGAGGGCACCGTGAAAAACTGCATCATCTTCCGCGGCGTCCGCGTGGCCCCCGGAGCGGTGCTGGAAAACTGCATCCTCATGCAGGACACTGTGGTGGGCGCAGGCGCATCGCTGAAATACATCATCGCCGACAAGGACGTGTCTGTTGCGGACTACGTGACCCTGGCCGGCGGGGAGAAGCTGCCACTGGTGATCCCCAAGGGCAGCAAGCTGTAAAAAATCGGATTCGCAGGCCTAGGCTCGCCTGTTCCTGCATATCCTGAACAGCGAAAAATAACCTTGTTTCCTCAGGTTCATCCCGCACCTGTTTTGCAGGTGCGGGATGTCCGAGTTTTGAGCGCGCGTTTCTCAGAGACGGATATGTGTTTCCGACTGGCGGAAACAGATCCCCGTTCCTGAACGAACGGTTGTTTAAGATGCAGATACCGGCGAGGGGCCCATTTGTCCCGAAGCCGTGTCACATATTCCATACAGGAAAGGATTTTACAAACATGAGTAGTATGACCAACCAGATTTCCCGCGACGAGCTGCGCAGCGCCATCGAGGATAAGCTGTGCGCCCACTTCGGCGTCACCGCGCTGGAGGCCACGGATACCCAGGTGTTCCAGGCCACGGCCATCGTGATCCGCGAGATCATGAGCCGTGTGCTGGCCTTCGAGGAGCGCAAGGAACCGGAGCGCCAGGTGCACTATCTGTCCATGGAGTTCCTCATGGGCCGCTCTCTGATGAAGAACGCCTTCAACCTGGGCGTCTCTGAGGCGCTGACCGGCGCTCTGGAGGACATGGGCCGCAGCGCCGCGGATATTTTTGAGACCGAGCCCGACGCCGGCCTCGGCAACGGCGGTCTGGGCCGTCTGGCCGCCTGCTACATGGACAGCATGGCCACCCAGGACATCCCCGCCACCGGCTACAGCCTCTGCTACGAGCTGGGCATGTTCCGCCAGAAGATCGAAGACGGCAAGCAGACCGAGGTGGCCGACAACTGGCGCACCGCGGCGGAGAGCTGGCTGGTGCCCCGCTATGAGGACGTGGTGGAGGTGCGCTTCGGTGGACGCGTGGAGGCTCAGTGGGATCAGTTCGGCCATTTCCACGGCGAGCTCAAGGGCTACGAGAGCGTCCTGGCCGTGCCCCGGGATATGCTGATCGCAGGCTATGACAACACCCGCGTGAACACCCTCCGCCTCTGGGAGGCCCACAGCACCACCGATCTGGACATGTATTCCTTCGCCTCCGGCAACTATATGAAGTCTCTGGAGAGCCGCACCATGGCCGAGGTCATCACCAAGGTGCTCTATCCCGCCGACGACCACATGCAGGGCAAGACCCTCCGTCTCCGCCAGCAGTATTTCTTCGTCTCCGCCACGGCCCAGACCATCGTACGCGACCACGTCAAACGCCACGGCACCGTGAAGAACTTCGCCGAGCATCACGTGATCCAGATCAACGACACCCACCCGACCCTCATGATCCCCGAGCTCATGCGCATCTTCATGGATGAGTATGAGATGGGCTGGGACGAGAGCTGGGCCATCGTCACCGAGTGCTTTGACTACACCAACCACACCGTCATGTCCGAGGCGCTGGAGACCTGGCCTCAGGGCCTGATCCAGAGCCAGATGCCCCGCATCTGGGAGATCATCTGCGAGATCAACCGCCGCTGGTGCGACTATCTCCGCGAGCAGTTCGGCAATGACTCCAGAGTGGGCAAGAACCTGATCATCGCCGAGGGCAAGGTCCACATGGCGAACCTGTGCCTGGCCACCTGCAAGACCGTCAACGGCGTCTCCGCTCTCCACGGCGACATCCTGAAAAACGACCTGTTCAAGGACGTCTGCAGCCTGAATCCCAGCCGCTTCACCTACGTCACCAACGGCATCGACCACCGCCGCTGGCTGGCCCAGATCAACCCCGGCCTCCACAGCCTGGTCTGCGATCTGCTGGGCAGCGACGACTACCTGCTCCATCCGGAGAAGATGGAACGCCTGGCGGAGTTTGCCGAGGACGGCACCGTCCAGCAGCGGGTGGAGGAGATCAAGAAGGAGAACAAGCTCCGCCTGGCGAAATTCGTGAACAGCGGCGACTTCGTCCTGAACACCGACGCCATCCTGGACACCCAGGTCAAGCGTCTGCATGAGTATAAGCGCCAGCTCCTGTGCGCCATGCTCATCACCCATCTGCAGCAGCGGCTCCACGACGATCCCAACCAGAGCTTCGTGCCCCGCACCTTCGTCTTCGGTGCCAAGGCCGCTGCCGGCTACGCCACCGCCAAGCGCATCATCCAGCTGCTGTGCTCCCTGGCCAACGATGTGAACCACGACCCGGTCTGCAAGGATCGGCTTCAGGTACACTTCCTGGAGAACTACCGCGTCTCCGCGGCGGAGATCCTAATGCCCGCCGTGCAGGTCTCCGAGCAGATCTCCACCGCCGGCAAGGAGGCCTCCGGCACCGGCAACATGAAGATGATGATGAACGGCGCCGTGACCATCGGCACCCTGGACGGCGCCAACGTGGAGATGTACGAGCGCCTGGGCGACAAGAACATGTTCCTCTTCGGTCTGCACACCGAGGACGTGGTGAACCTGAAGCGCAACGGCTACTATCCGCCCAACTACGTCAACAACAGCTGGCGTCTGCAGCGGGTGCTGGAGCGCATGAACCAGGGCTACTCCGACGGCGAGAGCTATTCCGATCTGGCCGGCGGCCTGCTCTACGGCGGCGACCCCTACATGCTCATCGCCGACTTCGACAGCTACGTGGACTGCCACGACCGGATGTACTCCGTCATCTCCAATCCCAGCGAGCGCGCCCGCATGTCTCTGGTGAACACGGCCCAGAGCGGCTTCTTCGCCGCCGACCGCGCCATCCTCGAGTATGCCAAGCGCATCTGGAACGTCAAGTAAGAAAACGATATACTTCGAGCGCAGTACTGTCACGGTACTGCGCTCTTTAGAGGAACGAATATGCTGAAAACACCTTATGTGGCCGTGGTTGGTGCGGTGAATCTGGACATCTGCGGCCGACCGGGGCAGAAGCTGATCCTCCAGGACTCCAATCCCGGTACCGTCACCAGCACCCCCGGCGGCGTGGGCAGAAACATCGCCCACGATCTGCGGCTTTTGGGGGAGAACGTGGCCTTTCTCACGGTCTTCGGAGCGGACGCCGGCGGCGCACAGCTGCGGGAGGGCTGCGAGGATCTGGGCATGGATCTGTCGGCTGCCGAGACCATCCCCGGCGGGCGCACCTCCACCTATCTCTACATCACCGATGACCGGGGCGAGATGAAGCTGGCGGTCAGCGACATGGAGCTGATCAAAAACATCACGCCGGAGTGGCTGGAGGCGCGCGCGGGAATTCTCAATGACGCCGCCGCCATCGCCGTGGACGGGAATCTGATGCCCGAGGCCCTGCAGTGGATCGCGGACAGCTGCGCCGCGCCCATTTTTGCCGACCCGGTCTCCGTCACCAAGGCGGAGCGGCTGCGGGCCATTCTGCCAAAGCTCCACACCTTCAAGCCGAACCTGACGGAGGGCCAGCACCTGACCGGTGAGACGGAGCCCGAGGCGGTGCTCCAAAAGCTGCTGGATCTCGGCGTCCGGCGGGTCTACCTGAGCCTGGGCCATCAGGGCATTCTGGCGGGGGAGGGGGAGCGGCGCGCGCTGCTGCCCTGCTATCCCACCAATCTGGTGAACACCACCGGCGGCGGCGACGCGGTCATGGCGGCACTGATCTGGGCATACCTGCGCGGCCTCAATCTGGAGCAGAGCACCCGCGCCGCGTTGAAGGCCGGACAGATCACGGTAGAGTATGAAGGCACCAACAGCCCGGAACTCACAGCGGAAAAGCTGATGCAAGCAGAATGAGCGATAAATTGGAGTTTGTTGGGCTGATGTTTGTGCCAGACCCAAAGAATGTCATTGCGAACCAGTCCGCAGACTGGTGTGGCAATCCGTTCTCTTGCGGTGCTGACCATTTCTTTGCAAAGAGTCAGGCGAATCCGTTTGTTCTCAACGTTCTGCGAGTCTTTACTCCGCCGCCGGGGGATGCGGATTGCCACCCCAGTGACATCGGTCACTGGTTCGCAATGACATCCTATTTTAGTTCGTTGCAGAATCCAACATCCCGATAAACTCCAATTTGAACACTCCCAACTCCAAACTGAAAGGACGCACCCGATCCGGATGCGTCCTGATTTTATGCGGTTGGCTGGGCTTTGATGGTTTTTCTCCGCTTGCTGCTGCGGCGGTGCTTGCGGTTGTGGGCGGCCTTGGCTTTGTAATAGGTCTGCATGCTCTCGGTGGCCTGATAGGTCATCCGGGTGATGGTCCAGAGTCCGGTGTCGGACTTGTGGAACTTCAGCCGCACCAGCAGCTTGTCGTGCTCCGGGCAGGTGCCCATGGTCATGTAGCGCTGGTCGCCCTGATTGACCCACTTGGCGTAATTGAGCTTCTCCCCGCAGAGAGGGCAGCAGGGTCTGGTGAAGCCTTCATCCGCGAAGGCCTCGGCCTTGGTGGGGTAGCTCTCGGAGGCCACGTGCTCAATGGGCACGGGGCCGTCGGCGTTGTAGGTGGCCTTGGGCGCCTTGGCGGTTTTGCCGGCCTCATAATCCCTGATGCCCTGCTCCAGATCCAGATGGGTGCAGACGAGGGCGGTGTTGTAGGCGTCGCCCAATGCGTCGTGGGCCACCCGGGTCTGCTCGATGCCGAAATGCTCCATGGCGGTGGCCAGGGATTTCTGGGTCCGGTCGCTCTCGGTCTGGAGATTGTAGATCCCCTGGAGATTCACCCAGCTGTCGATCCAGTCCCAGTCCAGATCGTGGATGATGATGTTCTGCTCCAGAATGCCCTGGTCGTCGCTGCCCCAGGTGAGGAAGGTGACGCCGTCGCCGCACCACTCCCGGAACTGCTGCAGCGCCTCGGGGAACAGCACCCCGTGGCTGAGACGCTCCTTGTCGAAGCCGGTGAGCTTCTTCACCTTGAAGTGCATTCTCTTAAAATAGACGGGCTTTACGTCGATCTGGAATTCCTCGGCGGGGCGGAGGTTTTCATCCAGCTTCACCGCGCCGATCTCGATGATCTCACCTCTCAGCCGGATGGGCAGATGGTTGAACACCGAGGAGTTGGAGCTCATGGCCTGGTTCCATTCCAGATCCATCACCACATAGTGCATAGAAAAAACATTCCCTTCAGAATGGCAATATCAAGAAAACTACAACATTATATAGGAGAAAAGGCAGAATGTCAACTTGCCGAACGCATATTGATATGGTATAATAAATTGTTTGATTGTTTGAAAGCAGGAAGGAGAACCTGAAGATGAAGATTGTAGTACTGTGCGGCGGCCTGAGCCCGGAGCGGAACGTGTCCATCTCCAGCGGCACCAAAATCGCCGCCGCCCTCACCGAACGCGGCCACCAGGCCGTGCTGGTGGATATGTTCCTGGGTCTGGAGGACTATGAAGGGGATCTGGAGCAGATTTTCGATAATCCCCCGGCCCTTGGCAGCGACAAGATCTCCGGGGCGGCGCCGGATCTGAAGGCCGTGAAAGCCTCGAGAAAGTGGCAGTCCAAGAGCCAGTTCGGCCAGGGCGTGCTGGAGGTCTGTGCCATGGCGGACGTGGTGTTCCTGGCCCTCCACGGACGCACCGGCGAGGATGGCCGCGTTCAGGCTGCCTTTGACCTGCTGGGCATCCCCTACACCGGCAGCGGCTATCTGGGCAGCGCCATCGCCATGGACAAGGATATCACCAAGCGTCTGGTGGCGCCCCTGGGGGTCAAGACCCCGGCCTGGGAGATCATCGACAGCAAGTGCATGGATCTGGAGGCCGTCTGCCGCCGTGTCCAGCTGCCCTGCGTGGTGAAGCCCGTGGACTCCGGCAGCAGCATCGGCGTCGCCATCGCCAGCACCCAGCAGGAGCTGAGAGACGCCCTGCTGGACGCCGCCAAGGAGGGCGACCGCGTGGTGGCGGAGCAGTACATCCGGGGCCGCGAGATCCAGATCGGCATTTTGAACGGCAAGCCCCTGCCCAGCATCGAGATCATTCCGCTGCAGGGCTTCTATGATTACGAGAACAAGTACCAGCCCGGCGCGGCCAAGGAGATTACGCCCGCCCCCATTCCGGCGGAGACCGAAAAGCTGCTGGGCGAGCGGGCCGTCACGGTGTTCAACGCCCTGGGCCTGAAGGCCTATTCCAGAGCGGACTTCATTCTGGATGAGGCGGGCGAGCTCTGGTTCCTGGAGATCAACACCCTCCCCGGCATGACCCCCACCAGTCTGGTGCCCCAGGAGGCCGCCGCGGTGGGCATCAGCTACGGGGAGCTCTGCGAGCACATCATCGCGCTGTCCATGGTGGACGAGGTCTGAGCATGAGAGAATATACGGTTCAAGAGGCTGCCGCGCTGCTCCATGGAGCGCTCCACGGCGACGGCAGCGCAGAGATCACCTGCATTGTCAGAGACAACCGGGAAGTGACCCCCGGGGCCCTCTTCGCGGCGCTGCCGGGAGAGAATTCCGACGGTCATCGGTACATCCACGCCGCCCTGGAGGCGGGGGCCAGCTGCGCCCTTGCGAAGTTCGTCCCGGAGGGGGAGACCGGCCCTGTCATTGTGGTGCCGGACGTGCAGAAGGCACTGGAGACCCTAGCGGCAGATTATCGGCGCAAATTGAAGATCCCGATCCTGGGCGTCACCGGCAGCGTGGGCAAGACCACCGCCAAGGAGATGGTGGCCTCGGTGCTGGGCCAGCGGTTTTCGGTTTTGAAAACCCAGGGGAATTTCAACAACCAGCTGGGCGTCCCCATGACCCTCAGCCGGATCGAACCCGAGCACGACTTCGCGGTGATCGAGCTGGGCGTCAGCCACTTCGGCGACATGGCGCCGCTGGCACAGATGGCAAAGCCCGACGCCATGCTCATCACCATCATCGGCAGAGCCCATCTGGAGTTCTTCGGGGATCGCAGCGGCGTTTTCAGGGAGAAAACCTCGGTCCTGAACGTGATGGAGGACGGCGCTCCGGTGTTCGTCAACGGCGACGACGATCTGCTCCGCGCCATGACCTGCAGACAGCGGAAGATCACCTTCGGTCTCTCCGAGGGCTGCGATGTCCGGGCCGAGGAAGTGGAGCACCTGCCCGACGGCACCACCAAGTGCACCGTGGTCGCCGGGGAGCGCAGATTCCCCATCCACATCACCGCCTACGGGGAGCCCATGATCTACGCCGCCCTGGAGGGGGCCGCCGTGGGCATGGAGTATGGTCTCACCGACGAGGAGATCCAAACCGGCATCGCGTCCTACGCCCCTGCGGGGGAGCGGGCCCGCGTCATTGAGGCCAATGGCTTCACCATCGTCAGCGACTGCTACAACGCCAACCCCGACTCCACCGCCGCGGGACTCCGCAGTATGCGCCACGCCGAGGCCAAGCGCCGGGTGGCCATCCTGGGCGACATGGGCGAGCTGGGGGAGGACGAGGCGAAGCTCCATTTTGAAACCGGCAAATGCGCCGCAGAGAACGACGTGGAGCTGCTGATCACCTGCGGCAGCCTCTCCAGGCACACCGCCGCCGGTGCCAGAGAAGCGGGACTGCAGAACGTCCGCAGCTTCGACAATCTCTCCGAGGTCCTGGAAGCCCTGCCTTCTCTGATCGAAAAGGGAGACCGGGTGCTGGTAAAGGCCAGCCACTCCATGCATTTTGAGAAGATCACCGCTGCCCTGGAACAGCTTGTGCTGCGGTGAACGCGGATTTGGCACTATTTTACAATTGCATATCCGAATGGTACGGCGTATAATGAATCTACCGTACCATTCTTTTTTGGAAAAGGAGAGAAAACGATGAAAAAGCGGTTTATCAGTCTCGCCCTGGCTTTGATGCTGGCGCTGACGCTGCTGCCCACAGGCGCCATGGCCTATCGGGAGAGCGGCTATCGGACGACGCAGGTCTTTCAGTATGAGGACGGGGCGCTGACCCGGAAAATCTTCATCCGTTACAACGACGCTGCCAACCAGATCACGGAGGAGACCTTCGAGGCGGACACGGATATGCCCGGCAGCTACAGCATCGTCTCCAGCATTACCAGCGTCTATGACGAATCCGGCAGATGCATCCGCGAGGTGGAGAACTGGGGCGAGGGGTACCGCATCGATTACACCTACGAATCGATGGACAACGGCGGCCGCCAGATCCAGACCAACGCCGCCACCGGTGACGTCACCGTGCAGGAATACAAATGGGACGCAAACGGCTACCTGACCTACACGCGGACGCTGGAAAACGGCGTGGTGCAGCAGGAGCGGCTGCTCACCTGCGACGAGGATGGCAACGTGGTGCGTCAGGAGCAGCGCTACTATGAAAACGGACAGCTTTCCGAGACGGAGTATTCCCGCATGGAGTACGACGCCGCCGGACGCAACACCGCAGTGATCTACACCGATCCCAACGGCGCGGATGTCCCCGGTGAATGGGTGCGCATGACCTATGACGCCGCCGGAAATCTGGTGAAGGTACAGATGCAGAGCGGCGGGGCGGATGTGTACGTCTCGGAATTCGCCTATGACGCCAACGGCAATCAGAGCACGGAGACCACCACCTACGCCGACGGCAGCACGGAGAAATTTGAATACCAGTATGAGCAGTATTCCGTGGACGTGGGCCCCGCCTTTGTGGACGTGCAGGACGAAAACGCCTACTACTATCAGTCTGTGGACTGGGCCGTGGAGCAGGGCATCACCAACGGCACCGACGATAGCCACTTCTCCCCGGAGCGCAGCTGCACCCGGGCCCAGATGGTGACCTTCCTCTGGCGGGCCGCCGGTTCTCCGGAGCCGAAGAAAACGGCCAATCCCTTCTCCGATGTGCAGAAGGGGGCTTATTACTATGACGCCGTCCTCTGGGCGGTGGAAAACGGCATCACCCAGGGCACCGGCGACGGCAGATTCAGCCCGGAGGACACCGTCACCCGCGGCCAGACCGTCACCTTCTTGTATCGTCTCTTCCGCGAGCCTGCCGTGCAGCAGTCCGGAAGCGGCTTCCTGGATGTGCACGCAGGGGACTATTTCGCTAATGCCGTTACCTGGGCGTTGGAGAACGAGATCACCAACGGCATGGGTGACAACCTCTTCCTGCCCAACGCCCCCTGCACCCGCGCCCAGATCGTCACCTTCCTTTACCGGGCACTGACTTGACAACCAAGAAATCTGTGGTAAAATAGCCTTTGTATTTGGCTTTGACAGGAGAAGAACCGGTTCCTGCTGCCCGCAGCGAGAGGGGGAGGGTGCAAGCCCCTCGGTGACGCAGATCCGGCGGCCGCTCTTTGAGCCATCCGGGAGGACCGGACGCCCCATCCCCGTTATCGGATGACACGAGATGTCTGCTTTCGGCAGATAATCAGGGTGGTACCGCGAGTAATTTTTCTCGCCCCTGTTTTTACGGGGGCGAGTTTTTTCATTTGCTGACTTTATCAGCAAATGAAAGGAACCAGACGCCTTCAGTGTCTGGAAATGATTGCATCCTGCGAGGGGAATCCCATCCCCTCGCGCTCCCCACGTGTGCTTTGACCGGCTGCACGCATTCTTCGATTTCTGTATTTCTAGGAGGAAAAACCATGAAACCCTATGGCCTGAACGAGCTGCGCGAGAAGTTTCTCAGCTTCTTCGAGACGAAGGATCACCTGCGTCTGCCCAGCTTTTCCCTGATTCCCCAGCACGATGCGTCCCTGCTGCTGATCAACTCCGGCATGGCGCCCATGAAGCCCTTCTTCAAGGGGGAGCAGACCCCGCCGAGAAAGCGCGTCTGCACCTGCCAGAAGTGCATCCGCACCGGCGACATTGAGAACATCGGCAAGACCTCCCGCCACGGCACCTACTTCGAGATGCTGGGCAACTTCTCCTTCGGCGACTACTTCAAGCACGAGGCCATCGCCTGGTGCTGGGAGTTCCTCACCAGCCCGGACTGGCTGGAGATCGATCCCGACCGGCTCTATCCCTCGGTCTACGTGGATGACGACGAGGCCTTCAACATCTGGAGGGACGAGATCGGCATCGCCCCCGAGCGGATCACCCGTCTGGGCAAGGAGGACAACTTCTGGGAGCACGGCGCTGGCCCCTGCGGCCCCTGCTCTGAGGTCTATTATGACCGCGGCGAGAAGTACGGCTGCGGCAAGCCCGACTGCGGCCCCGGCTGCGAATGTGACCGCTACATGGAGGTCTGGAACAACGTCTTCAGCCAGTTCGACAACGACGGCAACGGCAACTACACCGAGCTTAAGCAGAAAAACATCGACACCGGCCTGGGTCTGGAGCGTCTGGCCGTGGTGTGCCAGGGCGTGGACAACCTCTTTGAGGTGGACACCGTCATGAACATCACCAAAAAGGTCAGCGAGCTCACCGGCGCCCACTACGGCGACAGCGCCAAGACCGACGTGAGCCTGCGCGTCATCACCGACCACATCCGCTCCGGCGTCATGATGATCTGCGATGGCGTCCTGCCCTCCAACGAAGGGAGAGGCTACGTCCTCCGCCGCCTGCTGAGAAGAGCGGCCCGCCACGGCAAGCTCCTGGGCGTCAACGGCCCTTTCCTCCACGAGGTGGTGGACACGGTCATCCACGAAAACGAGTGCCAGTATCCGGAGCTCAGAGAGAAGCAGGACTACATCACCCGCGTGATTTTGAACGAGGAGCAGAACTTCGGCAAGACCATCGACGCCGGCATGGCGATCTTCACCGATCTGCTGAATGAGCACAAGGAAAAGGGCGAGACCGTCTTCTCCGGCGCCGACGCCTTCAAGCTCTACGATACCTACGGCTTCCCCCTGGATCTCACCATCGAGATGGTGGAGGAGCAGGGCATGACCGTGGACGAGGACGGCTTCAAGGCGCTGATGGAGGAGCAGCGCGTCCGCGCCAGAAAGGCCAGAGAGGCCCTGGGCGACCTGGCCTGGGCCGGCATCGACCTGGGTCTGGACACCACCCCCACGGAATTCACCGGCTATGATCACAGTAAGGACCAGGGCAAGATCCTGGCGCTGGTAGAGGGCGACGAGGTCTGCTCGGAGCTGAGAGAAGGGAACACCGGCGTCGTGGTGCTGGACAAGACCCCGTTTTACGCTGAGATGGGCGGTCAGGTGGCCGACCAGGGCACCATCCGCACCGAGACCGGCCTGTTCCGGGTCAAAGACGTGCAGAAGGACAAGTCCGGCAAGTTCCTCCACTCCGGCGTGCTGGAGGAGGGCACCCTGACCGTGGAACAGACCGCCGAGGCTGAAATTGATGTGGAGCGCCGGAAGGCCATCCTCCGCGCCCACTCTGCCACCCATCTGCTCCATGCGGCCCTCCGTGAGGTGCTGGGCGACCACGTCCATCAGGCGGGCTCGCTGGTGGAGCCGGATCACCTGCGCTTCGACTTCACCCACTTCTCCGCCGTCAGCCCCGAGGAGCTGGAGCAGGTCTGGGAGCTCTGCTGCAACGAGATCCTGGACGGCATCGACGTGAACGTGGCCGAGATGTCCCAGGAGGAGGCCAAGGCCACTGGCGCCCAGGCGCTCTTCGGTGAGAAATACGGCGACGTGGTGCGCGTGGTCTCCATGGGCGACGCCAGCGTGGAGCTCTGCGGCGGCACCCACGTGGACAACACCGCCAAGATCGGCAGCTTCCGCATCCTCAGCGAGTCCAGCGTGGCCTCCGGCGTCAGAAGAATTGAGGCCATCACCGGCAAGGCGTTTTTGAATTACGACAAGAGCCTCAACGAGCGGCTCATGCGGGTGGCCGAGATCCTGAAGGTCAAGCCCAACGCCCTGCTGGAGAAGGCCGAGAGCCACATGGCGGAGATGAAGGCCATGCGCCAGAACATGGAGGCCATGCAGGACAAGCTGCTTACCGGCGACGTGGAGCGCTTCCTGTTCGCGGCCAAGAACATCGGCGGCTACCATGTCATCACCGCCACCCGCCCGGATCTGGACGCCAACCAGCTCCGTAAGATGGGCGACTTCCTCAGAGACAAGGATCCCAAGAGCGTCTCTGTCCTCGCCACCGTGGCGGGGGAGAAGGTCACCTTTGTGGCCAGCGTCGGCAAGGAGGCTGTGGCCGCGGGCGTCAAGGCGGGCGATCTGGTGCGCAGCGTCTCTTCGGTTGCAGGCGGCAAGGGCGGCGGCAAGCCCGACAGCGCCATGGGCGGCGGCACTCAGGTTTTGAAGACCGACGACGCCCTGGCCATCGTGGACGACTTCGTGGCGGAAAAAATCGGAACCAACTAATTTTGAAATAGGAGGAATACCAAATGTCTGACTGCCTGTTCTGCAAGATCGCGGCAGGGGAGATCCCCTCCACCTGCGTGTACGAGGATGAGGACGTCTTCGCCTTCCGGGACATCAATCCCCAGGCCCCGGTCCATGTGCTGGTGATCCCGAAAAAGCACATCGGCTCCGTGAGCGAGATCAATTCTGAGAACGCTGCCGCAGCCTCCCGCTGCCTGGAGGTCATCGGCGACATCGCCAAGAAGGAAGGCCTGGAAAACGGCTACCGCGTCATCTCCAACTGCGGCCCCGACGCCGGCCAGACCGTTCCCCACCTGCATTTCCACGTCCTCGGCGGTATGAAGATGGGAGAAAAGATCGTCTGATTCCAATTCCAAAAACGCGCTGCGGAGCTGATCTGCAGCGCGGTTTTTATATGACAAAGAGTTCAAATTCTGGTTTATTGGGATGCTGCAATGATCCACTGTAGGGCGGGGACCTGTGCCC
>CAMHPQ010000027.1 GCA_946187035.1 uncultured Clostridia bacterium | reverse complement strand
CGGAGATCGGCAGCGCCTGCTCCATGACCGCGGCGGCTCTGGCCAGCCTCTACGGTCTGAACATCGACCAGATCGAGTACGCCGCCGAGATCGCCATGGAGCACAACCTTGGCCTCACCTGCGACCCGGTGAACGGTCTGGTACAGATCCCCTGCATCGAGCGCAACGCCGTCGCGGCCATGCGCGCCATCAGCTCCGTGAACCTGTCCCGGTTCCTGTATGAGACCAGAAAGATCTCCTTCGACGAGGTCATCGCCACCATGTACCGCACCGGCAAGGACATGGACGAGAAATACCGCGAGACCTCCCACGGCGGTCTGGCCAAAATCTATTACGGCAGCATCTGACCCCAACCGATACAAAAATACCTGCACGGCTGTGCAGGTATTTTTGTGTTCAGTAGATGGTTTGGATGGCTTCCGGAGCGACGCCGTACTGCCCGGCAAACTGCGCCAGATCCTGAGCATTGCGGATCAGCATGATCTCATGGACTTTCCCGGTCTCCCGGTGGCGCACGCAGGCGGTGCGCTCGCCGGTGCAGATGCTGCTGCGGATCACCGGCTCATATTCCTCCGGCGGGAAGGGCGCGGGCTTGGTTTCATGCTTGCGGAACAACATCTCAGATCACCTCGTCTCGTCCCGGCTTCCTCTGTCGATGAAGGATGGTTTTCACGGAATCCAGCAGATGCTGATGGCGGACGGTTTTCGCGTCAAAGCGCACCGTGTGAAAGGCCATCTGCATGATGGGGCCGGTTCCGAAGGCGCAGATCAGCGTGCCCACGCCCACCGGACCGCCCAGCAGCCAGCCGATGAAGGTGGCGAGGCTCAGTAGCCCGATGCTCACCGCGCCGATGGGGATCCGCCCCGCCCGTTTGGCCAGGGCCACCAAAAGGGTATCTCTCGGGCCGCAGCCCAGGGAGGCGATCATATAGGCGAACTGGGTATAGGCCATGATGACGAGGCCCGCCAGCATCACCGGGATGCCGGTTTTCAGGGATGTGCAGGCCGGAACCACATTGAAATGATTGAACAGATCCACAGCCTTGCCCACCACCAGCGCGTCGATGAACATGGCGATGCCGATGGGCTCCCGCAGGAGGATGTCCAGCGCCAGGATCCCGTAGGAGACCGCCACCGACGCCGTCCCGTAGAGAATGCCGAAGCTTTTGGAAATGCCCAGATGGAGCACGTCCCAGGGCCCCGCGCCGATGTTGGCCTGGATGGTCAGATAGACGCCGAAGCCATTGGCAAAGAGGCTGATGGTCGCCAGCAGCACGTTCATCCCAATGGCCATCGGGGTGCGGTTCGCCCGCAGATCGTATGTCGAATGCATGTTGTTTTCACCCGATGACAGTTATACGGCAATTTCTCCGGTTTTGCAAGAACAAAATGGAATACAAAAGAAATCGCCCCTGCAGAGAGAGGCGATTTCTGATTGGGTATCAACTTTCCGTTCAGCGGAAGAGGTCTTTCAGCCACTGGCTCCAGCTGCGCTCCACAGGTTCCGGCTCGGGCTCCTCATAGGAGACGACGGGCTGAACGGGGACTTCCGGCTGGATCGGGACATACTGCACTTCCTGCACAACCGGGATCTCCTGCACGGCGGGCGTCTCCGGGATCACAGGTTCCTCCGGAATCTCCGGTTCAACCGAAATCTCCGGCTCCGCAGGCTCCGGCGGCTCTTCCTCCGGCAGCTCCGCAGCGGGGACAATTTCCGGCGCAGCATGCACGTTCCAGGTGCTGAAATAGCGGTACAGCGCCTCCTGGGAGGAGGTGCCCTCGCCGCCGGGCTCTCTGAGATACGTGCCGTCCGGCTGCATGACTCTGGATTTTTCTCTGTCCTCGCGGAAGGCGTCCAGAATGCGCTGGATTTGGGCGCGGGTCTCCGGGGTTTTGACCTCCACGAAGGCCTCCACCCGCCGCTCCAGATTTCGGTTCAGCAGGTCGCCGGAGCCCAGGAACAGCCTCTGGTCATCCCCTTCTCCGAAGGAATAGACGCGGGAGTGCTCCAGCCAGCGGCCCACCACGCTTTTCACGGTGATGTTCTCGGTCTGGCCGGGGACGCCCGGCCGCAGGCAGCAGATGCCGCGGATGAAGAGCTCCACCCGCACCCCCGCCTGAGAGCACTGGATCAGCTTTTCCATGATCTCCGGATTGTTCATGGCGTTGACCTTGATGGCCACGCGGCCGTTTTCGCCCTTTTCGATCTCCCGATCCAGCAGTTCCAGCACCCGGGTTTTGAAGCTCAGCGGCGCGATCCACAGCGTCTCCGCCTCCGGCGGCAGCTGGCCCTCCGCCATGGCGGCGAAGGCGGCCTCCGCATCCTTGGCGGCGGCCTCGTCAGCGGTGATCAGGGAGAGGTCGGTGTACTGCTCGCCGGTGTTTTCGTTGTAATTTCCGGTGCCCACCTGGGTGATGTGCCGGAGGTTTCCGTCTTGCTGCAGGGTGATGAGACAGAGCTTGGAGTGGACCTTGTAGTCCGGCAGGCCGTAGATCACCCGGCAGCCGGCGTCCTCCAAAAGCTCGGAGTAGTCGATGTTGTTTTGCTCGTCAAACCGGGCCCGCAGCTCCAGCAGGCACAGCACGTCCTTGCCGCGATCTGCTGCGTAGGCCAGCGCGGCGGCAATCTTGCTGGAGGAGGACATGCGGTACAGGGTGATCTGGATGGAGAGCACCTCCGGGTCGTCCGCCGCCTCGTAGAGCAGATCCACGAAGGGCATCATGCTCTGGAAGGGGTAGCTGAGCAGCAGATCATGAGAGCGGATGTAGTCGAAGTATTCGCCCTTCCTGAGCCCCAGATCCCGGACCGGCTTCCGATCCGGATAGCGGAACTCCTCGTGGCCAGTGATGGCCGAGCGGAAACTGAGGTCGAAGGGCACCGACTGGGTAAACACAAGCCGCTCCGGCACCCTCAGCTTCTTGATCAGGGCGGCGCGGGCGCTGTCGGAGAGCTTGCCGTAGAGCCGCACTCTGGTGGGCATCTCCCGCTTCCGCTTGGAGAGCATGGTGGAGACCTTGTTTTTCAGATCCTTGTCGCCGCTGTTTTCCACGCCGGAGAGAAACACGTCGGCGTTTCGCGTGACCTCCACGATGACGGTCTGGGTCACGTCCTCCTTTTTCAGCAGCAGCGGCAGGAAGTGGCGCACCAGCTGGGCGGTGAGGACGATCTTCTGTCTGCCGTCGATCTCGAAGGAGAGGTAGGCGGGCAGACGGTGGAGCTGCAGGATCGCGAGCTTCTGCTCCTGTCCTCTTCCGAGGAAGCCCACCACATTCTGCTCCCCGTTCCAGAGGAAGGGCAGCGGCTGGTTCATGGAGATGATCTTGGGAAACAGCAGATCCTTGATGTCGCCGAAGAGCTTTTTGCTCATCAGCTCGTCCACCTTGCTGATCTTCTTGAAATCCAGCACGTCGATCTGGTTTTTCTTCAGCTCCTCCCGGATGCCCTTCCAGATGCTCTCCATGAGGCTCTGCTGCTCTCTTGTCACCTTCAGAATCTCACGGATCTGTTCCTCCGGGGACATGCCGGTGAGCACGTCCTTTTTCTCCGGCGTCAGCAGAGCCCGGTGGGTGAGAATCCCCATCCGGACGCGGTAAAACTCCGACAGGTTCGACTGGTAGATCATCAGGAATTTCAGCCGCTCCAAAAGGGGCACCACGGGGTCCGCTGCCTCCTGCAGAACCCGGAGGTTGAAGCCCAGCCAGCTCAGCTCCCGGTTGAGAAAAATACGCTCTTCCGGGAGTTGCTTCTTCACTTTTTCTTCCGATTTTTTCTCTTTGGAAGCCATGATAACCTCAAATCAGATGTGTGCCTCGCAGGCCTTCTCCAATGCGTCCACTACGATGCGCAGGGTCTTGATGCGGGCATATTTCTTGTCGTTGGACTCGATGATGAACCAGGGGGCGTTGGTGGTGCTGGTCTTCTGGAGCATTTCGTCGATGGCCTCCTCATACTGGGGCCACTTCTCCCGGTTGCGCCAGTCCTCCTCGGTGAGCTTCCACTGCTTCTCCGGGGTGTTTTGCCGGTCATTGAACCGGGCCAGCTGGGTGTCCTGGTCGATGTGGATCCAGAACTTCAAAACCACGGCGCCCCAGTCGGTGAGCTGCCGCTCAAACTCGTTGATCTCGTTGTAGGCCCGCTGCCAGTCCTTCTCGGTGCAGAAGCCCTCCAGCCGCTCCACCATGACCCGGCCGTACCAGGTGCGGTCAAAGATGCAGACGTGGCCGCTGCGGGGGAGCCTTGTCCAGAACCGCCACAGATACTGCCGGTTCAGCTCTCTGGGCTCCGGAGAGGCGATGGGCATCACGTCGAAGCCTCTGGGATCCAGCGGTCTCGCCACGCGGCGGATGTTGCCGCCCTTGCCTGCGGCGTCCCAGCCCTCGTAGCAGAGGATCACCGGGATCTTCTTCCGGTAGATCCGGTTGTGGAGCTCGCCCAGGCGCTTCTGGAGCTTTTTCAGCTCCCGTTTATAATCCTCCTCCGTGAGGCAGGGGGAGAGGTCCACGTCGGAGAGCTTCGGCATCTCCTTCAGGGGGAACTTCTCCTTGAAGGGCTCGCCCACATAGCGTCCGGCGGCCAGCGCCTCGTCCACCTGCGTGACCAGCAGCTTCAGGGCGTCTCTGGCGGAGGAGCGCTTGTTGCTGCCGTCCAGCACGTGCCAGGGCACCAGCTTCCCGGTCTTGTCCATGAAGCGCTCATAGGCATCCTTGAAGGCGTCATACTCCTTGTGCTGCCAGATGTCGTCATGGGTGACACGCCACTCGGTCTCGTAGTTGTTTTTCAGCGCCTCCATGCGCTTGCGCTGCTCCTTGCGGTCAATGTCCACGAAGAGCTTCAGGATCAGATAGCCGCCGTCTCTCAGCTGCCGCTCAAACTCGTTCACCGAGCGGACCCGGTCTTTGTACTGCTCTTTGGTGATTTCCCTTCTCAGGAGCTTGCGCACCACGTCCTCCATCCAGCCGGAGTCGTAGAACATGATCTTGCCGTTTTCCGGGATGGCCTTGGCATAGGGATAGAGGAAAGGATAGCGGCACTCCGCCTCCGGGGTGATCACCGGGGAGATGACGTTGTAGAATCTGGGGTCGATCTCGCTGATGAGCTCGTTGATCAGGCTGCCCTTGCCGGCGGCGGACCAGCCCTCCACTAGGACGATGATGGGCAGCTTTTTCTCCCGGATCTCCTGCTGCTGGGCCAAAAGGCGCTCTCTCAGGGCTTTGATCTCCGCCTTCAGGGCGGCGTCGGCGGCTTTCTGTTTGTCTTTCTTCTCGTTTTTCATAAAAACACCGTTCCTTTGTTGTTTAATCCGATTTCGCATTCTCAGCATGGAATGCTGGAAAATGCACATTTCCTGAATGCATTGTACAATAAGCGGCGCAACAAGTCAACGGAGATTTGGGGATTTCCACGAAAAAACCAGCGCCGGCGCAGATCCTCCTCTGCTCCGACGCTGTTTCCTTCTATTCTGTTTGCCTGCGCGGCGCCCATCACGGCACGGTCTCGATCCGAAGGACGTTGGTGTTGCCGCTCTCGCCGCTGGTGTCGCCGCCGGTCATGACGATGGTGCTGCCGGGCTGCAGATCCATCACGTCTCTGGCGGCGCGGACGGCATAATAGTTCAGGACCTCCATGCTGGGGAACTGCTCCGTCAGCACCGGCAGCACGCCCCAGGAGAGGGCCAGCTTCCGCCAGGAATCCCGGTTGGTGGCAAGCCCCAGGATGGGCACCGGCGGGCGGAAGCGGGAGACCATCCGCACGGTGAGCCCGCTGAGGGATGTGACCACGATGGCGCTGGCGTCCAGATCGATGGCCATGGTGCATGCCGCGTGGGAGATGGCGTCCACCCGGTTGCGGATCACGTAGTTCTCCCGGCGGAACCGCTCCACGTAGTCGATGTGCCGCTCGGTCTCCTCGGCGATCTCGCCCATGACGCGCACGGCATCCACGGGGTTTTTGCCGGCGGCGGACTCTCCCGAGAGCATGACGGCGGAGGTGCCGTCGTAAACGGCGTTGGCCACGTCGCTGATCTCCGCCCGGGTGGGTCTGGGCTTTTCGATCATGCTCTCCAGCATCTCGGTGGCGGTGATGACCCGCTTGCCCAGCAGGCGGCATTTGGTGATCAGATATTTCTGGATGGCCGGAAGCTCCGTGAAGGGCACCTCCACGCCCAGATCGCCGCGGGCCACCATGATGCCCTCGCAGACGGAGCAGATCTCCTCGATGTTGTCCACACCGGACTGGTTTTCGATCTTGGCGATCACGTCGATGCCGTCTCCGCCGTTTTCATGCAGAAATTCCTTCATGTCCAGAATGTCCTGCTTGCGGGAGACGAAGGACGCGGCGACAAAGTCCACGCCGTTTTGGATGCCGAACAGCAGATCCTCCCGGTCGTGGTCGCTGAGAAAGGGCTGGTTCAAGACCTTGCCGGGAAAGCTCATGCTCTTCCGGTCACTGAGCACGCCGCCGGTCAGCACCCGGCAGCGGGCGTCGGTCTCATTCAGAGCCTCCACCGCGAAGATCACCAGACCGTTGTTCACCAAAATCCGGTCCCCGATTGCCAGATCCTCCATGAGTCCCTTGTAGCTGACGGAGACGATCTGCTCATCGCCCTGCAGCTCTCGGGTGGTGAAGGTGAAGACGTCCCCGTCCTTCAGCTCGATTTTGCCCTTTTGGAAGGTGCCGATGCGATACTCCGGCCCCTTGGTGTCCAGCATGATGGCGATGGGGATGCCCAGCTCCTCCCGCACGGCCTTGATCATGTCGATTTTCTTCTGATGCTCCGGGTGGGTGCCGTGGGAGAAGTTCAGGCGCGCCACGTTGAGGCCCTGACGGCACATCTCCCGAAAAACCGCCGGATCCTCGCTGGCAGGCCCGATGGTGCCGATGATCTTGGTTTTTCTCATGGGAAATCCTCCTTCCAATCAGCCGATGGGATCTATGGGTCGAAGGTGCGGGAAATTACTCCACGGAGACCAGCTCGATGCGGAAGTTCAGCTCCTTGCCGGCCATCTCGTGGTTGGCGTCGAAGGTGATGGTGGTGTCGTCCTTGGCCACGACCTTCACCCGGAAGGGCTGGCCGTACTGGTTCTGCAGGAAGGCCTGCTGGCCCACCTCGGCGTTCTCCGCGCCGGGCAGACGGGCCAGCTCCACCGTGAAGACCGCCTGGGGGTCCACCTCGCCGTAGGCCTCGGCGGGCATCAGGTGCACATCCACAGCCTGGCCCACGTCCATATCCGCCACCGCCGCGTCGAAGCCGGGGATCATCTGGCCCGCGCCGCAGACGAACTCCAGCGGCTCGCCCCGGTCATAGGAGGAGTCGAACTGGGTGCCGTCGTTGAAGGTTCCGCGATAGTGGGCGCGGACCTTCTTGCCCACGTTCTTGCCCTGGGGGCCCTCGTGGCAGCCGCCGCAGTCGTGATCGTGATCGCCGCAGCCGTGGTCGCCGCAATCGTGATCGCCGCCGTGGTGGTGGTCGCAGTTGGCGCCGGTGTTGATGAGCTCGCCCCGCAGATAGGCGGCCACCGCCTCGTCCACGTCGCCGGAGGCCCCGGCGCAGAGCTCGATGCCCCGCTCGTCCAGCGCTCTCTGGGCGCCGCCGCCGATGCCGCCGCAGATCAGCACATCGATGCCCTTGTCGTTGAGCAGGCCCGCCAGCGCGCCGTGGCCGCTGCCGTTGGAGCCGATGACCTCAGAGGAGACCACCTGGCCGTCCTCCACCTCGTAGACCTTGAACTGCTCGGTGTGGCCGAAGTGCTGAAAGATCTGTCCGTTTTCATAAGTGACTGCGATTCTCATTTGAAAACTCCTTTTGTCTCACCCATTGGGGTGTTAATTCACTGTGTTTGGCCTCACTTCAAGACCGGGTTCACATACCGGCCTCGGGAGGCAGTTTTGCCGCCGTACTGGATGGCCCCAACGGGGCAGCGGTTGATGCAGCCGCAGCATTTGAGGCACTTGTCCTTTTTCCACGCGGGCCGCCCGTTCACCATCTGAATGGCCTCCGCCGGGCAGATGGAGGCGCACTTGCCGCAGCCGACGCACTTGTCGTCCGCCCGGAACTTCTTCGTGCGCATGGAGAGATGATAGGCGGCGAGGCCCGTTTTTCCCAGGGCGGCGCTTCCGGTGATCCGGTTGGGTTCCCGCCGCTGGATGGCCCCGCGGATGGACTTCAATTCCTCCGCAGACTTCTCAAGCTGCAGGCCCATCTTCTCCGGGGTGTCGATGTCATAGAAGATCAGCGCCCCGTCGGGCACCACCAGCGGATCCACCCGCCGCAGCTCCAGGCCCCGCTTTTTCAGCTCGGATTTCAAAAAGCCGCCCGCCGGTCCGATGCTGGCCCCGCAGGGGATCACCGCGTAGACATAGGACGCGTTTTCCACCTTCAAATTGCGCACCAGCTCCAAAATCGGGTCGCTGACCGTATAGAAATACACGGGAAACACAAAGCCCAGGGGCTCATTTTCCCCGAGGGTATAGGAAAACCGCTTTTCCCGCAGGGCATCGACCACGGACACGATCTGCTCGCCCTCCTGCGCCAGGGTCTGCGCCGCCCAGAGGGAGTTTCCGGTTCCGGTGAAATAGAAAACCATAGATTCCGCCGCCTTCCGAATTGGTATGTCTGCTCCCTATGATATATCCACTTGGCCGAAAAAGCAAGCGGCGGTTCACAGCGTCAGCAAGGCCCCGGCCCATCGCGCTTTTTCGGAGCCGCAGGCCGGGGCTTTTTTGGTTGGTTCAGAAGGAGACGATGTCGTTTTTATGTCTGCCGTAATAGAAGTACGCGATCAGGAGCACCGCAAAGCAGATCAACAGATACCACACGAACAGCGGGTTCTGCAGGCCGCCCAGAATGGCGATGGCGGAGCCCAGCACCGCAAGGATGGGCACGATGAAGCCCATGAAGAAGCTCTTGATCTCCTTTTTCCGCCACAGCTTGAACACCACGTAATACAGCGGCAGATACAGCAGGTAGCTGGACATGATGGCGATTTCCGAGACGTCGGAGCCGCCCAGGATGCCGGTGCTCTGGCAGATGTAGTGGACCACCATCCAGACGAGGGAGATCACCATGCTCAGCAGGCAGGCGTAGACGGGCATCTCCGCCTTGTTCATGACGGAGAGCTTTTTCGCCGCCGGGAACATGTTTCTGAGGGACAGGGCGTAGGGCGTGCGGCAGAGACCCATGGTCTCCCCGTTCACCGTGCCCATGACGGAGATGATGACGAAGACGAAGAACACTTTGCCGCCCAGGGGCCCCAGGATCTTTTCCATGGCCGCGGCCACGTGGGCAGAGCCCATCTCCATGACCTTCTCCGGGCCCAGGATGCTGGAGATGCCCCAGAAATAGCAGATATAGACCACGGTGATGATGATCGGCGTGATGGACAGGGCCAGGGGCATGTTGCGCTTGGGGTTTTTGATGTCCGACTGGACGAAGGTGGCCACGTGCCAGCCGTCATAGGCAAAGCACAGGGGGCCCACCGCGGCCAGCAGACCGGAGGCGCTGTTGGCGGCCACGGGTCTTGCCTTCAAAGCGGCGATGGGGTCGCCCAGGACCAGGCCGAAGATCGCCACCAGCAGCAGCGGAACCAGCTTGATGAAGGTGGAGGCGTTCTGGAAATAGCCGCCGCCCTTCCGGGAGAGGGTGTTGAAGCCGAAGCAGATCAGGATCCAGGCCGTGCCGATCAAACACTGGAGCAGCAGGGAGCCGTCGATGTTGAACAGGGTGCAGAAGTACACGCCGACAATCCAGGACAGCACCGCGATGATGGCGGGATAGTGGATAAACACCTCGAACCAGCCGTAGGCGCAGGCCATGCGCGGGCTGATAAACTCCTCGTAATAGGTCATGATGCCGCCGGGCTTGTCGGTTCTGGCGGACACCTGCCCGATGGCGAGGCTGCCGAAGATGATGGCCAGGGCCGCCAGGGCGAACATCAAAATGCCCAGGGGCACGCTGCCGTTGGTGGCGGTCAGGACGCTGGAGGCCTTGAAGAAGATGCCGCTTCCGATGACCGTGCCGGTGATCAGGGTGATGGCAGTCAGCAGGCCGTAGCGCTGCTTCTGCTCAGGTTGTGGATTGTTCATGTCAATTCCGCTTTCCTTTGTGAATTTTTTGTTTTGTGCCGACTCCCATCTTAACAATCCCGGGCCGTTCTGTAAAGCGAGTTTTCTGCATGGAGAGCTTGAAGATTCTTAATACCCAGTTTTTTCCGCAAAAAGGCCCGCAGGCGCCGAAATCAGCGCATACGGGCAAGATAGATTCGTTTACATCAGCGGGGCCACCAGCTTCAGGATGGGGCCCATGACCTTGTAGGAGAGCTTTTCGTTCTTCATGGTCTCCGGCGTGACCTTGCGGCATTGCTCCAGGGTGGCGTCGAAGTCCGCCGCAATCTCGGAGATGCAGGGCGTCCGGTAGAGGTAGGTGGCGCACTCGAAGTGGTGGTACAGGCTCCGGTAGTCCAGATTGATGGTGCCCACCACGGCGCGGACGTCGTCGCTGACGCAGACCTTGGCGTGGACGAAGCCCGGGGTGTACTCATAGATCTGCACCCCCGCCTCGGTCAGCGCCCGATAGTGGGATTTCGCCAGGGCGAAGGCGGTGGATTTGTCCGGGATGCCCGGGAGGATCAGCTTCACGTCGGTGCCACGCTGGGCGGCGTATTTCAGCGCCGTCAGCAGCTCGTCGTCCAGAATCAGATAGGGCGTCATGATGTGGACATAGGTGTTGGCCCGATAGAGCATATCGATGTACACCGACTCGCCCACCTTGTCGTTGTCCAGGGGGCAGTCGCCGTAGGGCATGACGAAGCCCGGCGCCTCCACCGCCGGCGCAGGCAGCTCTGCCAGAGAGAAGTCCGCCTCCCGCTCCGTCAGGTTCCACATCTGCAGAAACAGCAGCGTGAAGCTCTGCACCGCGCTGCCCCGGAGCATCACCGCCGTGTCCTTCCAGTGGCCGAAGCGTTCTTTTTTGTTGATGTACTCGTCCGCCAGATTCACGCCGCCGTTGAAGGCCACCTTGCCGTCGATGACCAGGATCTTCCGGTGGTCCCGGTAGTTATAGTGGGTGGAGAGGAAGGGCCGCACCGGGGCGAAGGCCTTGGCCTGGATGCCCACCTTCGCCAGCCGCTTGGGGTAGTCCGCAGGGAGGTTGGAGATCTCGCACATGCCGTCGTACATGACGCGCACGTCCACCCCCGCGGCGGCCTTGCGCTTCAGAATCTCCAGGATCCGGCCCCACATGTAACCCTCTTCAATGATGAAGTACTCGAAGAAGATGAACTGCTCGGCCTTCTCCAGCTCTTCCAGCATGGCGGCGAACTTCGCCTCTCCCAGCGGGAAGTAGCGCACCTCGGTGTTGGCGTAGACCGGGAAGCAGCCGCTGCGGCTCAGGTAGGTCTGCAGATCGTCGGTGCCGTAGATGTCACCGTGCAGGGCCATGCGCACGCCCTCGTCCTGGGGGATCGTGTCTCTGGTCTGGTCGATGAGCTCCGCCTCCCGCTTCCGGATGGCCCGGTGGCCGAAATTCATCTGGGTAAACAGCAGAAACGCCGCCCCCACAAAGGGGAACACCGCGATCAGCATCATCCAGGTGAGCTTTGCCGAGGAGTCCATGCCGCTGTTGAACAGATACAGGATCATCAAAATGGTGAAGACGATCTGAAAGGTCAGATAGTGGGGCATATACTGCTGCAGCCAGAGATAGACCGTAGCAAATACCAGCAGCTGCAGAATGATCAGCAGCACGATCACAAAGAAGCGGCTGAACACCAGCCGGAGCAGCCCTTTCTTTCTGGGCTTTGCCAGCATGACTACAGTTTCGTTGGAATCCAATTGGCATCCTCCTGTTTCCCGGCGCCTTCCGTCGGCTCCGCGTCGTTTCCGGGAGGTTCCTGTCTTCCAGCGATCACGGCGGTGTGCAGGGCCGCCGCCAGTCCCACCGCGCCGCTGACAGCGCCGACCAGAAGCTCAAGCTTTCTTCGATTCATGGCATAACCTCCGGGGTCATTTGTTCTATTATACCACGCCTGCGCGGAAAAGAAAGTCCATTCTCACGGAAAAGGAGCGGATCGGCAAAAGCGATCCCGCACAGAAAACAACACCGTGCGGAACCGCAGTTGATATGGCCGATTTATTTCCAGTTGTACTGCTCCCGGTTCGGCCAGCGATAATCCGCAAAAACTTCTCCGGTCGCTTTTTCCACACGCTTCACAATGCCGCCGGGACAGGGCATGGGCTTCTTCCCAGCCACAACCGCGTTTCCGACGATCTCACCGTCATCCTCGATATGGGCGTGGATGGTGACGGTGTAGCCCAGCACGTCGAAGGAATAGTCGTAATACTTTCCGTCGATGAGCCTGCAGTCATACAAGGGCCGCTTCTTGCCGGCAACCTTGATATAGCCGCCGTATTCGGTCTCGCTGACGGGCTCAAAATAGCCGTCGGCCTTCATGGTGCCGAGGAAGGACTTGACAATGTTTTTCGTCTCGTAGGTGTATCCGGGCTGAAAGAGCATGCTTACAAAACCTCCTTGGGCGGATCGAAGGGGCGGCGCTCGATGTGATCGTACCACTTGGAGAGATACGGATGCACGAGCTCGATGAGCCGCACGCTGAAGCAGCCGGCCAGATTTAAAAGCGGCTCCGGCAGCTGATAGCAGATGGTGCCGAGACATTTGCGCCCCTCCGCCTTTGCCTGACGGATCAGCTCGTTGTCCGCGTTTTCCAGCAGGTTTTCAAACCAGATCAGATGTTTTAAATCTTTCATAACCACGCTCCTCCGCATGTTGTGAGTCCTTTGAAAACTGCGCAGAGGCCAGGGATGCCTCTGCGCCGAAAAGGAGGGAACGGCGGATTTCATACCGTTCTGACGGTATCATATCCAATGAAAAAGAGCTTCGTCAATCCGCTGACAAACGATTCTAAGAAACTCACAAAAAACCGTTTTTCATTCGCTGACTGCTCCCGCCATTCTGCTTTTGGGTCTGGACAGTTTTTCAAAAACTGTCCAAAAAATCGAACAAAAAACCCGATGCGAAAATTCGCATCGGGTTGGAAGCTTTTTGGGCTCAGACGGATTCCAGCTGCGCCTTCGTCCAGCGGTACTCCGGGGCCACGTTGTAAAAGATCTCGGAGCGGATCCGGGCCTCTCTCCGAAGGGAGAAGTCGCCGCCGCGTCTGCACCAGTCGTACGTCACCATGTAGACGTTGTCCACACCCATGGGCGCCAGAATCTCTGCGGGCTCCGTGCTCAGGATAACGCCCGTCTGCTGACAGTTTCGCGTCAGGCGGATGAACCAGTCGTCCGACAGATGAATCTGTTTGAGATTGTCCAGTTCTCCCAGCAGCTCCAGACGCAGCAGCGCACCGGTCAGTGCAGGGCCAAAGCGGTATGCGATGGCAAGATAGCGGTCACAGAGAATCCACATGCGCTCAAAGTCATTTTTGGCATCCATGAAGTGGTTGAGCACGGTGGTCTCGTCCGTTTTTGCTTTGGCAAGCACATACTCGATGATGTCCTGCTTGCAGGAAAAGGCGGCATAGAAGGACGAACGGCTCAGGTCCGCTTTTTTGCAGATCTCGTTGACCGAGACGTTTTCGTATCCGTTTTTCTTGAACAGCGCCACGGCGGTATCCACAATCAACTCCGCGTGCTTCGACTCCCGAATGGCCACAGCTCTCCCTCCTCAGACAGGTTGTACGGTTCTTTGGACAGTATATCTTTTTTTCAAGAAAAAGTCAATCAAAGGGCACACACAATCCGGAAAGTGTATCCATATTTTCACCAGAAACGGAAAACCGTCGTAAAAACCCGGACGGTATTTTTGTGCGTTTCTGTCCGCCGTCACTGCTCGATGATCTTTTTGACCTCTGCGGGTACGCCGGCGGCCATGGCGTTGTCCGGCAGATCCTTTGTCACCACACTGCCTGCTGCGATGACGCAGCCGCTGCCGATGGTGACGCCCTGCAAGACGGTCACATTGGCGCCGAACCAGCAGTTGTCCCCGACGGTGATGGGCAGCGCCCGCTCCAGACCCCGGTTGCGGGGCTGAATCTGCATGGGGTGGCTGGCCGTGTAAAACCCGCAGAAGGGGCCGATGAACACGTTGTCTCCGATGGTGATGCGCCCGCCGTCCATGAAGTAGCAGCCGTGGTTCACGAAGCAGCCGGTGCCGAAGGTCGTCTTGCCCACATAGTCAAAGTAGACGGGCTGGAGCACGTTGAGCCCCGCCGGCAGTTCCGCATCCAGCAGACCCCGCAGAGCCTCGCGCTGAGCCTCGCTGCCCGGCTTTGCCATATTGAACGCATAGCACAGGGCGTCCGCTTTGCTTCTGTCCTGCAGCAGATCCGGGTCAAAGTTGGCGTCGTGCCATTCTCCCCGCGCCATTTTCTCTTTTTCCGTCATGGTATTTCCTCCCGTCGTTTTTTCGGAGTGTCGGGATCTATTATAATCTGAATCCCCGGCTTTGTCCATGCTCCGCCGCGCCGGGGCGTTCTTTTTTCGCAGCCGCTTGCATCCGGGGGAGAAGACTGGTAAAATCAGACCATCCGCATAAGGGAGATGACAACATGGACAACCGAAAGATTCTAAAGCGCAATCTGATCATGTTCCCCCTGGGCACCGTGGGGCGGGACATGGTTTACAACCTTGTGACCAGCTATCTGCTGACCTTCGTTCTTTTCACGCGGAATCTCAACACGGCGCAGCTGTCCGCCATCACGGCCATCATGGTGGCGGCCCGCGTATTTGACGCCCTGAACGATCCCATCATGGGCAACATCATCGAGCGCACCCGCACCCGCTGGGGCAAGTTCAAGCCCTGGCTGGTCATCGGCATTCTCACCACGTCGCTGGTGATCTACGCCGCCTTCAACGTGAAGCTACAGGGCTGGAGCTTCGTGTGGTTCTTCGGCGTCATCTATTTCCTCTACAGCATCACCTACACCATGCACGACATCGCCTACTGGGGCATGGTGCCGGCCCTGAGCTCCGACGCCAACACCCGCAACCAACTCACCAGCCGCGCCACCCTCTTTGCGGGCATCGGCGGCATGCTGGCGGCGGCGCTGATCCCCAACTTCACCGCCGGCGACAACGCCCTCGGCGGCAACGCGGTGACGGCCTACGGTCTGGTGGCCCTGGGCGTCGCCATTCTCGCGCCGCTGTTTCTGGCCTTCACGGTCTTCGGCGTGACGGAGCAGCGGGACTACCACGACGAGCCCGCGCCGCCCATCAGCTTCAAAAAAATCATCGGCACCATCACCGGCAACGACCAGCTGCTGTGGATCTCGCTGATCTTCCTGCTGCAGCAGATCGGCAACGGCATCGTCCTCTCCGGCATCGGTCAGACCTACATCTATGTGGAGTTCGGCTATCGCGGCATCTTCTTCACGGTGTTTCAGATGCTGGGCATGGCGGTGACGGGCCTGCTGATGATCTTCTACCCCGCCATCTCCCGGCACATGAACCGGAAGAAGCTCATGGATCTGCTGATGCTGGTGTCTTTCATCGGCTATGTGATCATGCTGCTGCCCGGTCTGCTGCTGAAAACCGGCGGCCCCGCGGTGGCGGGCATGGATCTGAAATTCCTCCTCGTGACCCTGGGCTACATGCTGGCAAACTTCGGCCAGTACGGATTCTATCTGATCATGATGATCTCCATCATGAACACCGTGGAATACAACGAGCTGAAGCACGGCACCCGGGACGAGGGCATCGTGTCCTCCCTGCGGCCCTTCCTGACGAAGCTGGCCTCCGCCCTCACCGTGGCCATCGCCAACATCACCTACATCGTCTTTCACATTCTGGAGTACACCAACGGCATCGCGAGCTATGAGCAGATGGCAAACCAGGGGGCCATGACCTCGGAGGAAAAGGCTGACGCCATCACCCAGCTGCTCCAGGGGGTCCGGAGCAGCCAGTCTCTGGGTCTGCTGCTGGTGATGACCGTGCTGCCCTGCGCGCTGATGTTCGCCTCCTATGTGCTGTACAAACGGCGGTACAAGCTGGACGAGGCGGAATATGACCGGATCTGCAGGGAGCTGGAGCGGAGAAAGGCGGAAGTATGAGCATCACAAAAACGATTCTGAAGGTTCTTGCACCCCTGCCGAAGATCGAAGACTATGACCGGTTCCTCTTCATCGGCCCCCATCCCGACGACATTGAGATCGGCGCCGGCGCCACGGTAGCAAAGCTCACCGCCATGGGAAAGCAGGTGACATTCCTCATCTGCACCGACGGGCGCTACGGGCTCACCAACGCACCGGAGGGCATGACCCCGGAGGCTTTGATTCCTCTGCGGCAGAAGGAATCCCTGGAGGCGGCAAAGGTGCTGGGCGTGAAGGACGTGCGGTTTCTCCCCTATGAGGACGGCGGCTTCTACGACAAAGAGGAGCTGACCCGCGCCATGGCAAAGGTGGTGGGCGAGGTGCAGCCGCAGGTGCTCTTCGCGCCGGACCCCTGCGTCAGCAGCGAGTGTCACGTGGATCACCTCAGAACCGGCGAATGTGCGCGGCGGGTGGTCTTCGCGGCCCACTCCCCCACCGTCATGGGCCGGATGGGCGCGAAGCATGCCCCCACTGAGGCCATCGCCTATTACATGACCGCCAAGCCCAACCGCTTTGTGGGAACCAAGGGCTTCTTTGACCGGCAGCTGGAGGCGCTGGCCTGCCACGACAGCCAGTTTCCCCCGGACTACGCCGCCACCCGCACCCTGCATTTCTATCTGAAGCTCCGGGCCTTCGATTTCGGTCTCCGCACCGGAAAGGGGAAGGCAGAGGGCTTCCGCCTGCTGGACGCGACCCACATGCACTGTCTCCCGGAAGCGGATTGATTCAAACAAAAAGACACCCCGGGCAGTCGAAACAGACTGCTCGGGGCGCTTCATTTGGATCGCTTATTTTGCTTTCTTCTCGGGGATGATGTAGATGAACACCAGAGAGCTCAAAAGCAGCAGGAAGGGGTAGAACAGATTCGGGATCACCTCGAAGGCCGAAACCCCGTGGCCCATCTCGTTGGCCGCAGAGAGAGCCACCAGCATCTGGGCGCCATAGGGGATGATGCCCTGGAAGACGCAGGAGAAGGTGTCCAGCAGAGAGGCGGTCTTGCGTTTGGAGATGCCGTACCGCTCCGCCATCTGGGCGGCGATGGGGTTTGCCATGACGATGGCGACGGTGTTGTTGGCGGTGGCGATGTCCATGGCGCCCACCAGCAGGCCCATGCCCAGCTGGCCGCCCTTTCTGCCCTTGAAGACCTTCAGAATGCCGTTCAGAAGGGCCTCAAAGCCGCCGTGCTCCCGGATCAGCGCGCAGATCGCCGCCACGAGGATGGCCACCATGGTGGTCTCGAACATGCCGGCGGCGCCGCTGCCCATGCTGGAGAGCAGCTCCGTGGCGGGGATGGCACCGGTGGCCAGCATGATGATGGCGCCGGAGACGATGCCCACCAGCAGCACCACGAACACGTTGACGCCCACGAGACCGCCCAGCAGCACCAGCACATAGGGGATGATCTGAATGAGGTTGTAGGGCTTGAGCTCCATGGCCCCGATGTTGGCCCGCAGGCTCAAAATCAGGATCAGCACCAGGGTCACCAGCGCAGCCGGCAGGGCGATGGCGAAGTTTTCCCGGAATTTGTCCTTCATCTCGCAGCCCTGACCGTTGCAGGCGGCGATGGTGGTGTCGGAGATAAAGGAGAGGTTGTCGCCGAACATGGCGCCGCCCATGACAGAGGCGATGCACAGCGGCAGCGAGAAGCCG
Organism: uncultured Clostridia bacterium; assembly: GCA_946187035.1. GTDB lineage: Bacteria > Bacillota > Clostridia > Oscillospirales > Oscillospiraceae > CAG-103. The sequence goes on along the minus strand of CAMHPQ010000027.1, from coordinate 1,442 downwards.
GGGGCGTCGGCAGCGGCCACAGCGATGGGCGTGATGAGGGTGATGGTGCCCACGCTGGTGCCCATGGCGGTGGAGACGAAGCAGCTGACCACAAACAGCACCGCCACGGCGTAGCGGGCCGGGATGATGGAGAGCATGAAGTACGCCACGCTCTCCGCGCTGCCGCGACCCACGACGCCCACGAAGATGCCGGCCTCCATGAAGATCAGGATCATGGTGACGATGTTTTTGTCACCGATGCCCTTCCCCATGAGGGTGAGCTTCTCGTCAAAGGGCAGCGCGCGGTTCTGCAGGCAGGCCACCAGCAGCGCAGCCAGAAAGACCACCACGATGGGGATGTTGTAAAACCCCATGGGGATCTTGAGCACATATTCAAACAGGATGCCCAGGCCCAGATAGAGCACCAGAAATACACCGATGGGCAGCAGCGCGGCCGGGTTGGAGCGGATTGTTTTTTCGTTCATTGGCTTTTTCCTTCTTCCAAATTAGCAATGACGCGGCGGAGCGGAGATCGAATCGATCTCCGCTCTGCTTTGCGGCAATTCAGTATAGTAAATTTACCGCTTTTTGTCAAGCGGCAAACAAAGTGTGTCCTTACGGACGTCTTCGTTCCGAGAAAGAAAGACGTCACCGGACAAACCCGGTGACATCTCTCGGTTATAATTGAAATTACATCAGCTTGCGGAACAGCGCCGTGAGGGACTCGACGTCGCAGTCCTTCGGGTTGCCGGGACGGCAGGCGTCGTCGTATGCGCTCTGGGCCAGGAAGGGCAGATCCTCTTCCTTCAGGGCCTCCAGCTTGGCGGGAATGCCCACGTCGGCGGAGAGCTGCTTCACGGCATTGACGGCGGCGGCGCGGTACTCCTCGACGGACATTTCGTCGACGCCCTTGACGCCCATAGCCCGAGCGATCTCCCGGTACTTCTCGCCGGTGCAGTCGGCGTTATACTCCATGACGATGGGGAGCATCATGGCGCAGGCGACGCCGTGGGGGGTATCATAAACCGCGCCCAGGGTGTGGGCCATGGAGTGGGCGATGCCGAGGCCCACGTTACTGAAGCCCATGCCCGCGATATACTGGCCGAGGGCCATGCCCTTTCTGCCCTCTTCGTCGTTCTTCAGCGCGGCGCGGAGGTTCGCGGAGATGAGGCGGATGGCCTCCAGATGCATCATGTCGGTCATCTCCCAGGCGCCGGCGGTGGTATAGCCCTCGATGGCGTGGGTCAGTGCATCCATACCGGTGGAGGCGGTCAGACCCTCGGGCATGGAGTGCATCATGTCGGGATCGACGACGGCGATCTCGGGGATGTCGTTCACGTCCACGCAGACGAACTTACGCTTTTTCTCCACGTCGGTGATGACATAGTTGATCGTGACCTCGGCGGCAGTGCCGGCGGTGGTGGGCACGGCGATGGTGAACACCGCGTGCTTCTTGGTGGGGG
>CAMHPQ010000026.1 GCA_946187035.1 uncultured Clostridia bacterium | reverse complement strand
GTGATACCGCGCTCCTGCTCCTGCGCCATCCAGTCCATGGTAGCCGTGCCTTCATGGGTCTCGCCGATCTTGTAGTTGACGCCCGTATAGAACAGAATGCGTTCCGTGGTGGTCGTCTTACCGGCGTCGATGTGAGCCATAATGCCGATGTTTCTGGTGTTTTCTAGGGAATATTGTCTGGGCATAAAATGATAACTCCTATATACAGCGTCTCCCCCATTGGGGATCCAACGCAGCGTATCTGAGGATTACCAGCGGAAGTGGGCGAAAGCCTTGTTGGACTCGGCCATCTTGTGGGTATCCTCGCGCTTTTTCACAGCGGCGCCGGTGTTGTTGCAGGCGTCCATGATCTCGCCGGCCAGGCGCTCCTTCATGGTCTTCTCACTGCGCTTGCGGGCATAACCCGTCAGCCAGCGGAGACCCAGCGTCTGACGACGCTCGGGACGGACTTCCATAGGCACCTGATAGGTGGCGCCGCCCACACGGCGGGCCTTGACCTCCAGGCTGGGCATGATGTTGTTCATGGCCTCAGTGAAAGCGTCCAGAGGCTCCTTACCGGTCTTGTCCTTGATGATGTCAAAAGCGTCGTAAACGACCTTCTGCGCAACGCCCTTCTTACCATCCAGCATGACAGAGTTGATGAGCTTGGTCACCAGCACGCTGTTGTACATGGGATCGGGCAAAATTTCTCTCTTGGGAACGTTACCTCTGCGTGGCACTATACTTCCCTCCTTCATTATAAAATGATTTCACAGGTACTCGAAGGCGTCGATGCGCCTCCGCTGCGCCCTGATAACGTTCCGGTGAATGCAGATATTCACAAAGGAACAACAGGGCTTAGGGCCGGATTACTTCTTTCCGGCTTTCGGCTTCTTGGCGCCGTACTTACTGCGAGCCTGCATTCTGCCGGAAACGCCCTGGGTATCCAGAGTACCACGGATGATGTGGTAACGCACACCAGGAAGGTCCTTGACACGGCCGCCGCGGATCATCACGACGCTGTGCTCCTGCAGATTGTGTCCGATGCCCGGAATGTAAGCAGTCACCTCGTAACCATTGGTCAGACGCACACGGGCGATCTTACGCAGCGCGGAGTTCGGCTTCTTGGGAGTGGAAGTACGAACGGCGGTGCAGACACCACGCTTCTGCGGGGAGCTCAGATCGGTCTCGCGGTTCTTCAGGGTGTTCAGACCCTTCTGCAGTGCGGGAGAAGTGGACTTGTAGGTGGTCTGCTTTCTGCCCTTTCTGACGAGCTGGTTAAATGTCGGCATGTTGTTCCTCCTTTCTTCAGTAATCAAAAATATATTTATTCGGATGCCAGAAATTGGCATTCCGGATAAACCGTTGAAACGCACAAAAAAGCTTGATGATTCAAGTGTTTTCCATGCTTTTTGCACAGGTTTTGCAAGGTTTTACAAAAAGACCCATGCAAATGTAGATTTTAGCATATTGCACAAGATTCGTCAAGCATTATTATGAAATATTTTTTTAAAAATGATTCACATAATTTCAACGACGCTATGATTTCAGCAGAGCCTTTCTCTGTCTCCAATCCGGCAGATACTGCTCCACCAGTCCATAAAACGCCTTGCTGTGGTTCATATGGCGCAGATGGGCCAGCTCATGGACCACCACATAGTCGATGGCGGCGTCGGGATATTGCATCAATCTCCAGCTGAAGCAGATATGGCCCTGACTGGAGCAGCTGCCGAAGCGGGTTCTCGCGCCGGTGATGCGGATCTGCGTGGGATAAAGCCCCATCCGCTTCGACCAGTACGCCACCTTCCCCGGAAGGAGCTCTTTGGCTTTGCGGATGTACGCGCTCCTCTCCTGCTCCGTGGGCTCCGGGCGGGACTCTGCCCTGCTGCGCTGGCGGTTCTGGGCGTTTTGAATCCAATCGGCGCGCTCCCGAAGAAAACGGTCAATCTCTCTTTGGGGGAGTCTGCGAGGGGCACGGACGATGACGGTGCCGTCTCGCTTGACCTCTACCCCAAGGGTTCTCCGATCCGAGCGGATCAGCTCATATTCCATGGAATTCCTTTCCCACTTCCCTTTTTCATGAAAACCTGATACAATAATAATAAGGAAGTGATTGAAATGAAAATCTGTGTCTTTGCGTCCTCCTGCGAGGTGGGCGCCGAAGTCTCCAAGGCCGTTTATGATCTCGGAAAGAAGCTGGGCAGCCAGGGCCACACGCTGGTTTACGGCGGCTACTGCAAGGGTCTCATGGCCGACATCGCCAACGGCTTTCACGACGCCGGAGCGGAGATCGTCGGCGTGATCCCGGAGTGCTTCGACTCCGACGAGATGAATTACCCATATCTGAAAGAGATCGTCCGCGTCAAGGATCTCTCCGAACGGAAGGACGAGATGATTCGCCTCTCCGACGCCTTCATCGCCGTCCCCGGCGGCATCGGTACGCTGGACGAGATGTTCAGCCTGCTGGCCCAGAAGGCCTCAAAGCTGCTGGACAAGGAGATCTTATTCTATAATGTAGGCGGATTCTTCGATCCCCTGCTGGATTTCCTCAAGACCATGGAGCGGGACGGGTATCTCTACACAAAGCTGGACACGCTCTATCGTGTGGAGACGCCGGAATCGCTGGGATTATAAACTCAGCACATGCGGCCCCAGTCCAGGAACAGGCTGCCGTTAAACAAGGAATAGATCAAATCATTCAGTAATGCGGCGTCTGTTCCGGCATCGGCGCGGATGTAGGTTCTGGCGATGCTGGTGAAGCCGCCGGCCATGAAATCTGCCGCGTAGGCCCGCACCTCCGGCGTCATGCCGCCGAGGAAGCAGCCGCAGTTGATCAAGGAATCGTAGAGGCCGTCATACAATAAATAAATGATGTCGTTGTCCACCAGCACCCGCAGCAGCTCGGCGTTTTCCCGCACATAGTCGCCGTAGTTGTCGCACATCTGCCGCAGGGTTCCGCAGGTGGTTCCCGACGCGGTCTCCGGCGTGTAGCAGTAGTGCTCCATCAGGGTGTACGTCACCACATTCTCTTTGGATTCAAACAGACTGTAAAAGGTCTGGCGCGACACCTCCGCCTCCCGGCAGAGCTCGCTGACCGAGATGCTGCTGAAGGGTTTTTCCGCCAGCAGTCGGAACATGGCCTCCGACAGCTGCCGCTGGCTCAGCCGCGCAGTCTTGTTGCTTCCGCAGTACATAGACGATTCGCTCCCGTTCACAAATTGTTTGCAGATGCCCCCTTGACAAGTGTCAAGGCGTATGCTATGATTCTACCATAAACTTTACAAATGTCAAGGGTAATCGGTCTCGAAAGAGACCTATCTTTTCACCCTGGCATTAGCACACAAACCAAAAGAGTGCTAAAATTATGAAAGGAGAACCGAATATGGCAGTCTTTCCGATTTATAACATTCTGGTCGTACCGGATGCGAACATCTACTTCAAAACCGATTACTATCGGAAAGTCACCGGCAAAAATCCGGTGCAGGGAGAAAAGATCGTCATCATCGTGGCCAAGGAGGATCAGGAGCGCAGCGAGTTCACCAACGACAGCTTCTACCCCATCGGTCTCAGCGGTGTGATCAGCGAGATCAACACCGGCGGCTTTTTGACCATCCGCACCAGTCACCGGGTCAACATCGACGATCTGGCCGTCTATCGGGATCACACCATCGACCTCTCCGTCTCCAAGCGCAGAGAGATCGAGGATCTGGAGCCGGAAGAGGCGGCGAGAAAGCTGGACAATCTCAAGCGGCGCACCATTGAGTTCAGCAAGGATTACCGCTGGGCCAGAGCGGCGCGACCCTATATAGAGAGCTGGCAGTCTCTCGGAGACGCGGCGGTGGTCATGTCCCCCTGGATGCAAAACTCCAACGCCGAGCGGTACGCCATTCTCGCCGAGGACAGCGTGAAAAAGCGCTCCGAAATGCTGGAGCAGGTCATCTACGAGAATCTGGAAATGACCAGAGTCAACCAGGAGGCCGAGGCCGCCCAGGAGGAGGATCACCAGAAGATCTACCGGGAGAACGCCATCCGCAAGCAGATGGACTATCTCCAGAGAGAGCTGGACGAGCTGCACCCGGAGGAAGTCACCGATCTGCGGAAGCTGGAGATCAAGGTGGAGGAGTCCGGCATGAACGAGACCGCCCGGAAAGAGGCGGACAAGGTTCTCAGCCGCCTGAAGCACGAGGGCAACAACAGCGCGGAATCGGCGCTGCTGTATGATTACCTCGACTTCCTCACCAGTCTCCCCTGGAAGAAGGAGAAGGCCAAGGACATCGCCCTGGACGAGGCGGCGCAGGTGCTGGACGAGGATCACTTCGGTCTGAAAAAGGTCAAGGATCGCATCATTCAGCAGCTGGCGGTCATGAGTCTGAAGCGGCAGCAGTCCGGCAGCATTCTGCTGTTTGTAGGCGCTCCCGGCACCGGCAAGACCAGCATCGGCCAGAGCATTGCCAGAGCGCTGCAGAGAGAATATGTGCGCGTCAGTCTCGGCGGCGTCCGGGACGAGGCCGACATCCGCGGCCACCGGAGAACCTACATCGGCGCCATGCCCGGCAGAATCATGGACGGCATCCAGAAATCCGGCGTCTCCAATCCTGTCATGGTGCTGGACGAGGTGGATAAGCTCTACGGCTCCTACAACGGCGACCCCGCCAGCGCCCTTCTGGAGGTGCTGGACCCGGAGCAGAACAGCACCTTCACCGATCACTATCTGAACGTGCCCTATGACCTCTCCAACGTCATGTTCATCTGCACGGCCAACTCCGTGGATACCATTCCGGAGCCGCTGCTGAACCGTATGGAGGTCATCTCCTTCCAGGGCTACACGCCCATTGAGAAGTTCGAGATTGCCAAGCGGCACCTTCTGCCGAAGGCCATGAAAGCCGTCGGCATCAAGGAGGATCAGCTCTCCATCACCGACGAGGCCCTGGAGCAGATCATCTCCGACTACACCAGAGAGGCCGGCGTCCGCGGACTGAAAAAGCGGATGGACACCCTCTGCCGCACGGCGGCGGTGCAACTGGTGCGCGGTGAAGGCGAAAGCCTCACCGTGGAGCCGGAAAAGCTCAGAGAATATCTGGACATGGCGCCCCTGCATCACAGGCAGGTGCCGGAGAAGGCCAAGCCCGGCGTCGTCACCGGACTTGCCTGGACCAGCGTAGGCGGTGAGATCCTTTACGTCGAGACCATGCTCACCAAAGGCACCGGCAAGCTGATCATCACCGGTCAGCTGGGCGACGTGATGAAAGAGAGCGCCCAGATCGCCGTAAGCCTCGTGAAGACCTATTTCCCCGACAAGGCGGAGCTCTTTGAGAAGAACGATCTGCACATCCACGTGCCCGACGGCGCCACCCCCAAGGACGGCCCCAGTGCCGGCATCACCCTGACCACCGCCATCGCCTCTCTGGTGACGGACAAGGCGGTCTCCCCTGCCGTGGCCATGACCGGTGAGGTCAGCCTCCGCGGCGGCGTAAATCCCATCGGCGGTCTGCCGGAAAAGCTCATGGCGGCTCAGCGCGCCGGCGTCAAGAAGGTCTTCATCCCCGCGGAAAATGCAGAGGATCTCCGCGACGTGGCCGAGGAGGTCAAGGGTCAGCTGGAGATCGTCCTGGTGAAGGAGATCCCCGAAGTGCTCAAGGCCCTCGGCATCAAGGTCAAGACGCCTGCCCTTCGATCCACCCGGAAAAAGAGCGAGACCAAAACCGCATAAAATCCAGGACGCACCCAATCGGGTGCGTCCTTTTTCGTATCAATTATTTGACTTTAATCCGTTATTGCGTAATTCTGTGATCTTTGCTACTTCCTGCTCACACCACTTTTTTGTTCCCCGGCCAAGGGACACCCGCCATGCGCCAGTATTCTGATAACTCTCCATGGAAAACTGCTCGATGTGATCGACCTTATAGGAATACGGAAGCGGGGCACTGGAGAGGATCAGTTCATAGTGGGTTCTGCCGGACGTGGAAACATTCATTTCTGCGTAGTATGCTCCAGCGCTGATTTGATCATCCCACGGAATCTGTACCTGCTCACTCGCTGGAGTTTTCACCTGAATTCCTTGTTCTGTAATCTTTATCACAGAAAAGCTCTTTTTAACTCTTTTGATAAACAGACCATAAAGAACAATGAACAGAAGAAAGCCGATAATAAACGGCACCAGTTTTTGGATCGTGCCATTTCGGTTTGCAAAAACGCAGGCAATTACAAGAAAAATCAGTATTAGAACAGAAGATTCGATATAGTTTTTCTTGTAATAATTAGCTGCCGAGTACGTCAGTGTCTTGCTTTTCACGTTTGCACCTTCTTAGTACATTCCCCGAAGCATCTCTGCTCCGGGGATTTAGATTATTCGTTGGGTGTTTCGTCGGTGGGAGTTGTCGAATCCCTTGGAGTCTCAGCAGGAGCTTCCGGCTCTGTGACCGCAGGGATCACGATGGTGTCGTCGCTCATGTCGCGGATGACCTTGGCCGGAGGCTCGATGGTGTCGTCCGGATGAATCGGCGGCTCGCCGTGCTCGCAGAAGTAGCGGAAGTCCTCGCCCTCCAGCACCTCATGGATCAGCAGATACTCGGCGATCTTCACCACCAGATCCTTATGCTCCGTAAGGATTGAGGTGCACTTGGCATAGGCCTCGTCGAAGATCCGCTTGACCTCAGCGTCGATGGTGGCGGCGGTGGCCTCGGAATAGCTCTTGGTGGTGCCGAAGTCACGTCCGATGAAGAGGCTGTGGCTGGAATCATCGAAGCTGATGGGGCCCAGCTTCTCGCTCATGCCGTACTTCATGACCATGTCGCGGGCGATGCTGGTGGCCTGCTGGATATCGCCGCTGGCGCCGGTGGAAATGTCGTCCAGGAACAGCTGCTCGGCAATGCGTCCGCCCATGGCGCTGACAATGTTGTCGAACATCTCACCTCTGGAGGTGAAGTCCTCGGCGTTCTCAGACTGGCGATACCAGGTGAAGCCGCCGGCCTGTCCACGTGGGATGATGGTGATATAGTGCACGGGGTCGCAGTGCTCACAGAAGTGGGCAGCGATGGCGTGGCCGGTCTCGTGATAGGCGGTGAGCTTTTTGGCCTTCTCGGTGACAACGCGGCTCTTCTTCTCAGGGCCCATGACCACCTTCAAAATGGCCTCGTCGATGTCCGCCTGGGTGATGAAGCGCCTCTTGGCACGAACGGCCAGGATCGCCGCCTCGTTCAGGAGGTTTTCCAGATCGGCGCCCGCAAAGCCCGCAGTGCCTCTGGCAATGCTCTTCAGGTCCACATCGTCGCCCAGGTGCTTGCCTCTGGCGTGAACCTTGAGGATCTCCTCGCGGCCCTTCACGTCCGGCATGCCCATATATACGCGCCGGTCAAAACGGCCGGGACGCAGCAGGGCGTTATCCAGAATGTCCGCGCGGTTGGTAGCTGCCATGACGATGACGCCGGCATTCTCCTCGAAGCCGTCCATCTCCACCAACAGCTGGTTCAGGGTCTGCTCGCGCTCGTCGTGGCCGCCGCCGAGGCCGCTGCCTCTCTGACGTCCGACGGCGTCAATCTCATCGATGAAGATCACCGCGGGGGCAACCTTCTTGGCCTGATCAAACAGGTCGCGGACACGGCCGGCGCCGACGCCGACATAGAGCTCCACAAAGTCGGAGCCGGAAATGCTCAGAAACTGCACCCCGGCCTCCCCCGCCACGGCTCTGGCCATGAGGGTTTTACCGGTGCCCGGAGGGCCGACCAGCAGCACGCCTTTCGGAATGCGCGCGCCCATCTCGGCGTAGAACTTCGGACGCTTCAGGAAGTCTACGATCTCCTGCAGCTCTTCTTTTTCCTCGGCTGCACCGGCCACATCGGCAAAGGTGGTTTTCTTCTTCGACTCATCGATGGTGCGGGTAGCCGCCTTGCCGAACCGGCTCACGCCGCCGGCACCGCCGCCGCCCATGCGGTTCATCATCACGTACCAGACCACGATGAACAGAACGATCATGATCAGGTACGGCAGCATGCTCAGCCACCAAGGAGCGGCCCAGCCCTGGCGATAGTCAAACTCCTCCAGGATACCGGCGTCCTTCTGCTGCTGGATCAGATCGCCCAGATCCTCCCGGAACCAGTTGGCGCTGGGAAGCTCCTGGGTGATGGTGTCGAGGCCGTCCTCGTTCTCCTCCCGGAGATTCAGAGTCAGGGTGGTTCCCTCCAGGGTGAAGGACTCGACCTCCTCATTTTTGAACATGTCCTCGATCTCGGAATAGGTATAGGTCTTGCTCTCCGAGGGGGTCAGCAGGTAGAACAGCAGCGCGACGAGAATCACGGCCATCAGCAGATAAAAGCCGACATCGCGCGAGCGGTTCCGCTTGTTATTGGGTTTCAAATAGCATTCACATCCTTACTTATGGAAAACCGCGTATTCGCGGTAGCGTGCAAAATCAGGCGTCGGCGTAAACCTCCGGTTTCAAAACGCCGACATAGGGAAGATTGCGGTATTTCTCCGCGTAGTCCAGACCGTAGCCCACGACGAAGGCGTCCGGGATCTCAAAGCCCGAATATCTGGCGTAGACCGGAGCCTTCCGGCGGGCGGGCTTATCCATCAGCGTGGCGATGGTGATGGAGGCGGGCTTGCGCACCTCCAGATACTGGGTTAAATAGTGCAGCGTCACGCCGCTGTCGAGAATATCCTCCACCAGGATGATGTCCCGGCCCTCGATGTTTTGATTCAGGTCCTTGTTGATCTTCACGGCGCCGGTGGTGGAAGTGCCCGCGCCGTAGGAGGAGACCGCCATGAAGTCCACCGAGCAGGGCAGATCCACGTAGCGCATCAGATCGGCCATAAACACAAAACAGCCTTTCAGAACACCGACGAAGATCGGCTCTTTTCCGGCAAAATCTCTGCTGATCTCGGCCCCGATCTCGGCGGCGCGCTTCTGCAGCTGTTCTTCCGTCAGCAAGACGGTGGAAATATCTTCATGAATGGTCATATCTCTTTCTCCATTTTCTCCGATTTCTCAATTTTGACGCAGAGCGCCGGATCGCCGGGCTTTGCCTCGCAGCGTTCCGCCATACCGAAGCCGTGAACCGCCACCGGGCCCATCTCATCCCGGAGCACCGGTACCAGATCCCGTTTGGATAACGGAATCCCCCGCTCCTGCATCAGATCGCTGATTTTCTTGGTACAGCCGCGTCCCAGCAGACGGATTTGATCTCCCGCCCGTCTGGACGTAAGTGTTAGTTTACCACGAATCGATTCACTTTTAAAGTGGTAAACCGTTAACGTATTATGAATTTCATCGAGAACGCGCGGCTCGCTGACCATGACTCGCAGCCCATATTGCGGCAGCGTCAGAGTCACGCCCGGGAGCAGCTCCGTGTCCGGCAGCCGCTCCGGCTCTCCTGCGCCGAAGCAGAGTCTCCCCCGCTCTCTGGTCACGCGCAGATCCGGAAGATCCAGCGCCGCGGGCTCGGTTCCGCTGCAGAAATCATGCAGCGCCTCCACGTGCTTTGCAGCGAGCTTTCCGCCACAGAGCGTTTGGAACACTCTCGCCCGAACGGGACGGGCCAGACTGCGCAAGGCGGAGAGAGAAACGCCCTTCTGCGTCTGCTCTGTGCGGATGAAATCCTCTGCCAATGACAAGAGGAACGCCTCGTCCTCCCGCAGTCGGTCTGCCGCCTCAGAGGCATGTCTCGCAGCGGCGGGATTGACGGAAAGCAGCGCCGGAATCGCCTCATGCCGGATGCGGTTTCTGGCGTAATCGTCAGATGCGTTTGAGCTGTCCTCCACATAAGGGATCTGATGGGCCCGAAGCCAACCTTCAATCTCCGACCTGGTGATCTGCAGCATGGGGCGCAGGATGTTATCCCGCATCGGCGGAATGCCGCCCAGCCCCCGCAGGCCGGCGCCTCTGGCCAGATTCAAAAGCTGTGTTTCCAGCTGATCGTCGGCTGTATGGGCAGTCAGAATCCAGCGGCAGTTTTGCGCCTGTGCCGTCTTCTGAAGAAAGGCATAGCGGGCTTCCCGAAGGGGGCTTTCCGCGCGGGCCTCCCCTTCAAAGCCTCCGGTGAAGCACGGGACGTTCCTGGACTTGCAGAAATCCAGGACAAACTGTTCATCCCGGTCAGACTCAGAGCCTCTCTGTTTGTGGTTGTAGTGGGCGCAGAGCACGGTGATCTGCCGCTCCCCCGCCAGCTCCAGCATCCTGCAGAGCAAATACATGGAGTCCGCCCCGCCGGAGACCGCACACAAGACCCGCTCTCCGGAGGCAATGGGATCAATATTCATCCTCATGCCGCTTTTCTGTGGAGACGAAGGTGGTGTACTCCGGCATCCACATGAGCTCCACGGTGCGGGTATCGCCGTGGCGGTTTTTCAAAACAATGGCCTCGGCCAGATTGGGATTTTCCGCTTCCTTGTTGTAGTAACCGTCCCGATAAAGGGCGATGACGATATCGGCGTCCTGCTCGATGGAGCCGGACTCGCGCAAATCGGAGAGCATGGGCCGCTTGTTGGTACGGCCCTCGTTGGCACGGTTCAGCTGCGACAGGCAGATCACCGGCACGTTCAGCTCCTTGGCCATGATCTTCAGCATACGGCTCATGTCCGAGACCGCCTGGGTTCGGCTCTCGTTGGACCAGTTGTGACCGCTGCCCGAGGACTGCATCAGCTGCAGGTAGTCGATGACCACCAGACCCAGATCCGGGATCCGGCGGCACTGGGCGTTCATGTCCGCCACGCTCAGGGTGGAATTGTCGTCCACGCGGATATCCGTGGCGCTGAGCTGTCCGGCGGCGGCAACCACGCGGTCCCACTCCGCCTGAGACAGGTTTCCGGTGGAGAGCTTTTTGCCGTCCACCATGGCCGCACTGGAGAGCAGGCGCTGCACCAGCTCCTCCCGGCTCATCTCCAGAGAGAAAACCGCCACGGTCTTGCCGCTGTGCTCGCCCACATAGCGGGCCAGATTCAGCGCCATACTGGTTTTGCCCTGTCCGGGACGGGCGGCGATAAGGATCAGCTCACCCTTTTTCAAGCCCAACAGCGTGGTGTCCAGATCCGGCAGGCCGGTGGACAGGCCGGGGATGCCGCCGCCGTTTTCCGCAGCGTCAGAGAGGGCCGCGTAGACCCTTTGGATCACCATGGAGACCGGCTGCAGACCGCCCACATTTCGTCCCTGGCGCAGGGCGTAGATCTTCCGCTCCGCAGCCTCCAGCGCCGCGTCGGCCTCACCGGTGCCCTCGGCCACAAGGCTGGAGATCTCGTCGGCGGCCTTCTGCAGATTCCGCAGCAGCGCCTGATCCCGGACGATGGCCGCGTATTTCTCCACGTTGGCCGCCGTGGGTGTGAGGTTCATGACCTCCATCAGGTACTGCTGGGTGGTGTTTTCGTGGTAGACGCCGCGCACCTTCATCTGCTCCAGAACCGTGACGGCGTCAATGCTTATGCCGAAGGTGAACATGGAGTAGATGGTCTCGTAGATTTCGCGGTTGGTCTGAATATAAAATTCATCTGCCCGGACCTTGTTGATCACATCCGGGATGCAGGACGGGTCGATCAGCATGGAGCCGACGATGGCCTGCTCCGCAATGGCGGAATGGGGCGTCTGACGGCCCAAAAGCTCCTCCATATCGACGTCCCTCCTTTACAGAGATTCTATCGGAAATTACTTGTCCTCAACGACCAGCACGTGGATGGTGCCGCTGATCTCATAGCCCAGCTTGGCCTTGACCTCAAAGGCGCCGTAGCTCTTGATGGGCTCAGCCTGCACGATCTTCTTGGAGTCGATCTCAAGACCGTGCTGCTCCTTGAGGGCGTCGCTGATCTCCTTGGACGTGACCGCGCCGAAGAGCTTGCCGGAACCGCCGGCCTTGGCGACCTTCACCTGCACGGCGCTGAGCCGCTCCGCAGCCTCCTGGGCAGCAGCCTTCTCCTTGGCGATCTGGGTGGCCTTGGCCTTCTCCTTGAGCTTATAGGCATTCAGGTTGTCGGTGGTGGCCTCCATGGCCAGACCACGGGGCAGCAGATAGTTGCGGGCATAACCGTCGGAGACAGTCTTCAGTTCGCCCTTTTTGCCCTGACCTTTTACGTCCTGCTGAAAAATGACTTTCATGGTGTATTCTCCTTTTTATGCGAATTCAATTATCCTTTATAGGTATCAATGGCGGCTTTGATCTTCTCCGCCGTCTCGTCCGGCGTCAGTCCCACGCAGTGAGCTGCGGCTGCCGCGCGGTTTCCGCCGCCGCCCAGAGGCTCCAGCAGAAGCTGCACGTTCATCTCGCCGATGCTTCTGGCGGAGACGAAGGAGCCATCCGAGACCGGATAGATGACCACAGAGCAGCTCACGCCGGCCACATTCAAAAGCTCGTCCGCAGCCCGGGCGGCCACGATGCGGTCCTGGGGCTCCTGTTCGGTGACAATGGCGATGCCCGGACGATAAATGTGGGCGTTTTGCAGGATGCGGCACCGGGCCACCGTGTGGGCCAGGTCGCTCTGCATCAGCTTTTTCACTTCGGCGGTGTCGGCGCCCATGCGTCGGAGGAAGGCGGCAGCCTCGAAGGTGCGCTCGCCGGTGCGCATGTTGAAGTTTTTGGTGTCCAGCATGATGCCGCTGAGCACGGCCTCGGCCTCCACACGGAGGATGTCGTCGCGCTCCACAATCTCTTCCATCAGCTCCGCCACCAGCTCGCAGGCCGAGGAGGCGTTGGGCTCATGGAACGAGAGGGTCGGGTTCTCGATATACTCCGCAGCACGGCGGTGATGGTCAATCAGCGCCACCCGGGTGCAGCTCTCCAGCAGGGCCTGATCCTCCACCTGACCGGGGCGGTTGGTGTCCACCACAACCAGCAGGGTGCGGCTGTCCGCTCTGAGAATCGCCTCCTGGGAAGAGACAAAGGCGTCGGCATAGGTTTCGTCCCGACTGAGCTTATCGATCAAAGTTCCTGCAGCGGTCTTGGTGGCGTCCACCACGATGCGGCAGGGGGTATCCAGTTTTCTGGCGATACAGCGGACGCCCACCGCAGCGCCGATGGCGTCCAGATCGGACATCTTGTGGCCCATGACGTAGACCTTGGAGGAATCTGCGATCAGCTCCTTCAAAGCCGAGGCCATGACGCGGGCACGGACTCTGGAACGAGTCTCCACTTCCCCGCCGCGTCCTCCGAAGAACTCAAAGGTGGCGCGGTTTTTCAGCACCGCCTGGTCGCCGCCGCGGCTAATGGCCATTTCCACGCCCAGGGCGGCGAAGTTGTAGTTCTCCTCCAGATCGTCGCCGTCCCGGCCCACGCCGATGGACAGCGTGGCGCGGATGCCGACGGGATTCACGATGCTGTGAACGCCTTCCAGCAGCTGCGCCAGCTTTTCGGTGCGCATCAGCTCCAGATAGCGTTCCTCAAACACCAGCAGGAAGCGGTCTCGGTCATAGTGGCGGAAGAAGCCGTGCATCTCGTCGCACCACTGGATCAGCAGATCCTCAATGGCGTCGCGCATCTCGCTGCGTTTGCGATCCGAGAGGCCGCGGAAGAACTCGTCGTAATTGTCGATGACGAACAGCGCGATGCAGGGCCGGGAGTCCAGATACTCCTGCCGCGTGTTCTCGTAGTCGGTCACGTCCACCCAGTAGGTGATTCCCATATAGCTGCCCTGCCCCTCTTTGGGCTGGACCAGGTTGCCGTGGATCTGGTATTTGCGGCCGTTGTGCTCCAGCAGATCCGGGCAGCGGCTGTGTCCGTCCAGAAGCCACCGGCTGTTAAATTCCGGAATCACATCGGTCATGCGCATCTCCACCGAGGGTCTCCGGGAGCCGCAGAGCTCGAAGAAATGCTGGTTTGCCCAGATCAGCTGCGCGTCTGCCGGACGAAACACCGCCACGGGCAGTGGGAAGTTCTGCAGGGTGTTGTTCTTGGCAGATTCCGTGTCGTAGGTGACGCTCTCCACATAGGCCAGCAGCTTCTTTCGCTGGGATCTTCGCATGAGCAGCGAATAGACCACCAAAACCAGAATGATGGCGCCCTCCGCCGCGGCCAGCCAGAGCCGATCGGAAAACAGCAGCGTCGCCACAGCGAATATCACCAGAAACGCCAGAAACAGGCGGGAATTCGGCGTCAAACTCGCCGGAATCTTATTCACCGCAGACTGCTGTTTGCTTTCATCCGGGTTCTTTGCCATAACGCGCCCTCCTCTCCCGGAATGTCATAGTTTTAGAGAATATATTATAGCAGAATCCACTATTTTTGACAATAGGAAAACCACAGAAAAAGATACTGCTCCCGGCAGCATACAGAGCAATCCCACACTCTGCAAAATCAAAGTGTGGGATTGTTTCCGTTTTCATCAATGAATCTCTCAGGCCTTCAGCGGTTCTGCACCGATGGGTTCTGCCTTTTCCTGCTTGTCGTCGCTCTCTCCGTCCGAGGTGAATTTGCTGCGCAGAGTTTCGATGCCGTGCTTGACCGCGTATTTCGGCAGCTCGCCCAGGAGCTTTCTCGTGGTCTCGCTGGAGGACTTCATCCGCTTCAGCACCGGCTCCAGTCCGCCGAGGCCGCCCGCGGACAGATCGTCCAGGCTCTCCGCGCCGCCGGCGGCCAGCGCTTCAAACAGATCGCTCACCAGGGTGGCGCGGTCCTCCTGTGCAACGTCTCCGATCCAACCGTCCACCGCCGCGTTCAGCCAGACGCTGGTGGGATCGTTTTCCTCAGCATAGGCGGGCTTGCCGTGATCGATGCCCCAGGTGATCAGGCTGTGCTGCTGGAAGCCGGAGCCGGAGGACTGCACAATCCGGGTGTCATCCAGCTTCGCCGCGAACAGCTTGCCCACGATGGAGAACACCGGCACGATGTGCGTGGCCTTCTCGTTCACCCGGGCCATGCCGCTCATGTCCAGCACCTCCGGGCAGAGTCCCGGCCCGTCGAGGATGTAGACATGCTCCACGGCGTCCCACTTGTTATCCCGCAGATTGGCCGCGGCGAAGAGCGCCTCGTTGCCGCCCTTGGAGTGGCCGATCAGATAGTTGCGCTTCCCGTTTTCCACATAGGCGTTGGCATAGGCCTGGGCCTGGGTCTGGGCTCTGGTGCGGGTGAAGCTGATCATGAAATCCTCCTCCCAGCCGGCCAGGGACTGGTCCGTGCCCCGATAGACCAGGAAGCTCAGATCCGTATCATCCTGAAACCGAACGGCGGCAAACTGTACCGGCGGGTCGTTGAGCAGGACGTCGATATAGCGGGACATGGTGAGCGCGCCGAAACGCTCCGACTCCGCAGCCATCCGCAGGAAGCCCACGTAGTCCTGTCCCTTGGAATTCACCATCACCTTCACCTGGTCAGCCTCGATCATGTTTAGGCATTCCCGCAGGGTGTGGGTCTCGTCCTCGCTCTGAAATAACGGCGTCAGATCGAAATAGCTCAGGAGTCCCAGCACCAGCGCGTCCGCCTCGCGCACGCCGGTGGCAGCCAGCGGGAAATCTCCCATCCACTGCAGATAATCAAACAAGGTGTCCATACAGTTGCCTCCTTTTCGATATTTCATGAACAGAAAAAATGAAAGCCACGAAACCGTTGGGTTTCATGGCTTTTTACGTGGAGCGGGATACGGGAATCGAACCCGCCTCCTCAGCTTGGGAAGCTGATGTTCTACCGATGAACTAATCCCACGGCACAGTTAGTATAGCACAGAGGAATTCTGTTTGCAAGAGAATTTTTCACCGCCTGCTCGACAAGAACAGACGGTGAAATTCATTTTCAGTTGACGTAGACGGTGCATTTGGCAGTCACATCGCCGCACTTTGCGGTGACGGTGGTCATGCCGGAACCGATGCCCGTGACCTGGCCGTTTTTGACCATGCAGACGGACTCGTTATCACTGGTCCACTCCACCTCCAGATCGGCGGGATAGGTAACGGCCTCCAGCGGAACGGTCTCGCCGATGGACTCGGTGAACTCACTGATCTCAGAGCCGTAATAGGTCAGCTTGATGCTGCCGGCGCTGGTGATGGGCGTAGCGCTGGGCTCCGGCGCCTGGGTGGGCTCGGCGCTGGGCTCGGGCTCCGCACTCTCCTCGGGCTCGGCGCTCTCCTCCGGCTCCGCAGTCACCTCGGAGGTCTCCTGGGTGGGAAGGTTCTGAGACGAGGGCGCGATATTTTTGGCGTCGTTGAGGCTCACGGTGATCAGGATGATGACCGCCAGAACCACGGCAGCCAGAAGCAGCAGGCCGAAGATCATCTGCCAGCGGGTGTTCAGAGCCGCGCGGGCAGCTGCGGGCGTGCCGTCATTTTCACTGGACGTCACCGGGGGAACGCGATCACCGGCTTTGACGCGGGTGGTGCCGCAATATGGGCAGCGGCTGCGCAGTCCGGAAAAGGTCCGGCCGCACCGCCGACATTCGATTTTGGGAATTACGCTCATGGCGCTGTCCTCCATTCAACGCTTCATAGGAAGCCTATTTTAACTACACTATAATACACGGTATCCCAAAATTCGTCAAGCTTTTTCAGCTGAATGTACATTGACAATTCCACCCGCTTGCAATAGAATCAGGAAATACATACGATCAATATTGGAGTGAAACGAATGAAACTCGGAATTGCACTGGCCGGCGGCGGCTCCAAGGGCTCCTATGAGATTGGAGTCTGGAAGGCGCTGCGGGAGCTGGGCATGGGATACGATATCGTCACCGGAACCTCCATCGGCGCGGTGAACGGCGCGCTGATGGTCATGGGCGACTATGCGCGGGCGGAAAACCTGTGGAACACCATCACGGCCCAGGATATCATGCGCGACGGCATGGATCTGAAGCACGACATGGATTATTATTTTGAAAATCGGGATCAGCTGCTGACCGTTGCCAAAAACTTCGCGGCCTCCAGAGGCGCGGACATCACCCCCTATAAGGAGCGGATCGCCAAAGAGCTGGACGAGGAGGCCTTCTTCGCCTCCCCGGTGGACTACGCGGCTGTCGCGGCAAAATTCCCCACCCTCCAGGGTGTGGAGGCGAGAAAGGCCGACATGGAACCCGGCACGGTGGCCCAGTGGATTCTGGCCTCCAGCTCCTGCTTCCCGGTGTTTCCCATGTGCGAGATCGACGGTCAGAGCTACATCGACGGCGGCTACGCTGACAATCTGCCCGTGACCACCGCCTTCCGTCTGGGCGCAGAGCAGGTCATCGCCGTGGCGCTGAAGCCGGAAGCGGAGGAGAAATACTTCCCCTATCACCCGCTGGTGACGCACATCACGCCCTCCCGTCCCCTGGGGCCGTTTCTGGATTTCAGCCGGGACATTCTGGACAGCAACTTCCGTCTGGGCTACACCGACGCCATGAAGGTGCTGGGGCCATACTTCGGCGAGAGCTATGCCTTTCGTCCGGCGGGAAAGGAAAAGCTGCTGGAGGCTGCGCGGGGCTACCTGCTGTTCCTGCTGCGCAGAGAGCTGAGTCACAACGAGTCCGCGGTGCAGGCCATGCTGGATCGAGTCAAGGGAGACGTGCCGCTGACGGACAAGCTGTTCAGTGAGGATCGGGGCGATCTGCTGACCGTGGCCTGCAAGGGACTGGACGTGCTTATGACGGCGCTGGATTATCCCCACGAGGACGCCTATGATCTCAACCAGCTGCTGCCGGAATTGCGGGAGAAGCTGCTCAGCGATGCGCTTCCGGAGCTGAAGGGTGCCAGAGACCGCTGCGCCCAGCTGCAGAGGGATGGACTTCGGGGGCAGATTGCCCAGTTCATGCCTGGCAAGGACGCCAACGAGCTGCTGCTGGCCACCTGGAGGCTGTATCTCAAGGAGCAGGAGGCATGAACACCGGCCTGTTTGAGGCGATCTGGGCGCTGGTGAGAATGGTTCCCATGGGAAACGTCACCACCTATGGAGACGTTGCGAAAGCCCTTGGAAATCCCAGACTCTCCCGAACGGTGGGCTTCGCCATGCACGACGCGCCGGAGGATGTGCCCTGTCAGAGAGTGGTGAACCGCTTCGGCGGCTTATCCGACGCCTTCTCTCCCCTGGGAAAAGAGAGTCACCGTCTGCTGCTGGAGCTGGAGGGCGTCCCCTTCCGGCCGGACGGCACGGTGGATCTGGAGCAATGTCGATATACATTCTGATAAAAAACAGCGTATGCCGAAAAAGCATACGCTGTTTTGGTTTATTTGCAGTAGCCGGTTTGCCAGTCCAGCACCCGCTCCAGAGGCTCTCCATTCAGAAAGGCCTTCAGGTTTCGGGCACAGAGATCCAGAATGTTTTTCCGAGTGATGTCCAGATGCCAGCCGCCGGTGATGTGGGGCGTGATGATCAGGTTCTCCGCCGAGAACAAGGGATCCTCGTCCTCCAGCGGCTCATGCTCCAGCACATCCACCCACACGCCGCCGAAGCGGTTCATCAGCTGGCTGTTGAGGAAGACCTCCTCCGGGATCACGGTGCCGCGGCCCACGTTCATCAGGTAGGCTCCCTCCTTGCAGAGGGACAGCATCTTCTCATCGAAGAGATGATAGGTCTCATCGGTGCCCGGCAGGCAGAGGGCCACCACGTCCGCCTTGGGCAGCTCGTTGGTCAGCTCGTCCATCAGGCACATCTGATCGTATTCCGCCGGGAAGGTGCCGACTCTTCTGCGGACGCCGATGATCTTGCAGCCGAAGGGCCGCATCCGCTTGGCAAACTCCGTGCCCAGATTGCCGGTGCCGACGATCAGCACCCGCTTTCCCATGGGAGAGACCACGTGGCCGGCGTCCCGCCAGACCTGCTCTTTCTGATACTCCAGATAGGTGGGGATCTTCTTCATCATCAGAAGCAGCATGCCCACCATGTACTCCGCGATGCCGGTGCCGTAGCATCCGGTGGCGGTGGTGGTGAGGAATTTGTCCCGCAGGGCAATGCGCTTCGTATAGAAATCCGCGCCGGAGCTCACCAGCTGCATCCAGTCCAGATGCGCAGTTTGCTCCAGGAGATCCGCGTCCACATTGCCGATCAGGATGTCCGCCTGCTGCAGCTGCTCCAGGGTGACGTCCTGGGTCTGAGCGAAGACAAAATTCTCATTGGGGGCGGCGGCGGTCAGCTGGGCCTGTTCAGCCTCGTTGAGTTCTTCCGCCACGAGGATGGTTTTCATGGAAATCAACCCTTCCAGCATTCGGTGTTGGTCAGGCCGATATCACTTTCGTGGAAGTGATCGTCAACGCCGGCCTTTTTCTTCTTCTGATAATCCTTCAGCGCGTCAAAGGCGGGCTTGCCGAGGATCACGATGACGGGGACGTTGATGATGACCATGATGCCCTGGGTCAGATCCGCGCCGTCCCAGGCGAGACCGGCAGAGATGATGGCGCCGAGGAACACCAGAACCGAGCAGAACAGACGCCAGCAGGTCATGAAGGTCTTGCTGGGGTTCTTCTTCAGGATGAAGCGCCAGCAGCCCTCAGTGTAGTAGTAGTTGCCGATCAGGGTGGTGAAGGCAAAGAGGCACACCGCAATCGCCATGAAGATGGGGCCAAAGCCGCCCAGGGCCGCACGCATGGATGCGGAGACGTAGGCGGCGCCCGCCAGCTCCTCCTCCGGAACCACGCCGGAGAACAGGCACATGAAGGCGGTGGCGGAGCAGATCAGAAGCGTGTCGATGAACACGGAAAGCATCTGCACCAGACCCTGCTTGGCCGGGTGGGAGACATCGGCTGCCGCAGCGGCGTTGGGAGCGGAGCCCATACCGGCCTCGTTGGAGTACAGGCCGCGCTTGATGCCCCACATGATGGCGCTGCCGGTGAAGCCGCCGAAGATGGCCTTGAAATCAAAGGCAGAGCCGAAGATCATGCCCAGCACCTGGCCGATGCTGCCGATGTGCATGATGATCACGATGATGGAGACCACCACGTACAGGACGCCCATGACGGGAACGAGAACCTCCGTCACCTTGGTGAGTCTGCCGGCACCGCCCATAATGCTCAGGGCGAAGAGCACGGCCAGAATGACGCCGATGACAATGGAGGTGGTTCGATTATAGAAGCTGAAG
>CAMHPQ010000025.1 GCA_946187035.1 uncultured Clostridia bacterium | reverse complement strand
GGTGTGCTGCACACGGTGCGCGCCATTTCGGAAAACGAGCGGGTCTATGCCCGCAACCACCGCGTCTGTACCCTGCTGGAGACGGAGCACTTCGGCCCCATGCTGCAGGTGGAGGTCGGCGCGGTCATGGTCGGCAAGATCCACAACCACCCGATCCGGCAGTTTTCGCGTCTGCAGGAGAAGGGTTTTTTCGAATTCGGCGGCTCCACGATCCTGCTGATCGTGCCGAAATCCGTGGAGATCGACGCGGATCTCATGGAGCAGACCCGGCTGGGCTTCGAGACCCAGGTTCATGTAGGAGAAAAAATCGGAGGAAAGAAACCATGCTGAAACGATTGAACATCTACTTCAAAGAGATGTATCCCATCCTGCCCCGGCTGGGCCTGGGCTATCTGATCGCAGGCGAGATCTACTTCATCGTCCTGCTGAACCACGGCGTCACCTGGCCCGCCATCTGGGCCAGCATCTGTGCCCGCCACGGCATCCAGGAGCTGATTCTCGGCTTCACGGTGTTCAGTTTCCTGTGCTGGCTGCGGATCGCCGACGACTTCAAGGATTATGAATTGGACTGCAGGCTCTTCGCCCATCGGCCGCTACCGTCGGGAAGAGTGACGAAAAAGGATCTTCGGATCTTTCTTTGCATCCTGATTCCGGTGACGCTGGCGCTGAACTTCATCTTCATGCGCAACCGCTGGTTCTGCCTGATTCTCTACACCTACGGCTCCCTCATGGCCATCTGGTTCTTCCAGAAGTACAAGATCCAGAAGTCCCTGCCCCTGGCCCTTGTGACTCACAACCCGGTGCAGTTCATCATGAACATCTACATCATCTCCTTCGTGGTGATGGAGTACAAGATCAAAGCGGTGGATCTGATCAACGTCTTCGCCTGCTTCACCCTGTACTTCCCCGCCCTGTACTGGGAGGTCTCCCGCAAGATCCGGGCGCCCCAGGACGAGACCGAGTACGTCACCTATTCCAAGCTCTTCGGCTACAAGAAGGCCACCAACTTTACCATGTTCGTGGTGCTCATCGACATCTTCACCAACTTCGTGCTGGTCTGGAATCTGTCCAAGCTCAGCGTGGCGGTGCTGGCCGTTCTGGTGGGCTGGATGTGCTGGACCTTCCAGCGGTTCAAGAAGGACCCCACCCAGTTCAAGCTGGTCACCAAGGTGGAGACCTACACTTACATTCAGGAGCTGACCATGATCGCTACGGTGGTTATCTTCCTGCTGGTGGGAAAGATTTAACCGATGAAAGCAGACAATCTCCGGCGCATGCGCGACTGCGGGCTCCCCGTGCCGCCCTTCGCCGTTGTGACAGAACAAGATCCGCTCCGTCTCGATTTTCCCGGGACGGAGCGATTCGCCGTGCGCTCCACCTTCGATCAGGAGGACAGCGCAGAGCTCTCCTTCGCCGGACAGTTTGAGACCCTTTTGAACGTCAGGCGGGAGGAACTTCCGGCGGCCATTGAAACGGTGCGCCGGAGCTATCACTCCGGATATGCCGCCTACGCCAGAGCCCACGGTCTGCCGGAAGCAGAGGCCGGGGACGACGCCCCCGTGCTGGTGCAGCAGATGGTGGAAGCGGAGATGGCGGGCGTGCTCTTTACGGCGAACCCCACGGGCCAATTAAACGAGATCGTCATCATCGTGGGCGCGGGGCTGGGAAACGCCGTGGTGGAGGATCGGGCCGACACCACCACCTATTACTGCAACCGGGACGACGGACTCTATTACTATGAGCAGACCGGCGACGCTCCCCTGCTGCCCGCCGAGACCCTGCAGCGGCTGCTGGAGCTGGGCGAAGCCGTGGAGAAGCTCTTCGGCGCGCCCATGGATGTGGAGTATGCCGTCCAGGATGGCAAGGTCTGGCTGCTGCAGGCAAGGCCCATCACCACCCTCCCCGGCGGCGAGACCATTGTGCTGGACAGCTCCAACATCGTGGAGAGCTACCCGGAGCTGACCCTCCCCCTCTCCCAGAGCTTCGTCAAGGAGATCTATTATCGCATTTTCAAATCTCTGCTGCTGGAAGTCACCCACCGGCACCCCATGGTGGAGGCGCTGGATGGGGAGATCCGCGACATGGTGGACATGGCCAACGGCAGAGTCTACTACCGCATCTCCAGCTGGTATGGGGTTCTGCGGCTCATGCCCTTCTCCCGGTTTTTCATCCGCGTCTGGCAGCAGATGCTGGGGGTGGAAAATCCCACCGTCACCGCCACGGAGCGCCGCGTTCCGGCACGGGTGAAGGCCACGCTGGGCCTGGAGCTCATCCGCTGCGTGCTGCGAACGCCCAAGCGGATGGACGACCTGTGCGACTTCTATGACCACTATGCCGTGGACCTTGACCGCAGGCTGAAGGCGGTTCTCACCGATAACGCCCAGCCCAAAACGCCCCGGCTGCTGGAGATCTACCACAGCATGCTGGAGGACATTCTCTCCCGCTGGCACGTGACGCTCATCAACGACATCTATGCCTTCCTGTTCACCTATCTGGCCGGAAAGCGCAGCCAGGCAGCTCTGGCGGACGTCCGCGATCTGGAGAGCATGGAGCCCGTGCGGCACATCCTCGCCCTGGTGGACGTGGCAAAGAAACACGGCATGGACTCCGCCGCCTATCAGGCCGCGAAGGCGGATTTCATCGAGGCCTACGGCGACCGCTGTCTCGGTGAGCTGAAGCTGGAGACCCACACCTACCGCACCCATCCGGCTCTGGTGGACGACTTTGTCCGCGCCAGGCTGGAGAGCCCTCCCCCGCCCCGCGCACAGACGGAGCCCCAAAAAAAGCAGCGTCCCGGATTCTTCGCCAAAAAGGCCAAGACCGGCATCCGCAACCGGGAGCGCTCCCGCATGGACCGCACCCGCATGTTCGGAACCATCCGCGCCATCTTCCGCGCCGTGGGCACCGAGCTCTTCGACGCCGGTCGCATCGACGATCCGGAGGATGTGTTCTATCTCTCCGTCCCGGAGCTGGAGCAGAACGCTGCGGACTACCGTGAAATTGTAGCGCAGCGGAAGGCGGAATATGAAATGTATGCCGCGCTGCCCGCTTTCAGCCGTCTGGTCTTCGACGGCGAGATCCGCAACAAGCGGGTGCTGAACGCCAGGACCCGGACTCTGCGCAATTCCGACACCCTCACAGGCGTCTCCGCGGCCCTTGGCAAAGTCACCGCCGAAGCCCTGGTGGTGACAAATCCCGATCTCTCCCTGGACACCCGGGGCAAGATCCTCGTCACCCGCAGCACCGACCCCGGCTGGGTGTTCCTGATCGAGAACGCCGCCGGCATCATCGCGGAGAAGGGCTCCCTTTTGAGCCACACGGCCATCATCACCCGGGAGCTGGGCAAGCCCTCCATGGTGAACGTCCATGAGGCCTGCAGCCTGATCCGCACCGGGGATCTGGTGGAGCTGGACAGCACCGCCGGGACCATCCGCATTCTCAGACGGCAGGAGGTTTGACATGGTCTACACCCTCTATTCCGAGAACGACGGCTTTCTGCGCCGGCGGTTTCTCGACTTCCCCCGGAGGCTCTATCCGCCGGAGCGATTGACCCAGGAGCCGAAAACCGAGCGTCAGCTGCTGCTGGGAACACACCCGCTGAGCGGAGACTTTTCGGTCTTCCCTTTTCTGGCCCTGGACGAAAACCGTCAGCCCGCCGCCCGCTGCCTGCTGACGCTGTACCCCGGGGACGAGAACGGCTACGTGGGCTTCTTCGAGAGCGAGGATGCGCCCGAGGCCGCAAAGCTGGTGCTGGACGCCGCAGCGGAGCGGGCCAGATCCGCCGGCTGCAAAAGGCTGGTTGGGCCCTACAACGCCTCCTTCTGGCTGGGCTACCGGTTCAAGACCTCTGCGTTTTTCAAGACCTTCACTGGCGAGCCGGAAAACCGCGCCTTCTATCCCCGGCTGTGGGAGCGCTGTGGCTTTGGGGTGACGGATCGGTATTTCTCCAACCACATGCGCGTGCCCACCGACGCCGACGCCAACCGAAAAGCGGAGCGACGTCTGCGGGATTTCCAAAAATCCGGGTACGTCTTCCGTAACATCACGTTCTTCACCTTCGACGCCTGCCTGCGGGAGATCTACGACCTGCTGAGCCGACTGTACAGCAGCTTTCCCGGGTATCAGCCCATCACAGAGGCGCAGTTTTTCGCGCTGTTTTCGTCCCTGCGCTACGTGCTGGACTATGAGATGGTGAAGCTGGTCTACCACGGCGGGCAGCTGGCGGCCTTTGTGATCTGCGTGCCCAACTACGGCAATCTCACCGCCGGTTCCATCACGCCCCGCAAGCTGCGGCAGATCCTCCGCATCCGCGCCAACCCCACGGAGTACAGCATCCCCTACATGGGCGTGGACCCGGCGCACGCGGGCCTCGGCAACGCACTCTCGGAGCTGCTGAAGCACGATCTGCAGCGCAAAAACTGCACCAGCGTCACCGCCCTGATCCACGAGGGCAAAGTCACCGGCGGCTTCTACCGGATTTTGAAAACCGGCCAGACCGACTATGTGCTCATGGCAAAGGATCTGAAATGATACAAAAAACCCCGGAATCCGAAGATTCCGGGGTTTCTGGTGGAGACTAATGGACTCGAACCATCGACCTCCTGCGTGTGAAGCAGGCGCTCTAACCAGCTGAGCTAAGCCTCCAAATTGGTGACCCGTACGGGACTCGAACCCATGTTACCGCCGTGAAAGGGCGGTGTCTTAACCACTTGACCAACGGGCCTTGATTCGGGTGGAACGGGATGCCCTTGCGGGCATCCCGTGCATGGTAGCGGCACCTGGATTTGAACCGGGGACACTCCGGGTATGAACCGAATGCTCTAGCCAACTGAGCTATGCCGCCATATCAACTTGCGCCTCAAGGCAAAACGTAGTTTATCAGATTTTGAACGGTTTGTCAACTACTTTTTTGCGGTTTTTTTCGATTCTCGGAAAACTTTCGGATTTGAAAAGAAAGGCCTCCAATCTTCCGATTCAAAAGATTGGAGGGTTTGCATGTTTATCCGATTTTCGGCAGGCAGTCCAGGGGCGAAATGCTCTGGCCGTTCACGCTGGCAGACAGATGCAGATGAGCGCTCTGGCCGGATTCGCACTTGGCGGTGTCCCCCACTGAGCCGATCACGTCCCCGGCGTTCACCGTGTCGCCCACGATCACCGTGGGGATCTCCTCCAGGGCCGCATAGGTGCAGACGAGGCCGTCTCCGTGGTCGATGATGACGGTAGAGCCATAGGCGTCGTCGTAGTACACGCTCTGGACCGTGCCGGGCTTGATGGCGCAGACCTTGGTGCCCAGCGGGGCCTCGATGTCCAGGCCGTCGTGGGTGCGCCAGTCGGCCATGGTGGCGTCGTAGGCCAGATGATCCATGCTGTAGTCTCTCTGAACGCTGCCCTCCACCGGCCAGACCGGCTCTGTGGAGGCGGCAGTCTCGGCGGCCTCCTCGGTGGGCTCGGTAACGGGGGGCTCCTCCGGCGCCTCAAAGATGGTGGGCTCCGGCGTGGCTGCGGGCATGACCTCTACGGCGCTGAGGGTGTCGTCAAAGGACCCCTCGTCCAGATAGTCCGCCGGCTCTCTGACCAGCGACCAGATGGACACGCCGATCACCGCCGCGCACAGCGCCATGACAATGTAGAAGCCTCTGCCCTCGATGATCTGCTCCATGAGCTTTCCAAATCCCTTTTTGGATTCCATTTTGTTCCCTCCAATGAAAAAGGTGTTTACACTGGCAGTTTTACCAATGCAAACACCTTTTATACATTTTCTAGGAACTAACAGAGAGCGCCCCGGCAGTGCCGGACAATTTTAAGCGCGAGGATTGCACAGCCAGATTTTTCGTCAGGCGAAGCAAAAAACGCAGGGAATACTTTGTGTATTTCCGAGGCTTTTTGTGATGGCTGGCGGAAAAGATGCAAGCAAGCCACGATGCTCAACAATTGGGAGGCGCTGCAAAATTACTTCACAGAAAAGAAAGCATCTTTGCCCAGGTACTTGGCGACGTCGCCCAGCTCCTCCTCGATGCGGAGCAGCTGATTGTACTTGGCAACGCGGTCGGTGCGGCTGGGAGCGCCGGTCTTGATCTGGCCGGCGTTGACGGCCACGGAGATGTCGGCGATGGTGGTGTCCTCGGTCTCGCCGGAGCGGTGAGAGACGACGGCGGTGTAGCCGGCGCGGTTGGCCATCTGGATGGCGTCCAGGGTCTCGGTCAGGGTGCCGATCTGGTTGACCTTGATGAGGATGGAGTTGGCAACCTTCTTCTCGATGCCGGTGCTCAGGCGGCTGACGTTGGTGACGAACAGGTCGTCGCCCACCAGCTGCACCTTGTCGCCGATGGCGTCGGTGAGGAGCTTCCAGCCCTCCCAGTCGGTCTCGGCCATGCCGTCTTCCAGGGAGATGATCGGGTACTTGTTGCAGAAGTCAACCCACATGGCGACCAGCTGTTCGGCGCTCATCTGGGTGCCGGTCTTGGGCTGGACATAGGTCTTCTTCTCGTCGTCCCACCACTCGGAGGAGGCGGCGTCGATGGCGATCATGAAGTCCTCGCCGGGCTTGTAGCCGGCCTGCTCCACAGCCTGCACCAGAGCCTTCAGGGCGTCCTCGTCGCTGCCCAGGTTGGGAGCGTAGCCGCCCTCGTCGCCCACGCCGGCGGCGGGAGTGCCGTTGGCCTTCAGGACGCTCTTCAGGGTGTGGAACACCTCGGCGCACATACGAAGAGCCTCTTTGAAGGACTTCGCGCCAACGGGCATGATCATGAACTCCTGGATCTCAACGTTGTTGGTGGCGTGAGCGCCGCCGTTGAGCACGTTCATCATGGGAACCGGCAGGGTCTTGGCATTGACGCCGCCGATATAGTTGTACAGGCCCACGCCGGAGGCCTCGGCAGCGGCCTTGGCCACGGCCAGAGAAGCGCCCAGAATGGCGTTGGCGCCCAGACGGGTCTTGTTGGGGGTGCCGTCCAGATCGATGAGGGTCTGGTCGATGCCGGGCTGATCCAGCGCGTTCAGGCCGATCAGGGCCTCGGCGATCTCGGTGTTCACGTTGTCGACAGCCTTGGTGACGCCCTTGCCCAAGTAACGGCTCTTGTCGCCGTCGCGGAGCTCGCAGGCCTCATAGATGCCGGTGGAAGCGCCGGAGGGAACGGCGGCACGACCGATGGTGCCGTCCTCCAGGACGACCTCGACCTCCACGGTGGGATTGCCGCGGGAGTCCAGAATCTCTCTTGCGTAGACGTCAACGATCTCAAAAATCTGTTTCATGGTCATTGTCTCCTTCAAATAGAAATTATTGATTGGATTGCAGTTCTTTGCTTCGCGAATGGTAAATGCTCTGTGGGGAGGGTTTGGGAGGGGATGGGTTTCCCCTCCCTATCATTTCAATCTGCTCTGTGCCAAAGGCGCAGATGCATTTTTCAATCATTTATGATTGAAAATTATGCTTGAATCATGGAAACGCCGTTCATCTCGGCGGGCTGGTCGATCTCCATGAGCTGGAGCATGGTGGGGGCCAGGTCGGCCAGTCTGCCCTGCTCGCGGAGGGGACGCTCGTCACCCACCATCACCAGCGGCACCAGGTTCGTGGTGTGGGCGGTGTTGGGATTGCCGTCAGACTCCACCATCCGGTCGGCGTTGCCGTGGTCGGCGGTGATCAGCAGCTTGTAGCCCATCTGCTGCGCGGTCTCGACGATCTCGCCCAGGCAGGCGTCCACGGTCTCCACCGCGGTGATGGCGGCGCTGAGGACGCCGGTGTGACCCACCATATCGCAGTTGGCGAAGTTGCAGATGATCATGTCATACTTGCCGGACTGCATCCGCTTCACCAGCTCGTCCTTCACGGCCACGGCGCTCATCTGGGGAATCAGGTCGTAGGTAGGGAACTCTCTGGGAGACGGGATCAGGCAGCGGTCCTCACCCTCGTAGGTGGTCTCGGTGCCGCCGTTGAAGAAGAAGGTCACATGGGCGTACTTCTCGGTCTCGGCGATGCGCAGCTGCTTGAGACCGTGGGCGCTGGCCACCTCGCCCAGGGTGTTCTTCAGCTCCTCCGGCGGGAAGGCCACGGGCAGATCCGTGAGCTTCTCGTCGTAGCGGGCGGTGCAGACGTAGTTCAGCGGGAAGACGGTCTTCTTCCGCGCAAAGCCGTCAAAGTCGGCCTGAGACAGGGCGTAGGTCATCTCTCTGGCGCGGTCGGGGCGGAAGTTCATGAAAATGACGCTGTCGCCCTGGTCGATCATGCCTTCGGGGTCGCAGACCACGGGCTTGACGAACTCGTCGGTGACGCCCTGGTCATAGCTGGCCTGCATGGCGTGGACGGGATCGGAATCCTGGACGCCCTCGCCCAGGGTGATGGCGTTGTAGCTCGCCTCCACGCGGTCCCAGCGCTTGTCGCGGTCCATGCCGTAGAAGCGTCCGGAGAGGGTGGCGATCTTGCCGCAGCCGATTTCATTGCAGTAATCCACCAGCTGCTGCACGTAGCCCTTGCCGGAGCTGGGCGGCACGTCGCGGCCGTCCAGGAAGCAGTGGAGGTAGACCTTCTCCAGGCCACGCTCCTTGGCCATCTTCACGCAGGCGAAGATGTGCTTGATGTGGCTGTGGACGCCGCCGTCAGACAGCAGGCCCAGGATGTGCAGGCTCTTCCCTGCCGCCTTCGCCGCGTCCATGCTGGCGATGTAGGCGGGGTTCTGGAAGAAGCTGCCATCCTCGGTGGCGTTGGTGATTCTGGGCAGCGGCTGGAAGACCACGCGTCCGCCGCCGATGTTCATGTGGCCAACCTCAGAGTTGCCCATCTGGCCCTCCGGAAGACCCACATCCAGACCGGAGGCGGAGATCTTCGCGTGGGGCCAGCGCTCCATGAGGCTGTCCATGACCGGAGTCTTGGCAGTCCAGATGGCGTTGCCGGCGTCGTGATTGCCGATGCCGTAGCCATCCAGAATGATGAGTGCTGCTTTGCTCATGGGCACCCCTTACTTCGCAGTCGCCATGATGATGGTGGCGAAGTCCACGGGCTTCAGGGAAGCGCCGCCGATGAGGCCGCCGTCGATGTCGGGCTGGGCCAGCAGGTCAGCCGCGTTCTTGGCGTTCATGCTACCGCCGTACTGGATGGTGATGCTGTCGGCAGTCTCCTGATCGTAGATGCGGGCCAGCTCAGCGCGGATGTCGTGGCAAGCCTCCTGAGCCTGCTCGTTGGTAGCGGTGACGCCGGTGCCGATGGCCCAGATGGGCTCATAGGCGATGATGCACTTCTTGGCGTCCTCGGCGCTGATGCCGGAGAAGGCCACGACCACCTGGCTGTTGACGAAGTCCTTGGTGAGGCCGCACTCGCGCTGCTTCAGGCTCTCGCCCACGCAGACGATGGGGGTGATGGAGTTCGCCAGCAGGGCCTTGGTCTTGGCGTTGACGGAGGAGTCGGTCTCGTTGTGGTACTGACGGCGCTCGCTGTGGCCGACGATGCAGTACTGGGGGCCCAGCTCTTTGAGCTGAGAGACGCTGACTTCACCGGTGTAAGCGCCCTTCTCGAAGGCGGATACGTCCTCGGCGCCGACGCCCATGCCCACCACGTCCTTGTTGGCGTTCAGGGCGGGAACCAGCGGATAGGGAGCGCAGATGACGATGTCGCAGTCATAGCTGCCGGTGAGGGCGGCCTTCAGCTCGGAGGCGAAAGCGGGGACCTCGCTGGCCAGCTTGTTCATTTTCCAGTTACCGGCGATGACGGTTTTTCTGCTCATAATATTTTCTCTCCTTTAGAAATAATAATCTTACTTATCCTGGAGGCAAGCCACACCCGGGAGCTCCTTGCCCTCGAGGAACTCGAGAGAGGCGCCGCCGCCGGTGGAGATGTGGGTCATCTTGTCGGCGTAGCCCAGCTTCTCAACGGCAGCCGCACTGTCGCCGCCGCCCACGATGGTGACAGCACCGGACTCGGCCAGCGCCTTGGCCATGGCCTCGGTGCCAACGGCGAAGGCCGGGAACTCGAAGACGCCCATGGGGCCGTTCCAGACCACGGTGCCGGCGTTCTTCACGGCGTCGGAGAACAGCTCGATGGTCTTGGGGCCGATGTCCATGCCCTCCCAGTCGGCGGGCATCGCGTCGGAAGCCACGGTCTGACGCTCGGTGTCAGCGGCAAATTCCTTGCCCACCACGGTGTCCACAGGCAGGAGCAGCTGCACGCCCTTGTCCTTGGCCTTCTGGATCATGTCCAGAGAGTACTGCAGCCAGTCGGCCTCCAGCAGGGAGTTGCCCACCTCATAGCCCAGAGCCTTCTGGAAGGTGTAGCTCATGCCGCCGCCGATGATGATGGTGTCGGCCTTTTCCAGCAGGTTGTTGATGACGCCGATCTTGCTGGAGACCTTGGCGCCGCCCAGGATGGCCACGAAGGGGCGCTTGGGATCGTCCAGGGCCTTGCCCATGATGGAGAGCTCCTTCTCGATCAGCATGCCGGCGTAAGCAGGCAGATAAGCGGCGACACCGGCGGTGGAGGCGTGGGCTCTGTGCACGGTGCCAAAGGCGTCGGACACGAACAGCTCCGCCATGTCGGCCAGAGCCTTGGCGAACTCGGGATCGTTCTTCTCCTCGCGGGGATCGAAGCGCAGGTTCTCCAGCAGCATGATCTGGCCCGGCTGCAGCGCGGCGGCCTTGGCCTTGGCGTCGTCACCGATGATATCCTTGGCAAAAATCACGTCCTGGCCCAGCAGCTCGCTGAGACGAACCGCCACGGGGGCCAGCGTCAGGCTCTCCTTCCAGGTGCCCTTGGGCTTGCCCAGGTGGGAGCAGGCGATGACCGCAGCGCCCTGCTCCAGCAGATACTGGATGGTGGGCAGCGCGGCGACGATGCGCTTGTCGCTGGTGATGGCGCCGGTCTCCTTGTCCTGGGGGACGTTGAAGTCGCAGCGCAGAAGGACCTTCTTGCCCTTCAGCTCGGCATCGAGAACGCTCTTTTTGTTGTAATTCATGGTTCTTTCCTCCTAAAAAAGAATGTACGAATTAAGTTTCCCCAACCGTTTCGAGATATAACCCCTCCAGCTTGTTCTGCTGTCTCAGGGTCTCGTAGGTCAGGATGGCGGCGGTGTTGGAGAGATTCAGGCTTCTTGCCCCCTGCCGCATGGGAAGACGCAGGCACCGGTCAGCGTATTGTTCCCGCAGCCACTCGGGAAGCCCCTTGGTCTCTTTTCCGAACATCAGTGTGACATGCTCCGAAGAGAGATCCGCCTCCGTGTAGCTGTACTTTGCCTTGGTGCTCAGCAGCCAGAGATCGTCGTCTCCGTTTTTCTCGAAATAATCTTCGATGTTCTCATAGACCAGCACCTCCACCAGATGCCAGTAGTCCAGCCCGGCCCGCTTCACAGCCTTGTCCGAAATGTCAAACCCCAGAGGCTTGATCAGATGGAGTCTGGACCCCGTGCAGGCACAGGTGCGGGCGATGGCCCCGGTGTTGTTTGGAATCTCCGGTTCAAAGAGAACAATGTCGATCATAGCTGCTTTCCCTCCGGCGCTCAGGCAAATCCTTCCGCGCCATACTTATTTTATAACGGAATGAGTTAAATTTCAATCAATTTCCTTCGCGAGGGGATAGAATTTTTCCCTTTTTCCAAGTAAAAGATTGCACATAGTGCCAAAAACCGTTATAATTGACCCAAGAGATTGTGGATCGAGGTGACAGGGTTGTCAGAATGTTACCTCTGCCCCAGGAATTGCGGTGCAGAGCGGGACGCAGGCGGGCGCGGCTTTTGCGGCGTAACTGCCGATCCCGTGGTGGCGCGAGCCGCTCCCCATTTCGGGGAGGAGCCCTGCATTTCCGGAGAAAAAGGCAGCGGCGCAGTGTTTTTCGCAGGCTGCACCCTGAGATGCGTGTTCTGCCAGAACTACGGTCTCAGCCGGGCGAAGCAGGGCGTGGAGATCTCGGTTCCGAGGCTGCGAGAAATCTTTCTGGAGCTGCGGGATCAGGGCGTGCATAACATCAATCTCGTCACCGGAAGCCACTATGTGCCCCAGATCGTTCAGGCGCTGGATGGATTAAACCTCGGCATCCCGGTGGTGTGGAATTCCTCCGGGTATGAAAAGGTCGAGACCCTGAAAATGCTGGAGGGACTGGTGCAGGTTTATCTCCCAGATTTGAAATATCTCGACCATGTGCTCTCTTTAAAATACTCCGCCGCGCCGGACTATCCCGAGGTGGCCACGGCTGCAATCCGGGAGATGTTCCGACAGACCGGGCCGTTCCAGTTTGACGAGGACGGGATGCTGCAAAAGGGCGTCCTGATCCGGCATCTGATCCTGCCGGGGCAGGCGGAAAACAGCAAACGGGTCATCGACTGGGTGTCGGAGCATTTCGAGCCCGACGACGTGCTGTTCAGTCTCATGAGCCAGTACACCCCCATGGGGGATCTGAGCAGATTTCCGGAATTGAAGCGGCGGGTCTCCCCTGCTGAGAATGACGAAGTCTATCAGCATCTGATGGAGAGCCGGATCGAAAACGGCTTCTTCCAGGAGCTGGAGGCCGCCACCACGGACATGATCCCGCGCTTCGACGGCACGGGAGTCACAAAAGAATCATGACCAGGAAACAGAAAACAACACTGATTCTCTGCAGCATTCTCGCGGCAATCGACTATGTCCTCGCCCGGAGCTTTTCCTTTTCCCACATTCAGAGCCACGGGACGAAGATCACCACCTTCCCCGATCTGCTGCGGGCCACGGGGTTTTCTCTGATCCTCGGCGTGCTGTTCATCATCATGAGCAGATGCGTGCCGAAGGCTGCCCACAAGACCGCGCATTTTCTTCTTGCGTTCATCGGCTGGACGAATCTCATCGGCTCCATCATCGCAATTGTACTCTCACCGCTTTTATTATAATTAAAGATTAAAAACTTTTTTGGAGGTATCGACCTATGGATTACAAAGAAATCATCGAGGCCGCGAGAGGCTGCATCGGCCCCTTCTGTAAGGGCTGCCCCGTATGTAACGGCAAGGCCTGCGGCAACACCGTCCCCGGCCCCGGCGCGAAGGGCCCCGGCAGCGTGTTCCAGCGGAACTACGAGGCCTGGCAGAAGATCTGCGTGAACATGGACACCATCTGCGAGAACGTGCCCGTGGACACCACCGTGGAGCTCTTCGGCAAGCAGTACAAGTACCCCTTCTTCGCCGCTCCCGTGGGCGCCATGAAGCTCCACTACGGCGACAAGTATGACGACCTGGCCTACAACCAGATCCTGGTCCCCGCCTGTGCCGAGGCCGGCATCATGGCCTTCACCGGCGACGGCCAGAACCCTGCGGTCTTCGACGGCGCCATCGCCGCCATCAAGGACGCGGGCGGCGCGGGCGTGCCCACCATCAAGCCATGGCACACCGATCTGGTGAAGGAAAAGCTGGACAAGTCCAAGACCTCCGGCTGCCCCTTCATCGCCATGGACATCGACGCGGCGGGTCTCCCCTTCCTGAAGAATCTGACCCCTCCCGCCGGCAGCAAGACCGTGGAGGAGCTGAAGGAAATCGCCGACTACGCCGGGCTCCCCTTCGTGGTGAAGGGCGTCATGACTATCCGCGGCGCTGAGAAGGCCGCCAAGGCCGGCGCCAAGGGCATCGTGGTCTCCAACCACGGCGGACGCGTGCTGGGCTCCACCCCCGCCACCGCAGAGGTGCTTCCCGCCATCAAGGACGCCGTGGGCGATGATCTCACCATCTTCACCGACGGCGGCATCCGCACCGGCACCGACATCTTCAAGGCCCTGGCCCTGGGCGCCGACGCGGTGCTCATCGGCCGTCCCTTCGTGAACATGGTCTACGGCGGCGGCAACCAGGGCGTGCAGGTCTACGTCAACAAGCTGGGCGCGGAGCTGAAGGACACCATGGCCATGTGCGGCGTCCACAAGCTCAGCGAGATCAACCGCGACTGCGTGACCTTCTTTGAAATTTGAACAAATCTTAAACTTTTTAAAAAATCAAAATGGCACGGAACTTTTTGGGGTTCCGTGTCGTTTTATTGGTGTAAACAAAATCAGGAAACATTGGAGGACAAAACCATGAAACGAATCTGGATTCTCTTTCTGGTCGCAGCGCTGGCAGTCTCCGTCATGGCCTGCAGCAAGAATACCGATACCGCCCAGGACGCGGTAGTGAACGTGGAGAGCGATCCCACCGCGCAGATCGCCAATCCCTGGGTGGATCACGACTCTCTGGAAGCCGCCTGCGAGGACGCGAAGATCGATCTCAAGGCCCCGGAGATGTTCTTTACCGATGACGAGATCGTCTATCGCACCATGGATCAGGACATCATCGAGGTCCAGTATACCGGCGCGGACGCCGAGACCTTCACCATCCGCAAGGGCGCGACCGAGGCCGACATCAGCGGCGACTACACCGTCTATGACTACGCCGGGGACGTGACCGTGAACGACCTTACCGTCACCGTCAAGGGCATGAGCGAGTCTGAGCTCTTCGCCGCAAGCTGGGTGCAGGACGGCCACTTCTACTATGTGGTCAGCACCATCGTGATCCCCGCCGACGCCATGCTCTCCACCATCAGCGAGATCATCAGCATGAACGCTGCCTAAACTGTTATCCCCCTTCCTCTCTTTCCTGGAAGCTCGCTTCCAAAAATAAATCCCCCAATCCCCCAAGCAAAAGCCACAGCCGCTCCGGTTTTACCGAAGCGTCTGTGGTGATTTTTATTGGACGTCTTCTCCGGCGTCGTCGTTCTGGACGGACATGGGAGCGGTTTGGGTGAATTTCGTATAGATGACGCTCTGGGGCCAGTTGACCCGGATCTCCACGCCGGCGTCCCGGGCTTTGGCAGTCTGCTCGATGAGGGTGCAGAGCTCCATGAGGGTTTCCCTCGTGAGATACCCGCCGCGCCAGTGGAAGATGTAGTCCGGCTTCTTCTTTTTGATGGCCTGGTCGATGCGCTTTTGCACATCCTCCGGTTTCGTGAAGGAGCGCTTCTGCTCCAGGTAGCCGAACCGCTTCCCGTCGGTGCACTCCGGCGCCGGGTACAGCAGCGCCCGGTGATCCCGGAAGATCTTCTCGTCATTCAGGAGGTAGTAGTCATAGCGGTTGAAGCCACATTTCTTCGCCAGGGTGTTGTCGAAGGTGGCGTCCAGATGGTAGTACTTCCCGCCGAGCTGGACGATGTTCCAGGCGTGGAGGTATTTTTCGCCGTTGGCCCGGTCCCGGTCGCTGATGGGGATCATGCAGGGCACATCCAGTGCGTCGCAGAGGAGTTTGACGCTCTTCGCAATCCCCTCGCAGACGCCCACGCCGTTGGTCATGGGGCCGATGATCTCGTGGGAGTAGGGTTTTTCCAATTTATCGTACCGGACGTTTTCCAGAATGAAATCGTGGATATACCGCACCTTCCCCGCCTCGTCCAAATCCTTCGCCGGTCTCGAGAGCCGCTCCAGTCGAGCGCTCAGGGCCTTCTGGTGCTCCTTCACCTTGTCCTTGCGGAACATGTAATCCGGGATGAACTCCCAGCTCTCCGAGCCCACATAGCTGCGGCAGGAATAGCCCACCGCCCAGAAGATTTCCGGGTGATCCAGCCGAAGCTGGAAGAACAGAGTGCTCAAAACTTCTCCGTCGCACTTGGGGATATGGATGGACGGGGCCAGCTCCTTCAGTCCCACCAGCAGCCGGTGGTAGATCTCCTGCTGGAGCTGGGGCATTCTGCGATAGTAATACTGCCAGGTGCTCATTCCGCCAGCTCCCTTCTCCTGCCGGGGCTCTGGCCGAAGCGCTTTTTGTAGGCTCTGGAAAAGGCGCTGTAATCTCCGTAGCCGCAGCGGTAGCAGGCGTCGGTGGCGATGACGCCCTGGGAGATCAGCTCCCTTGCCAGATGGAGCCGCTGGTCGGTGAGATAGGCGTGGATGGTGAAGCCCGTCCGCGCCCGGAACAGCCGCATCATGTAGTATTTGCTCAGATAAAAATGCTCCGCCAGGGCGTCGATGGAAATCGGCTCCGTCAGGTGGTCGTGAAGGTATTCGAGGATCTCCGTCA
Source organism: uncultured Clostridia bacterium (assembly GCA_946187035.1). GTDB lineage: Bacteria > Bacillota > Clostridia > Oscillospirales > Oscillospiraceae > CAG-103. The sequence goes on along the minus strand of CAMHPQ010000025.1, from coordinate 4,835 downwards.
CCTTCTCGTCGGTGTTCTCGGCGGCGGCGTAGTGGTAGTGCTCCGCGTCCACGCCGCGGGCAAGCTCCACCAGCAGCTGCATCAAGAGGGCCCGGGCCAGCAGATCCTGGCCGAAGTCCGCCCCCTGCTCCGCCCGCTCCAAAGCGGTGAGGATCTGGTTTAAGCGCTCTCTCCGGTCATAGTCCGGACGGAGGACGAAGCTCTTCTCTCTGGCGGAGGCGGTGAAGCAGTAGTCCAGCCTGCTCTGCTCGGAGCTCATGCGCTCCAGGAACTCCGGGGAGATGTAGAGGATCACCCGCTCGTAGGTCTCCTCGTTGGAGATCTGGGCCCGGTGGATGGCGCCCCGCTGTACCAGAACGATGTCGTGGGGCCGCAAAACATAGCTGCGTCCCTCCACCAGATAGCGCCCGGCACCGGAGCGGAAGAACACCAGCTTGTGAAACTCGTGGTAGTGGAAGTCCGTGTCCTCCTCCAGGGCCGAGGACAGGTGAAACAGGCGGAAATGCTCCAGGAGATATCCGCGCTTTTCGTAATTCACAGGCTCCAAGTTTTCCGCCTCCCTTCACCGGCATTTTACCATAAGCGGGCATGGGATTTCAACTGAAAGAAAGTGTGGAGTTTGGAGTTTGGAGTGTGGAGTTTAAAAGAAGATTCCACTTCTCAGCGATAAATTGGAGTTTGTAGTGCTGTTACGCAGAAAGCTGGAAAGACGGAAGCCTTCCCCCTCAGGGGGAAGGGGGACCGCGCAAGCGGTGGATGAGGGAGTTCAATCATGGCGAAGCCTCATTATTGAAATATGCAGCGGTATTAAGACTTTTAATAAAAAAGGGTGCCGCTTCGCGGCGATTGGACTACCTCATCAGTCTCACTTCGCTCGCCAGCTTCCCCTGAGAGGGGAAGCCTTTAAACGCGGGATCCAACTCCCCGATAAACTATCATTTGCAACCCTTCTGCATCCTTATGCAAAGACAGAACAAGCCTCCGGTTTTTACGCCGGAGGCCCGTTCAAAGAGAGGAGAATATAAAGAGAGGAGTGAGAAAAATCTTAGTAAATGTCGTTGGTGTCCACGAGGGTCACTTCCACGTCAAAGGTCTTGCCGTCCCGGTAGAGGGTCAGGGTCAGGGTGTCGCCCACGGCGTACCGCTCCTTGATGGCGTTGACCTCGTAAGTGGTGGTGACGGTCTCGCCGTTCACGGCGGTGAGCACGTCGCCGGACTGGACGCCCTTGGCCTCGGCGTCGGAGCCCTCGGCCACGGAGTCAATATAGAGGCCGTTGGGCAGATCGTAGTACTCCTTGGCGGATTCGCTCAGGGGGCCCACGGTGATACCGATGGAGGGACGGCCCTTGACCTGTCCTTCCGCAATGAGCGCGTCCACAATGGGCCGCACCACACTGGTGGGAATGGCAAAGCAGATGCCCTCTACGCCGGTGGTGAAGGCCTTCATGTTGGTCACGCCAATCACCTGTCCCCAGGCGTTGATCAGCGGGCCGCCGGAGTTGCCCTCGTTGATGGCAGTGTCCGTCTGCAGGAGGGTCATGCTGTGGCCGTCATAGATCACGTTCCGGTTGATGGCGGAGATGATGCCCACGGTCATGGTGCCGTAGAGCTGTTCCTGCAGGGGGTTGCCGATGGCGCTGACGGGGTCGCCCACCACCAGCTGGGCGGAGTCTCCGAATTCCGCCGGGGTCAGGCCCTTGGCGTCAATCTTCAAAACCGCGATGTCGCTGACGGAGTCGGTGCCCACCAGCTTCGCCTCATACTCGGAATCGTCAGCCAGAAGCGTGACCTGCACGCTCTTGCCGCCGTCCAGCACATGGGCGTTGGTGATGATATAGCCGTCCTCGGTCATGATGATGCCGGTGCCCAGAGCGTAGCCGTCAGTCTCGGCATAATTCGTCCGGATGGCCACCACAGAGGGCAGACACTTGGCGTAGACCTCCTGATAGGAGAGCGTCTCGGTTTCCGGCTTTCCGGTCAGCGTCATGGTGACGCCTGTGCCGGTCTCAGCAGCCGGGATGGAGGCCACGTCCGCCTCCTTCTGGGGCTGTTCCAGATCCGGAATCAGCTGGCCGCCCTCGATCTCATGGGGATCAGAGGCCGGTTTTCTGCCGCCGAAGATCCACGCAGTGGAGATGATCAAAAGCGCCACAACCGCGGCAATCAGCCAGAACAGCAGCCTTCTGGAGCGGCGTTTGCTCTTTTCCGCCTCCGCCGACCAATAGGCCTCGGCATAGTTCCGCTCCCGCTCCGGCACAGGCTCAGGCTGGACCGTTGCGGTGTCATACCAGGAGCTGTATTCGTTTTCGTACATACATGTACCTCCGTGGATGCTATCACTCTAACAAAGAAATTTGTGCTCGTTGTGAATGAAATAAAAACAAAATGTAAAGATTGGGCCTTACTTCTTTTTTTCCTTGGCAGCCTTCTCCTTCGGAGCCGGCGGGGCCAGCATGACCGTGAAGACAAACTCCGTCTGTCCGTCTCTGCTGGTGACGGCGATGTCCTCCCCGTGGGCGTCCAGGATGCTCTTGACCAGGTAGAGCCCCAGGCCCACGCCGTCCCGATCCAGACTGCGGCTGCGGTCGGATTTGTGGAATCGGTCAAAGATGAAGGGCAGGTCGCTCTCCGGGATGGTCTCGCCCTGATCCCGGACGGAGACATAGGCCTTGCCGTCGGTTTTCCAGAGGGCCACGGTCAGGGTGCTGCCCTCGTTTGCGAACTTGATGGCGTTGTCCAGCAGATTGTAGACCACGCGGGTGATGGCGTCCGGGTCGCCCAGGACGTTCACGTGGTTCTCCGGCAGCTGCAGATCCATGTCCAGCTTCTTCTGGGTGGCCCGATCCTCGAAGCTCAGCAGCGTGGTGATGACCACCTCCAGCAGGTCGAATTCCCTGCGGCGGGTCAGGCTGGTGCCGGTGCTCTCCAGTCTGGAGATGTCCAGCATGCTGCGCACCAGGCGGGAGAGCCTTCTGGTCTCCTCGGCGATGATGGCGAGGTACTTGTCCTCGTTCTCTTTCGGAATCGTGCCGTCCAGCAGGCCCTCGGCGTAACCCGCGATGGTGGTCATGGGGGTTTTGAGCTCATGGGAGACGTTGGCGATGAAGTCATTTCTGCGCTGCTCGGATTTCTCCAGAGAGTCCGCCATGGAGTTGAAGGCGGAGACCAGCGTGCCCACCTCGTCGGTGCGGTCATCCTCCTCCACGCGGACGGAGAAATCCCCGTGGGCGAAGTGCCGGGTGGCTCTGGCCATCTCGTCCAGAGGCTTCGCCATGCGCTTGGAGGTCATGAAGGCCATCAGCAGAGCGATGACCATGACCACCGCCGCCGCAGCCAGATAGACCACCAGAAAAGTGTCCCAGCTGTCGATGATGGTGGCCGTGTCCGCCGTGACGAAGACATAGCCGATAATCACGCTGTCGTCCACCGCAGAGCGGATGGGCTGCGCCACCACATAGTGGGGCTTGTCGTAGAAGCTGCCCAGGGTGGTGATCTGGTTGAGCTGCCCGTTGGCCCGCAGCGCCGAGAGAACACCTTCGCCCAGCTGTTTGCCCAGATGGACGCAGGCGATGTTCATATCGGAGCAGGAGACCACGGTGCCGTCGCTGTCGCTGAGGAAGATATGGTTGCCGGAGGTCTGGGAGACGGTGCTCAGGGTCATGCGCAGAGACCAGTCGTTCAGTTCCCCGTCCGAGGCCAGAGCCTGGGCGCTGCGGCTGACCTCCTGGGCATTGGTCTCCATGCCGGCCCGGTAGGAGTTGATGACATAGCTCCTGCCCAGAAACACCAGAACCAGGCCCAGAAACAGAAAGCTCATGACCACCATGGCCGCCGTGGCAGAAAAGTTTTTGAAGTAGATACTCTTCATGGCTTAAAAACCAGTATTAGCCCTCTGTACACTCGAACTTGTAGCCCACGCCCCAGACCGTCTTCAGGTTCCACTGGTCGGAGACGCCCTCCAGCTTCTCTCTCAGGCGCTTGATGTGCACGTCCACGGTGCGGCTGTCACCGAAGTAGTCAAAGCCCCAGACCTCGTCCAGAAGCTGATTTCTCGTGTAGACCCGGTTGGGTGTGGCGGCCAGATGGTACAGCAGCTCCATCTCCTTCGGCGGCGTGTCGATGCGCTTGCCGTCCACCACCAGCTCGTAGGAGTCCAGGTTGATGATGAGCTTGTCGAAGGTGAGCTTCTTCCCCTGCTGGGGCGCCTCGTCCCCCACACGGCGGAGCACCGCGTGGACGCGCGCCAGCAGCTCCTTGACCTCGAAGGGCTTGACGATATAATCATCCGCGCCGCTCTCAAGGCCGTTGACCTTGTCCTCAACCTCGCCCTTAGCGGTTAACATAATAACAGGAGTCTTGCCCTCCTTGCGGATCTGCTTCAAGACCGCCCAGCCGTCCATGACCGGGAGCATGATGTCCAGCATGACCAGATCGGGCTTCTCCTTTTCAAACAGCTCCACCCCGGCGCCGCCGTCATGGGCGACGGAGACCGCGAAGCCGTCCTTCTCCAGACACAGGCGCAGGAGCTCGGCGATGTTGATGTCGTCCTCGACGACTACGATCTTCTGACTCATATGGAAAACCTCCTGAAAAGCGATTTGTTTTCGTATTTTATCCATTATGCCACACCTTGGCTTAAATTGCATTAAAAATCTGTAAAATTACAAACTGAGGGCGGTAGGCAGGGAAATTGGGAGTTTGCAGGGGTGTTGGATAGAAACTGTAGGGGCTGGCGTCCTCGACAGCCCGTGCAGAACGAAGTAGCCATATTAATTGATTTTAGGCGAATTCGTACCTGTTCCCAATTCGCCGCACGCCCATCGTAATCCAACCAT
>CAMHPQ010000024.1 GCA_946187035.1 uncultured Clostridia bacterium | reverse complement strand
GGCGCTCTGGGCGCTGCCGAGTACGCTCGCCAGAAGGGTCTCGCCAAGAAGTAAGATCAACTTCTGATCTAAAAGAAGGTTGCGAAAGCAGCCTTCTTTTTTTGTTCGGTTGCAAAATTCCTGTTTCTTTGGTATGCTATAGAAAAACACAGGGAGGGTTAGGTATGAAAACACTTTCTCCGGACGTCTCCAACGGCGCGGCTTGCGATCTGCAGGATACCATCGTGGAACTCAGCTGCAACGTGGACGACATGAGCCCCGAGGCCGTGGGCTTCGCCATCACGGAGCTGCTGCGTCTGGGCGCGCCGGACGCCTATTACACCCAGATCGGCATGAAGAAAAACCGCCCCGGTCTGATTCTCACCTGCCTGTGCAGAGATAACCAGCGGGACCAGATGGTGCAGGCCATTTTCCGCCACACTACCACTCTCGGCATCCGGGAGACCCTCTGCCGCCGATATGTGCTCAAACGCCGGGAGGAGATCCGCGAGACCCCCTACGGCCCGGTGCGGGTGAAAATCAGCAAGGGCTATGGCGCGGAGCGGATGAAGGCAGAATATGACGACCTCTCCCGGATCGCACGGGAGGAAAACCTGACCCTGGACGAGGCGCGGGAGCTGATCAAATGAACGAAAAATACGAATCTCTGAAAACCATTCTCCGGGGCTATGGCGCCGTGGCCGTGGCCTACTCCGGCGGCGTGGACTCCACCCTGCTGCTGAAAGCAGCCGCCGACGCCCTTGGGGAAAGCTGCGTGGCCATCACCGCCGCCATCGAGGCAGTGCCCAAGCGGGAGCTCATGCGCGCGAAGCAATTTGCCTCTGATCTCGGGGTGCGGCACATCCTGCTGCAGCCGGACGTGCTGGCTCTGAAGGAATTCCGGGAGAACCCGCCAGACCGCTGCTACCACTGCAAAAAGCTGCTGTTCTCCGACTTGCTGGAGGCCGCGCGGGACGCCGGCATGGCCGTGGTGGCGGAGGGCTCCAATCTGGACGACGAGGGCGACTACCGCCCCGGCCTCCGGGCCATTCAGGAGCTGCAGGTGGCAAGCCCCCTCAGAGCGGCAGGGCTCACCAAGGCGGAGATCCGGGAGATCTCCAGAGGCCTGAATCTCCCCACCTGGGATCTGCCCAGCTGCGCCTGTCTGGCTTCCCGGTTCGCCTACGGCGACACCATCACCCGCGAGGGCCTGCGGCAGGTGGACGCGGCGGAGGAATATCTCCATGATCTCGGCTGCAGGCAGATCCGCGTCCGCATCCACGGGAATCTGGCCCGAATCGAGGCGGAGGAAACCGATCTCCCGCTCCTGCTGGATCGACGGCTGGAGATCGACGGGAAGCTGAAATCTCTGGGCTTTGCCTACGTCTCCCTGGATCTGAAGGGCTACCGCACCGGCAGCATGAACGAAGTTCTCCAATAAAAAACTACGCTGTTCCACTCAACGAACAGCGTAGTTTTTCTGTTTTGGGAGCCGCAGCTTTTCCTCCGGCAGATAGCTCAGGAGGATGCCGGAGAGGATCAGCAAGGCGCCGAAAATGCCCTGGGGCGCGAGGGACTCACGGAGGAACACCACCCCAAGCACTGAGGCCACCAGCGGGTTCAGCGCGCAGAACATCCCCGCCCGGTCTGCGGTGGTGCCGCTCTGGGCTACGGGCTGCAGGGTGAAGCCGAAGCCGGTGCAGACCACCGCCAGCATCACGATGCCCAGCCACTCCATGGCGCAGGAAGGAAGCCGGGGCATCTCCGTGAGGAGAGAGGCGGAAATGGCCAGCACGCCGATGGTGCCCACCTGCACGATGCCAGCCAGCAGCGGGTCGATGCCGCCGTGGGTCAGCCGGTCCGTCACCAGAATCGCGCTTGCGTAAAGGAGCGCCGCCAGCATGCAAAACATCTCGCCGAGACCGAATTTCACACTGCCGCTGAGAGTCAGCAGCGCCACCCCGGCGAGACTCAGCGCAGCAGACAGCACCGCCTTTTTCTTCGGCAGCCTGCGGCTCAAAACCGCCTGCATCAATGGCACCAGCACGATGGCGGTGTTCTCCAGAAAGGACACCGTGCTGCTGGCCGTGCGCTTGAGGCCGCTGAGCTCCGCCGTCATCACAAGGAAGTACATGACGCCCATGATGACGCCGGCCATCAGGGTCTTTCGATCCATCCGCCGCAGCTTTTTGAAAAACAGCAGGGACAGCAGCCCGAAACCCAGCAGGAACCGGACGCCCAGCAGATTGAACAGCCCCATGCCCTCCATGATCAGCTTGGAGAACAGGTAGCTGGTGGCTCTGGCGATGATAACCCCGGCCAAGAGCAGCTCGGCGCCGCGGCGGGAAAGGCCATTGGTTTTCATGGCGCACCTCCGTTTTTTCTTCTTGACTGGGAGTATACCACGGGTGTATATTTGCGTAAAGCGATAGTTTTTCACATTTTCTTTGACATTTTATCAAATCAGGTGATTCCATGGATACGGAAAAATGCACGGCGCTGCTCCGGGTGCTGGAGACCGGCAGTCTCTCCGCCGCCGCGGAACAGCTGGGCTACACCCCCTCGGGCATCAGCCGGATGATGGCGGCGCTGGAGACGGAGACGGGCTTTCCCCTTCTGGTCAGAAGCCGCAATGGCGTGGAGCCCACCTTGGAGTGCCGCTCCCTGCTGCCCACCATCCGGGATCTGGCGAGACTGGGCGCCCGGCTTCAGGAGCAGTCTGCTGCCCTCCGGGGACTGGAGACCGGCAGGGTGCGGGTGGGCAGCGCATACAGCGTCTATTACGACTGGCTGGCGGAGACCATCGCGGCCTTCTCCAAAGCCCACCCCGGCATCGAGGTGGAGTTTTTACAGGGGGCCAGCAGCGAGCTCTGCGCCATGATCGACAACCACGAGGCAGACTTCGCCATTGTCAGCTTCCGGGAGGGCAGCTTCGATTTTCTCCCCATGCGGCGCGATCCGCTGCTGGCCTGGGTCCCGGCGGACCACCCCAGATCGAGAGATGGGGTCTATCCCCTCTCGGACTTTCTCCGGGATCCCTACATCAGCACCTATCCGGATCAGGTCACGGACAACAGCCGGGCCTTCGCCGCCCACGGACTGGATCCCAGGGCGCGGTTCAGCTCCATCGACATCCGCTCCACCCGAGCCATGGTGGCCGCAGGGCTGGGCGTCAGTCTGAACAACGGCATCCTGTCCCACGGTCTGGATCTTGATCACATCGCCGTTCTCCCCACGGATCCCGCCTGCTTTGTGGACATCGGCGCCGCAGTGCCGAAGAAGGGAGACCGCTCCCCCGCGGCTGAGGCCTTTTTGAAGTTCGCAGCTCCCCGGCTGCCCGCGGCTGCGAATTGACAAAGCCACCGGAATCATGTACATTATATAACATGGATAAACTGACTCGAAGAAGGATTTCAATATGCGCAAACATCAATTCATCGCGCTGATTCTGGCGCTGTTGCTGACGCTGTCTCTGGGGGGCTGCGCGGCGGATCAGGAGGTCAAGGAGGAGCTCTTTGCCATGAACGCCCTCATCGACGTCGTGGCCTACGGCTCCCACGCCAAGCAGGGCGTCTCCGACGCGAAGGCGGTGTTCACCAGTATGGAAGCCCTGCTGGATCCGGAACTGGAGAGCAGCAAAATCTATGCCATCAACCACGCTGATGGAGCCGCCACGGTGGTGAACGCCCAGCTTGCCGGCATGATCCAGACCGCGCAGACGGTCTCGGAACGCACGGACGGCGCATTGGATCTCACGCTGTACCCGGTCATCAAGGCCTGGGGCTTTGTCGATGAGCAGTACACCGTGCCCGACGAGGCCACCATCGCGCCGCTGCTGGAGAACGTGGGCATGGATCGCATCACCCTCTCCCCCGATCAGGAAAACAGCGGCTACCTGCTGACCATGCCGGCGGGCACGCAGATCACCATGGCCGCCGTCGCCAAGGGGGCTGCCACCGGCTACGCCATCAGCGCTTTGAGAGCAGCCGGGGTGGACAGCGCCTATGTCTCCATGGGCGGCAACGTGCAGACCCTGGGTCTTCGCCCCGATGGCAACAAGTGGAACATCGCCGTCATGGACCCCAACGACAACACCGACTACATCGGCTATCTGACCCTCGGGGAGACCGCCGTGGTGACGAGCTCCAGCGCGGACGTGAGCTTCACCACCCGCGGCTCGCTGTACCACCATATCCTGAACCCCGAAAACGGCGAGCCCGCCAACAGCGGTCTGCGCGCTGTCACCATCGTATGCAATGACGGTCAGCTGGCGGACTGCCTCTCCACCGCCCTGTTTGTGAAGGGCGAGCGGGGCGCGCTGAACTACTGGCGCACCTACGGCGGCTTTGAGATGCTGCTGGTCACCTCCGACTGGCGCATCGTTTGCACGGACGGCCTCTACGGCGTCTTCACCCCCGACGTGAAGGAATACACGGTGAGCTACGTAAAATGAACCGAAAACAGATCTCCGGCCCGGATTCGCCGGTCTCCGCTCTCCCCGGAGTGGGGCCGAAGAAGGCCGAGGCATTTGAAAAACTCGGCGTCACCAACCTTCGAGAGCTGGTGACGCTGTTTCCGCGTCGGTATGAGGATCGGAGCAAGTTCACTCCAATTTTTCTGGCGGTGCCGGGGGACACGGTCTGCATCCGGGCCATGGTGGCCCAGGAGCCGCGGCTCAATCGCGTCCGCAGAGGCATGGAGCTGGTGAAGCTCCGGGCCGTGGACGACACCGGCGCCGTCGACATCACCTTCTTCAACCAGAGCTACCGGAAGGACCAGCTGAAGAAGGGCGAGAGCTACATTTTCTACGGAAAGGTCGGCGTTCTCGGCCAGCGCAAGACCCTGACGAACCCGGTCTGCGAGCCGGAGAGCCGCGCCGGTACCCCCGGCAGCATCACCGGGCGGATTATGCCGGTGTACCCCCTCTCCGCCGGGCTGACCCAGAGAGTCATGCTGGACGCCATGCGCACGGCGCTGGACGCCTGCACTGGGATTCTGCCGGACGCGCTGCCGGAGTCGGTGGTAAAGGCTTACGGACTCGCCCAGGCGGGGTTTGCCTACGAGAACATCCACTTCCCCGCCGACATGGGAGCGCTGGAGCTGGCCAGACGGCGGCTGATCTTTGAGGAGCTCTTTGTTCTCGCCTGCGCCATGCAGCGAATGCGCACCGGCAGAGAGAAAACCGGCGGCAGAATGCTGCAGAAACACGACATCCGGGAATTCTATCAGGCCCTGCCCTTCACTCCCACCGGCGCCCAGCAGCGGGCCATCGGTGACGCCATCCGGGACCTCTGCTCCGGGGCGCCCATGAATCGGCTGGTGCAGGGCGACGTGGGCAGCGGCAAGACCCTGGTGGCGGCGGGCTGCATCTGGTATGCCTGGAAAAACGGCTGCCAGAGCGCCTTTATGGCCCCCACGGAGATCCTGGCGGAGCAGCACGAAAAGACCCTGATCTCCCTGCTGGAGCCCCTGGGCATCCGGGTGGGAAGGCTCACCGGCTCCATGACCGTGAAGCAGAAGCGGGAGGTCTATACCCACCTGGCCGACGGCTCCATCGACGTGGTCGTGGGCACCCACACGCTGATTCAGGAGGCGGTGCAGTTTCACGATCTGGCGCTGGTCATCACCGACGAGCAGCACCGCTTCGGCGTGAAGCAGCGCTCCGCCCTCACGGAAAAGGGCGACCACCCCCACACCCTGGTCATGAGCGCCACGCCCATCCCCCGGACCCTGGCATTGATGATTTACGGCGATCTGGACGTATCCATCATCGACGAGCTGCCGCCGGGACGGCACCCGGTGGAGACCTACGTGGTGGACGAGCGGTATCGCCAGCGGCTCACGGCCTTTATGGACAAGCTGATTGAAGAGGGGCGGCAGGTGTTCGTGGTCTGCCCCATGGTGGAGGAAAACGACGAGCTCCCCAGGGATCTGAAGAGCGCCGAGGAGCACGCGGTGAACGTTCAGCGGCTCCTGCCCCATCGGAAGGTGGCCTGCATCCACGGAAAGATGAAGGCAAAAGACAAGGAGTCTATCATGACCGCCTTTGCCAATGGGGAGACGGACATTCTGGTGGCCACCACGGTGATCGAGGTGGGCGTGGACGTACCAAACGCGGCTTTGATGATCGTGGAGAACGCCGAGCGGTTTGGTCTCTCCCAGCTCCACCAGCTTCGAGGCCGCATTGGACGCGGGGCCTTCCAGTCCTACTGCATTCTGGTCTCCGACTCCGACACCGAGGAGGCCAAGGCCAGATTGAAGGTCATGCACGACACCACCGACGGTTTTAAAATCGCGGAGGCGGATCTCAGAGCCAGAGGCCCCGGCGACTTTTTCGGAAGCCGCCAGCACGGTCTGCCGGAAATGCACGTGGCGGATCTGATGACGGACATGAACGTACTGGAGGACGCCAGAGACGCTGCGCAGGAATTGCTGAAAACAGATCCCAAGCTGGAGCGTCCGGAGCACGAGAGGCTCAGAAAACAGTGTGATCGGCTGTTTGAAGTGAACGCCGGACAGTTTAATTGAGATGCGGAGAAAATGGAGTTTAGAGAGCTGTTAGTTTTTGCAGAGCACTAAAATAGAATGTCATTGCAAGCCAGTGACCGACGTCATCAGCTAACGCATAAGTTCCACCGACTAAATCAAAGATTTAGGGTGTCACTTATGGTGTGGCAATCCGCATCCCCCCGGCGGCGGTGTTGGGATTCGCAGAATGCTGATCTAAAACGAATTTGCCCAACATCCAGCAAAAAGTCAGTCTGCAGTGCAGGAGAACGGATTGCCACACCATTCTGCGGAATGGTTCGCAATGACATACTTTTACTCTGGCGCAAATCATTTTCAGTCTTCCGTATCTCCACTCTTCGCTCTACGCTCTCACAGAGTGATAAACTATTATTTACACATCCTATAAAGTGAACGCCGCAGCGGTTTCGCTGCGGCGTTGTTGTTTATTCGTCTTCGTTATCTTTGGGCTTGATCTCCACCCGGAGGCGCTCCACGCGCATGTTGTCCATGGACTGAACGGTGACGTGGAGGTTTTCAAAGTCGAAGCTGTCGCCGGGCTCCGGGAAGCCGTCGAATTGCTCCAACGTCCAGCCGCCCACAGTGGCGCTCTCGGTGTCGATGGCGTCCTCGGGCCAGTCCAGCAGCTCCAGAAAGTCGTCCATGATCAGGTCGCCGTCCACGTCGTAGACGCCGTCGGACACCGGGATGACCTCCTCGGGCTCCACCTCGTCGGTCTCGTCCCAGATCTCGCCCACGATCTGCTCCAGCACGTCCTCCATGGTGATGAGGCCCAGGGTGCCGCCGTACTCGTCGGTGACGATGGCCAGGTGCTTCTTTTCTCTTCTCAGCTGCTCCAGGACTTTTGGCAGCTTCGTGGTCTTGTAGACGAAGCAGGGCTCCATGAGCATCTCTCTGAGATCCTGCGGCGGCCGGATGCGGCCCAGACGCATGAGGTCTTCAATATCTCTGCGGTAGAGGCGATTCAGGTACAGCACGCCGATGATGTTGTCGATGCTGCCCTCATAGACCGGGATGCGGGAATAGGGCGTATCCCCCAGCAGGGCGCGGATCTCGCTCCAGTCGTCGTCGATGTCGATGGCAGTGACGTCCACTCTGGCGGTCATGGCGTCGCTGGCGGAGACGTCGTTGAACTCCAGTGCGGCCTGCACCAGCTCGGAGCGATCCTCGTCGATGACGTCCTCGTCCTCGGCGGTCTCGATGATGCTCTGCAGCTCCTGGGAGGCGGCCTCCTCGTCCTCAGACTCCACCTTCTCCCCCTTCATGGGCAGGGTGATGAGCTTTACCAATCCCACCACCAGCAGCACCACCGGCGCCAGAATCACCATCATAACGCGGACGATGTAGGCAAACCGCAGGCTCACCCGGTTGGCGTTCTGCTTGGCCAGGATCTTCGGGATGGTCTCGCCGAAGATGATGACGAGAATGGTCAGAATCAGCGTCGCCAGCCAGGACCACTGATCCGTGCCGGAGAGCAGAATGGCGGTGACGGAGGCCATAGACGAGGCCCCGATGTTCACCAGGTTGTTGCCGATCAAAATAGCGCTGAGGGCGTGGTCGAAGTGCTCGGTGATATAGTGGGCCACCTTGGCCCTTCTGGAGCCGTCCTCCATGAGGTTTTCCAGTCTCAGCCGGTTGGCGGAGGAATAGGCCATCTCCGCCGAGGAGCAGAAGGCCGAAAGCCCGATCAAAACCACGATGGCGACAATATACCAGATCATGCCTCCGCACCCCCTTCCGGAAGCTGCAGCTGCACCACAAGGGTGACGATTCGCTGCTGGCGCATGTTCTGGATGCGCACGGTGAGGTCGTGGTAGGTGAAGCTCTCCCGCTCCTTGGGGATGTCGGAGAACTGCTCGTAGGTCCACTCGCTGAGCAGCTTATACTGCAGATCCTCGTCGTCCTCCGGGTCCTCGTAGTCCAGCCGGTCAAAGAGCTCGCCCACGGTCATCTCCGCGTCCACCTGATACCGGTTGCCGCCCAAAGGCACAAAGGACTCCTCCACGATGTCCTCCTCGTCCCAGATCTCGCCCACCAGCTCCTCGAGGATGTCCTCGATGGTGACGATGCCAAGCATGCCGCCGTAGTTGTCCGTGACCACGGCCAGGTTCATCTTCCGGCGGCTCATCTCCGGCAGCAGGTCGTCGATGGCCTTGCTGTGGTGGACGAACATGGCCTCGTCCAAAAGGGGCCGAATGTCCGAGACCGGGCCGTTTTTGGCGGCGCAGGCGCGGATGTAGTTTCTCAGCTGCAGGACGCCGATGACGTTGTCGATGCTGCCCTCATAGACCGGAATGCGGCTGTGGCGCTGGGAGGCGATCAGCGCGAGGATCTCCTCCGGGCTGTCGTCCACGTCGATGGCTGCCACGTCCACCCGGGGAGTCAGAACGCTTTCCACAGGGATGTCGGCGAACTCCAGTGCGGAGCTCACCAGCTCGCCGCGCTCCTCGCTGAGGCTGCCCTCGTCGGTGAGGTTTTCGATGATGTCATAGAGCTCATCCTCCGTGACCGTCAGCTCCGGGTCGCTGGGAGAGAGCTTCGACGCAAAGTTCCCGATTTTGGTCAAAATCCAGGAAAACGGGGTAAATAAGCCCATAAAAAAGTACAGCGAACCGGCGGTTGCCAGAGACAACCGCTTGCTGTATTTCTTTGCGATGCTTTTCGGCAGCATCTCGCCTATAAAGAACACGACCACGGTGGTCACTAAGGTCCCCACCGTGACGGCGCTGACGCCCCATCTTCTTGTGACCAGAACCGTAACATAGGCCGCGGTGGTCAGATGGAGGATGTTCGTGCCGATCAGGATGGTCGTGATCGCCTTGTCAAAATGGTCTAAAATATACAGCGCCCGCTCGGCGGATCTCTCCCCGCGGTCGGCGCGCATTCTCAATCGTGTCCGGCTGACGGAAGCAAAGGCCGTCTCCGCCAGGGCAAAGTAAACAGCGCCCAGCAGAAGCAGCACTATGATCAAGATCGGGGCAAACGATCGACTGCCCTCATCCATTCGGATCATCACACTCCTGTGACATAATTAAATGTTAATATACCATATTTTATGGGATTCGTCAATGCCCGGCCCGTCTCAATCATCATCAAAATAATTGTTCATATTTTGGATGAAAAAAGCATTGCAAAACGACGGAATTCGACCTTATAATAGAACTGTTAAAAACCGCTTTGTGCGAGAAGAGAAGGAGGATTCCGAATGAGAAAGAAGCTATTGAGTCTCTTGCTGGCCCTCGTGATGGTGGCGGCGCTGCTGCCCACGGTCACGTCCAGAGCCGCGGGAGAAAAGCTGATCGCCGTCACCTTTGACGACGGCCCCAGCCAGTACACCTCTACCCTGCTGGACGGCCTGAAGCAGCGCGGCGCCAAGGCCACGTTCTTCATGCAGGGCGTCAACGCAGCCAGCTACCCCGCTGTGGTCAAGCGCGCCTGGCTGGAGGGACACCAGGTCTGCAGCCACACCTACAACCACCCCCAGCTCACCACCCTGAGCTCTGACAACATCCGCAGCCAGCTGACCCGCACCGACAGCATTCTGGACAACGCCATCGGTCTGGATCTGAGCTACATGCTCCGTCCGCCCTACGGCAGCTACAACCAGAACGTGCTGAACATCGCGGGTGTCCCCTGCCTCTACTGGTCCGTGGACACCCTGGACTGGAAGAGCCGCAACGCCGACAGCGTTTACAATCAATTCCTCAGCGCCGCCCGGGACGGCTCCGTCGTCCTGCTCCACGACCTCTACCCCACCTCCGTCAGCGGCGCCCTGCGGGCCATCGACACCCTGCAGAGTCGGGGCTTTGAGTTTGTCACCGTGGACGAGCTGTTCTACCGGCGCGGCATCACCATGAAAAACGCCACCATCTATTTTAACGCCTATCCCGGCTCCGCCGGCACCGCCAGCGGCATCCAGACCCCCGGCATTTCCAAGGCCCTGAGTCCCAGCGGCGGTCTGCAGATCACCATCTCCGGTGACAGCCGCGGCAGCGTCTACTACACCACCAACGGCGACACGCCCACCCCGGCCAACGCCCAGAAGTACACCGGCCCCTTCACCGTCAACGGCTCCTGCACCATCAAGGCCGTCAGCGTGATCCACTGGAACAGCATCCGCTCCAAGGTGGCCACGGAGACCATCGAGTACATCCCCGCCCCCGCGCCGGTGCTCCGCTATGAAAACGGCATTGTCACCATGACGGACAGCAATCCCAGCGCCACCATGCACTACACCACCGACGGCAGCGTGCCCACCGTGAGCAGCGCCGTCTACACCGGCCCCATCGCCGTGAATCCCGGCTCCACCACCCGCGCCCTCGCGGAGGCACAGGGTTTCGGCCCCAGCGCCGTCAGTCTGCTGACCGTCACCCCCGGCGGCAATCTCATGCGGGACGTGAACGTGAAGGACTGGTACTATGAGAATCTGGCCGCCGCCGTGGATCAGGGCATCCTCAACGGCACTTCTCCTGAGGTCATGAGCCCCAACCAGTCTCTGACCCGCGCCATGCTGGTGACGATGCTCTATCGTCTGGACGGCACCCAGGAGGCCGCCGCCCCGGTGAGCTACTCTGACGTTAAGGCCGACGCCTGGTACTATCAGGCCCTCTGCTGGGCCACCGCCAACGGCATCGTCAACGGCTACAAGGACGGCACCTTCCTGCCCAACGCCGACATCAACCGGCAGGAGCTGTGCGCCATGATCTATCGCTATCTGCATCTGAAGGGCTACGCGCTGCCCGAGGGTGAGGCCGGCGCCAATCGCTTCGGCGATGTGCAGTCCATCGGCAGCTGGGCCAGAGAATATGTGGCCGCCCTGAGCGATCTCAAGGTGGTAAACGGCTACGGCGACGGCACCTTCGGCCCCAAGCGCGGCGCCACCAGAGCCGAGGCCGTGACCATGCTCATGCGCGCCATGGCCCTGCCCGCACCGGAACCGGAACCGACCCCGGAGCCCACCGAGACGCCTGCTCCCACCGAGGAGCCCACAGAAACGCCGGAGCCCTCTGAGACCCTGGAGCCCACGGAGTCTCCCGCTCCCACCGAGGAACCGGCTGAGACGCCTGCTCCCACCGAAGAGCCCGCCGAGACCCCCGCTCCCACCCAGGAGCCCGGAAGAATCGTCATTGTGAAACCCTGACATACAACAAAAAACCTCCCGAAATTCGGGAGGTTTTTCTTTTGGTTTGGAATCAATAATTGGAGGTCCAGTCGTCCTGCTGCGGCTCAGATGCCTGGGCGCCGGCGAGCTTCCGGTAGAACACCGCAGTGGTGGCCTGCATGTAGGGCGTGACCCAGAGGCTCAGGATGCCGAGGGTCAGGGCGGACAGGACGATCCAGCCGATGAAGCTCAGCTCCAGGAGGAACAGCTCCTTTTTGTGGCCGTCCATCATGGCCTTGGAGCGCTCGATGGCCTCTCCTGCTGAGATGCCGGGATTCTCCGACATGATGTAGCCCGCCATGCTGTAGCGCAGGGCCGCGATGATGCCGGGGACGATCAGCAGCAGAGTCCAGCCGATGATCTGCAGCAGCATTCTCAGCCGCAGCCAGAAGGCCTCGCCGAAAATGTCAAAGGCCGAGAACAGGTCCTCAAATTTGGCCTCCTGCCGGTCCACCAGATGGAGGTTAAAGCGGTCGTAGCCGATCATGATGGGGCCGCCGATGATCAGCTGCACCAGCCCCAGCAGCTCCATGAAAATGAACAGGGGCCTAAACCGCTGCAGAAACAGCACCAGCTGGTCTATGAAATCCGAGTTGAACACATAGTGCACGTCGTCCGCGTCGATGTCCAGATTGAAGCTGAAGCCGAGTCCTTCACCGACGCCGCCCAGCAGCGCCGCCACCACCATGACGCCCACGGCGAGACCCCAGCGGCCCGCGAGGGCGCTGCGTCCCGCTGCCCGGTATTCGCTGTAAGTCATGGGCGCGGAGGAATGATTGTAGTTATCCAATGATATTCTCCTTTCTTCTCTTCCCTATTACCAGGGCAGGAGCTTTTCACCCTTCACCAGGTAGGCCACATCTGCCAGCTCCGCCAGAGGCGAATCGCTTCTGGAATCGGAATAGAAGGCGGCGATCTCCACATTGGGAAAAGCTTCTCTGAGTCGGTTGACCTTCTCCGGGCCCCAGCAGTTCTCCCCTTCGGTCTTGCCGGTCTTTTTGTCCACTCTGGAGGCTAAGAGCCGGACGCCCAGTTTCTCCGCCGGGACGGAGATCAGAAACTCCGGCGAAGCGGAGATCACGATGTCGTCCGAGCGCTGGTGATCCAGATACCAGCGGTTGATCTTGGGGAATTTCTTCGCCCAGAATCTCTGCACCGCCTGGTCGATGTTGGGCACATACTGCAGGAAGCCATAGAAGACCTCCTTGATGCGGGTTTTACTGATTGTGCCTTTAAAATAGGCCGGAAGCAGCTTCAGCGCGTCGGGCAGCGCCTTCAGAATCTTCGGATAGCGCAGCATGCACCAGAAATAAAAGGTCACGGTGCTGTCCTTGGGGAAGATCGTCTTATCCCAGTCATAGACATTTACTTTTTCCATGGGAATCACATCATTTCTTTAATATAGGGTGCCCGCCACGCGCATGTAGGCGGCGGCAAAGGCCTCGCGGATGAAGTAGTTTAAGCGCAGATCGATCCAGCCGGTTTTGGCCGCCACGCCCAGCGGCTTCGCGCCCAGGGCCTCGGCCATGAGCTTGGCGCGCCAGAGGTGGTACTCGCTGGTGACGATGGCAACGCCCGACGCGGGGTCTCCCCCGCTTTGACGGATGATCTCAAAGCTGTTTTCCAGATTCTCGCGGGTGGTCTCGGACCGATCCTCCAGCAGCACCCGGGCGGGATCGATCCCCTGGTTCACAAGCCACGTCTGCATGGCCGCAGCCTCGGAGACGCCCTCGTCGTCCCCCTGCCCGCCGGAGACCACAGCCACGGCCTCCGGGTAGGTCTGCAGGTAGTCCAGGGCCGCGCGCAGCCGCTCCAGCATGGATCTGCTGGGCATGGTGCCGTTGACCTTGGCGCCAAGCACGATCACGTAGTCCGCCTTGGGATTCGCGTCGGTCTTCGCCTCTTTTACGATGGGGATCTCCAGCACCGCAAACACCGCGCAGCCGATGACCAGCAAAGCTGCCAGCGCCCAGCGGCCCCAGCCCGGCAGGATCGGGAACAGCAGCACCAGCGCAGCCAGCAGCCAGAGGCCGTAGGCGAGGAAGTCATGCCCCGGGAATACAAAGCGCAAAATCAGCCCCAGGACGATGCAGATGATGACAAAATACATTCTCTTTTTCATGATTCCGATTCTTCCGTCAGGGCCTCCCACTGTTCATACAGCGCGTCCAGCTCAGACTGCAGAGCCGCCTTCTCCGTCTCCAGCTCCATGAGCTTCTGGTAGTCGGTGGCGAACTGCTCACTCGCCGCCTCCAGCTCCGCCATCTTCTCCTCGGCCCTCTCGATGGCCTTCTCGGTTTTCTGGAGCTGCTTTGCCGCATTGGGCTGCTTTTTCGGCTTGGGCTCCTTCTTTCGCTCCTGCTGCCGGACCACCTGCTGCAGGGTCTGCTGCCTTTGGGTGTAGGCGCGGTATTCCTCGAAGCTGCCGCGATAGTCGGTGAAGGTTCCGTCCCGCAGGGCCCAGATCCGGGTGGCGAATTTCTCAATGAAATAGCGGTCATGACTCACGAACAAGAGCGCCTCGCTGTAATCCGAGAGGGCGTCCTCGATCCATTCTCTACTGGCGATGTCCAGATGGTTGGTGGGCTCGTCCAGGATCAGGAAGTTGATCTCGCTGCCCATGAGCATGCAGAGCTTCAGTCTGGACCGCTCGCCGCCGGAGAGACTGTCCACGGTCTTGAACACGTCCTCCCCCCGGAAGCCGAAGGCCGCCAGACGGTCGCGAGCCTCCTGGGGCTGGCATTTGCACTCGTAGAGCATGGTGTCCACCATGTTCCGGGTCTGATCCTGGAAGGTCACGATCTGCGGCAGGTAGGCCACGCGGACCGTGGGGCCCCTGCGGATCCAGCCGGAGTCCGGGGTCTCCTCGTTCATCAGAAGCTTCAGGAAGGTGGTCTTCCCCATGCCGTTGTCGCCGATCAGGGCGATGCGCTCGCCGCCGGTGACAGTCAGAGTCAGATCATGGAACAGCGTCCGATCACCGAATCCTTTGGTGACGCTGTCCGCCGCCAGCACCTCGTCGGCCCGGAAGACGGACTCGGAGAAATGGACGTTCAGCTTCCGGTCCTCCGCTGGCCGCTCGGTCTGGCGGAGCTTTTCCATGCGCTTTTCCATGGAGAAGGCCCGCTTGTGGAGCTTGTCGTTGCCCATGAAGGCCCAGAGGTGGAGCTTTTCCGCCGCCTCCGTGAGCTGCTGGAGCTTGGCCTGATCCTTTTCGTATTGCTTGAGCTGCTCGTCGAACCGGCGCTGACGCTCCACGACGTAGAAGCTGTAATTGCCGCTGTAAAACTCCGCCTTTCCGGTGGAGAGGTCGATGCTCCGCTGCACCACCCGATCCAGGAAATAGCGGTCGTGGCTGATGACCAGCACGCTGCCATGGAAGTGCAGGAGGTAGTCCTCCAGCCACTCGGTGCTGCGCAGATCCAGATGGTTGGTGGGCTCGTCCAGCAGGAGGATGTCCGTGTCCTCCAGAATGAGCCGTGCAAGGTTCACGCGGGTCTTCTCGCCGCCGGAGAGGGAGTCGAAGCTCTGGGCGCGCATGGCGGCATTGATGTCGAGGCCGTTTGCCACCCGGTCCCGCTCATGCTCCATGTCATAGCCGCCGAGTCTTCTAAAATCCTCGCTGACCCGGTCATATTCCGAGAGCAACTGTGGAGAGTCGTCCGAGGCCATCCGCTCCGCCAGCTGGTTCATCCGATCCTCCAGATCGTAGAGCCGCCGATGGGCCTCCCGGAGCACGTCCTCGGTGGTGTAGCCCTCCGGATAGACGGGGATCTGGGAGATCAGGCCCAGGCGTCTGCCGGAGGCGATGGAGATCTCGCCGCTGTCCGGGTAGAGCGCCCCGGACAGGAGCCGGAACAGCGTGGTCTTGCCGCAGCCGTTGCGCCCCAGAATGCCGATGCGCTCGCCGGTATTCACTTCAAAGCTGACCCCGTCGAGGATGTTGGTTCCCACCTCAAAGCTCTTGACGAGGTCTTTTACGGTCAGGTCGATCATGTGGTTACTCTTTCTATCAGAATCCGTGATGGTTTCAAATCTGCGGCGGGCGCAAGCGCCCCGCCCTACGGAGGTCAGAGTCCTCTTGCCACTGCCGTCTGCAAAACGGTGTTCGCCAGGGTGCCGGCAGTCTCCAGTCCGCCGCCGCCGTTTTCCACGATGACCACGAAGGCGTAGGGATGGGTCTCGTCGTCCAGGAAGCCGGTGAACCAGGCGTGGCTGGTGCCGTCGCCCACCTCGGCGGTGCCGGTCTTGGCGCAGATGTTCAGCCCCGGGAAGTTCCAGGTGCCGTAATGGGCATAGACGTTATAGCTCATGAGCTCCTTCATCCGGTTGGCGGTGGTGCTCTGGAGCAGGTTGGTCTGGTTGTTCCGCTCGCCGAGAATCATCGTCGGCTCCTGCAAGATGCCGGAGGTGGCAACTGCCGAGACCAGTCTGAGCATGGAATAGGGGCAGATCAGATCCGCCGCCTGCCCGATGCCCGACCAGGCGAGACCGGGAGAGCCGTCGGCGTCCTTGAAGAAGCTGCCCGCGGCGGTGCTCACGCTGTCCAGCTTGTGGCTGGAGGTGAAGCCCAGGTCGTCGGCGTATTTCTCCAGCGTATCGCCGCCCAGCTCCAGGGCGATTTGCGCGAAGGCCACGTTGCAGGAGTTGGCGAGAGCGTCCTCGAAGCTCTGGCTCCCGTGGGTGCCGGAGCAGGTGACGATGCTGCCGCCCACCTGAATGCTGCCGGTGCAGGTGTAGGTTCTGGAGGCCAGATCCGGGATGTTTTCCAGTGCCGCCGCGGTGGTGATCAGCTTGAACACCGAGCCGGGGGTATAGACCGCGCTGATGCAGCGGTTCAGATAGGTTCCGTCGGCGATCTCCAGGGTGCTGTCCGCCGGATCCGTGGTGGGATTGGAGGTCATGCAGAGGATCTCGCCGGTCTTGTAATTGGATACCAGTACCGCGCCGCTGCGTCCGTTCAATGCGTTCTGGGCCGTGACGCAGAGCTGGCTGTCCAGACTCAACGCTACCTCATGTCCCCCGGAGGCATAGGTGCCGGTGATGGGATTGTAGCCCGCCAGCTGCGCCGCGAAGGAGCGCAGGGCGCCGGTTCCCACGTTGCCGGCATAGTCGCCCACGGCGTGGTAGCAGGCGCGGCGCACCGACCAGTCGTCGGCATAGTATCTGGAGCTGCCGTCGGCCTGGGCCAGAACGACGCCGCTGCGGTCCGTGATGGTGCCGGTGCTCATGACGCCGCTGGTGTAGGTGCCGCCCACGGCGAAGGTGGCCCACTCGCCCCCGTGGACGATGAAACGGTAGATATACACGCCGAGCCCCACCAGGATCAGGGCAGCCACCAGGAGGGCGGCCATGGCTCTGTGCTGTACCTTGGTCATGCCGCATCCGCCTCCTTCTGTTTGGCCCCGGCCTTCACCACGAAGCTGCCGCCCCGTCTGGTGTCCGCCGCCTTGATGAAGGCCAGCAGCATCCAGCAGCTGAGCATACTGGAGCCGCCGCGGCTCACAAACGGGAACGTGACGCCGGTGAAGGGCAGGATGTCCAGAGAGCCGAAGACGTTCAGGGCCATCTGCACCATCATCATGGTGATGGCAGCGCAGCCGGCAATGACGTAATAAGACGAGCGGTTGCGTGCCGCGTTTTTCACCGTGAAGATTGCCAGGGCAATGATGCTGAGCATGGCGAACACCGCGATGATGAGGCCCAGTTCCTCACAGACCATGGCGAAGACCATGTCCGTGTTGGCTGCCACAATGTGCTTGAGCCAGCCGTTGCCCGCCCCCTGACCGAAGAGTCCGCCGGAGGCCGCCGCACTGAGGGCACGGGTCTGCTGATAACCGGCGCCGTTCACGTCCTCCCAGACGTGGCCCCAGGTGGCGAAGCGTCTGGCCACATAGGGCTTGATGCTCAGTACCAGCATGCCCGCCATGGCCGCTCCGCCCACCGCCAGCAGCACCGTTGCGATGCTGCCGGAGCGCAGGAAGGCGATCACCAGGAAGGTGGCGAAGAACACCAGCGCCGCGCCCATATCGCCCATGAGGGCCAGGCCGCCCACGCAGATGGCGGAAAAGCCGATGAAATACAAAATGCTCTTGCTGCGGAACATCTGATCCAGCGTGGTGGCGCCCACGTAGATATAGGCCACCTTGATGAGCTCCGAGGGCTGCAGAGAAAAGCCCGCCACGGTGATCCAGTTTTTCGCGCCGAACATCTCCTGAGCAGCCGCCAGGTTCAAAGCCAGCAGCGCCAGAGACAGGAATGCCAAAGGCCAGCGCATGGCCTTCACGTGGTTTAAGTCTCGCAGCCACCAGCCGAAGAGGAAGAACAGCGCCACACCCGCCATCAGCAGGATGGTCTGCCGCACCAGCTCCTCCGGGGTGGCGGTGGCGCAGACGCAGAGCCCCAGGGTACACAGGAAGAACGCCAGCGTCTCCGGCTCGTACCCGGATCGGTCCATCGTCCGCATGACCAGATAGCACAGCCACTGCACCAGAATCAGCGCGAAGAACGCCAGCAGGGCCGTGATCCGATATTCCTCATCCAGAGAGACGTAAAACTCCAGCATCAGCAGCAGCTGGCAGAGAGTCAGGAAAAACAGGGTGGTGCTGGCGTTGATCTTCCAGCCGGCCACTTCCCGCTTCCGCTCCTGCAGGGCCCGGTGCTGCTCGGTGTTGGTGGCAAATTTCAGCATGTGCTTGCCGCAGCGGATGATGTCGCCGTCCACGATCTGTTCGGTTTGATCCAGCTGCTTGCCGTTGAGGAGCACCCCGCCGCCGCGGCTGAGGTCGTGGATGTGCCACTCCCCCTTGTCGTTGCGCATCAATACCGCGTGGACGCTGGCCACGTCCTCAAAATTCAGTCTGACGTCCGAGGAGCGGGCGCGCCCGATGATGCACTCCCAGTGGCGCAGCTGGGACACCTCGCCCTTGGGCGTGACCAGGTAGCCCCAGATCTCCGGATCCGCTCTGCCGGAGAGCATGGAGCGCACGCAGCGGTAGAGTACCACCAGCGCGAAAATCGGCAGCACGAACCGCGCCACCATGGCCAAAGTGCCCAGCAGCGTTGCGGTGGATTCCATATGCGCTCCCTCCTTTTTTCCGGTTCCGATCTGTACGGTAACAAATTATGATAAATAATGAAGAATTAGGTTGTAGTATATCATAAATCATTGGCATTTACAACCTAAAAACCGTGAATTTTTGCTTTCCATAATATTTTTATGTTAACAAAATGTGACCTCACACCCAAAAGACGCTGGGGAAACGACCTTTGTTCCCCTTTGATGGCTGTTCAGACGGCAAAACCCGCCTCCCGGATCAGGAGACGGGTTTTCATTTTCAATTCTTTTACACTTCGCCGTCCAGCACGTTCTGAACGGTGACGCCGCCGAGGTAGTCATCCATGAGGGTGTCCAGCTTCTTCCACAGGGGCAGCGTCATGCACTGGGCTGCCCGGTCGCAGGCGGCGTCGTCCATGGCGAGACAGCTGACCGCGGCAAGATTGCCCTCGGCGCTCTGGAGCACCTCCAGAACCGTGATTTCATCGGCGGGACGACTGAGACGATAGCCGCCCTCCTTGCCCCGCTGACTCTGCAGCAGACCGGCGTGGTTCAGGGATGCGGTGATGGCTTCCAGGTATTTTAATGAGACCTCCTGCCGCTGGGAGACATTTTTCAGGCTGACGAAGCCCTCCCCCGCGTGTTCGGCCAGATCCAGCATCATTCTGAGGGCGTAGCGCCCTTTCGTCGAGATCACCATAATCGTGTCCTCCCGGGTAATAGTGTCTTTAATATACCACTAATCAGCTTGGAATTCAAGCACCTGTTTCTCCGAAGCTGCATAGGATGCCCCGATGCAAGATGAATTTGGGAGGGATGAACCGATGCAGCGAAGTTGCCTGATCCTGTTTCGCTCGCTGACCTACGCCCAGAGAGGGCGGCTGATTCTGGAGCGGGCGGGGATCACCGCCACGGTCAGAAAGGCGCCGGCAGCCGTCACAGACCGGGGCTGCGCCTATGGGCTCAAGCTGCGCACTGACCGCTTGAGTCAGGCGCTGACCGCACTGAAGAACGCCAAAGCCGACCACGGGCGGGTGTTTGAATACGATGCGGAAGGGGCGCTTCGGGAGGTGCGGGCATGATCTATCTGGACAGCGCGGCCACCAGCTATTTAAAACCCAGAAACGTGGAGCGGGCCATGACCGCCGCCCTCCACCACATGACCAGTCCCGGCAGAGGCGGCCACAGGCTCGCCATGAACGCGGCGGACACGGTCTACCGCTGCCGGGCGGAGGCGGCGGAGCTGTTTCACATGAAGGAGCCGGAACGGGTTGTTTTCACCATGAACGCCACCCACAGTCTGAACATCGCCATTCACTCCCTGGTGAGTCCCGGAGACCCGGTGGTGATCTCCGGCTATGAGCACAACGCCGTCACCCGGCCGCTGCACGCCATTGGTGCGAAGATCCGCGTGGCAAGGTCGCCGCTGTTTCGCCCCGACGTGATGCTGGAGGAAGTGCAGCGGCTGCTCCCCGGCGCGAAGGTGATGGTCTGCACCCACGTATCCAACGTCTTCGGCTATGTGCTGCCCATCCGGGAGATCGCAGGGCTCTGTCGGGCCCATGGCGTGCCGCTGATCGTGGACGCCTCCCAGAGCGCGGGCGTGCTGGACGTGGATTTCACGGATTGGGGCGCGGCCTTCGTCGCCATGCCGGGACACAAGGGCCTGCTGGGGCCCCAAGGCACCGGGCTGCTGCTCTGCGGAATGGACGGGGCGCCCCTGCTCTCCGGCGGCACCGGCTCCCAGAGCAAGCTGCAGGCGATGCCTTCGGAGCTGCCGGATCGCCACGAGGCCGGCACCCACAACGTCCCCGGCATCGCGGGACTGGCCGCCGGGATCGAGTATCTGCTGCCCCGCAGAGCCCAGGTGGAGCGTCGGGAGCGGGCGCTGCTGGCGGAGCTGGTGACGCTTTTGAAGCGGAACCCCGATCTGGAGCTGTTCTGCGACGGAGCGGGCGAACATCAGGCCGGGGTTTTGAGTCTCCGCAGCCGCTCCCTGGATGCGGAGACCCTGGCGCAGAAGCTCTCGGACCGCGGCGTGGCGGTCCGAGCCGGACTCCACTGCGCGCCACTGGCCCACGAGACCGCAGGGACGCTGAACACCGGGACCGTGCGGCTGAGCCTCTCCCCCTTCAACAACACAAAAGAGCTGGAGGCTGCGGCAAACATTCTCAAAGGCGTGGTGAGATAAAGAAACTGGTTGAAAAATTGGATTTTGTAGGGCGGGGACCTGTGCCCCGCCGTTGGTTCAACGTCATTCTGTGGCGGCGGGGCACAGG